>NZ_JABXKO010000096.1:0-276131 GCF_017114965.1 Nostoc sp. JL31
AGTTTACTTTGACGCATTCATTGACCTTGCTACAATTCATATCTGGATTAACAAAATATTATTAGTGGGATAGGTTCATAGTAGTTTTTTTTTGGAGAGCTGCAATAATTAGATTTTCTATCGGTAGCTGAGTTTGTTCATCAATAATTTTGATAACTTCAGCTAACATCTTGTCTTTAGCTTCATTCCATTGCCACCCTGTCAGAGCTTCAGCTACCTGATTCATGTATTTAATATTTAATTCAGTATCGACTACAATTACCCCATCACCCATTCCCCGAAGTACAGAACTTAAAAATTGCTCGCGATCGTAGCGATTGAGTGCTGTTTGAATTGCAACGTAAAGTTCTTGTTCCTTTATGGGTTTGAGAATGTATCCAAAGGGGGATGTTAGCGTTGCTCGCTCAACAGTACTGTTATCGGAGTGACCTGTGACGTAGATAATCGGAATTTGCAAATGATGCCAAATTTGCTCCGCTGCCTGGATGCCGTCCATTTCACCCCGTAACCTGATATCCATCAAAATTAAGTTTGGGCGTAATTCAGTTGCTTTTGCAATTGCCTCTTCGGCAGAATCGGCGATATCTAAAACAACATATCCTAAAGACTCTAAAGTTTCTTGTAAGTTGATAGCAAGGATATATTCATCTTCAACAACAAGGACTCTAACTGTCTCTTTTGTCTGCGTGTTTGATAAGATGTCAATTATTTTCATGTCCGACTGTTTGTAAAAGTAATTCTGAACTCTGTACCTTGTTGAGAGTTAATTTCAAGTTTTCCTCTTAGCTGCTTGACTAAACCCTGGACAAGGGTTATGCCCAGCGTTTTGGTTTTCTTGCTATCAAAATTTTCAGGTAAGCCAACACCATTATCTTTAATAATGAGTATCAAATTAGATTCGGATTTTTGATAAAACTTAACCTCAATTTTTCCCCCACGATTACCAACAAAAGCGTATTTTAAAGCATTAGAAACCAGTTCGTTGATAATTAAGCCGCAAGGAATGGCGGTTTCGATGTCGAGGCTAGCATTATCAACTTGAATATTTAGTTTAATCTGGCTAGAACTGACATTATAGGAATCAAATAAATGAGTTGTTAAATCTGGAATGTATTGAGCGAAATCAATATCAGCAAGGTCTTCAGAACGGTATAGTTTTTCATGAACTAGGGCAATGGAAGCAATGCGGTTTTGGCTATCGCGCAAAATAGCTGTCACCACAGGATCTTGTGTTCGTCTGCATTGCATTTGCAGCAAACTGCTGACAATTCCTAAATTATTTTTAACACGATGATGAATTTCTTTGAGTAATACCTCCTTTTCTTTTAGAGAGGCTTTGATTTTTTCCTCCGCTTGCTTTTGCTCAGTGATATCTTGATGGATGGCGACAAGGACGCTTCCATACTCAGGATGTTCAAAAACGGAAGCGGTAGCGCTACACCAGAATGGAGTACCATCTTTTTTAATATTATGGACTTCATAGGTTGCTTCACCGTGTTTCAAAATAGTAGTTCTAATCGCCTGATTAACATCTTCAGGTGTATGATATTTATCACCGTAGTTGACAATCGACACGTGCTGACCGATTAATTCACCAGGGTCATAAGCAAACATTTGCTCGAATTTAGGATTTGCATAGACAAACACGGCATCTGTGGCACGAACTAGGCAAATTCCCTCCGCCATGTTGCGGGTAATGACTGCTTGCAACTCTAACATTTGTTCAGCACGTTTGCGATCGCTGATTTCAACTACCACAATGCCCATACTAATAGGTTCATCGGCTTCAGACTGAATTGGAAAATAGGAAGCTAGCCAAGTTCTGATTACACCTGGAAGTTTTGGGGTTTCTCCACTGATTTCCAAATCCAGAATCGGTTCACCCGTTGTCAAAACATGTTGAAAGACTTGCTCCAGTTGTGATGCCAAATTCGGGATAATCTCCCACGGTGTCTTGTCAATATGTGCCGTCGCGGGAATGCCATTAATTTCTGCTAATGCTTCATTAATGAATGAGAAACGCAGTTCTCGATCGAGAATGGTTATACCAACAGGTGCATTATTGATGAAGGTATCCAATAACTTTTGCTTGTGAGCTAGTTCTCGCTCTAGAATCTTGCGTTCTGTGATGTCAATCGCCACCCTACCCACTAGCTTTTGTTCAGACAATCCGAGAATTGGGAATTTGTATACTAAGAACTCACCAAGGGAACCGTCTGGTCGGGGAGCAACTTCAATCACCTCCATTACCTGATTTGTCTCTATGACTGTGCGAATGTGATCGAAATGCTGCCGAGCAATTTCATCTGGGTAGAGGTCAGAAATAGATTGCCCAATCACCTGTTCGGGTAGTAATTTAAATGTCCGCAGGTATGTTTGATTTAAGTAAAGTACACGCCCATCTGTATCAGTGATCCAAGCTAGCACTGGGCTATTGTTCATAAATGCCTGGAATCGGGCTTCACTTTATTGCAAAGCTGCTTCTGCTTGCTTTTGCTCACTAATATCAATAATTACTCCTAACATCCGTACAGGATCGCCTGCTTCGTTGTAAACGCCACGTCCTTTCCCCGTGAGCCAGTGAACCCTGCCATCGGGAAAAATCACTCGATATTCACCTTGAAAATTAATATGTTGTGCCAGTGCATTTGATACAGCCTGTTCGATTCGGTCAACATCCTCTGGATGCAAGCGATCGCGCCATAGTTGATAGCTGGCTGCTGATATTTCTGGCTCTAAACCTAACAAACGATAATGGTTGTCGTTCCAGGTAACTTCATTTGTTTGAACATTCCAATCCCAAAGACCGATGTGGTTAAATTCTAACGTTAGCCTCAGTTGTTCTTCACTTTTGGCTAAGGCTGCTTCGGCTTGTTTGTGTTCGCGTAGCGCGGCTTGTTGCTCGCTGATATCCCGATGAGTACCAGTCATTCGCAGAGGCTTTCCCTGTCCATCTCGGATGACAACTTTGCCGTAGTTAGCAATCCATTTGTATTCACCCCATTTACTTTGAAGTCGATAGTCAAATTTGTAGGGTACTGAACTGTCCTTGAGATGATCTGCCAAGATTTTCTCAACCCAAGGCAAATCCTCTGGATGAACTAATCGCTCCCAAGTACTAAAATCTTGTGGGAGTTCATCAAAAGTGTATCCGAGCATTTCTAAATAGCGCGGGCTGTAATACACCTCTTTAGTGAGAATGTTCCAGTCCCACAAACCATCCCCCGAAGCCTCAAGTGCTAACTGTAGTCGTTCTTCACTTTCTCGGAGCGCTATTTCTGCCCGTTTGCGGTCTTCTTCTACGCGCTTACGCACAGTTATATCTGTGACTCGCACTAGGTTCATCACGTTACCAGCAACGGTAATTTGTTTGGCTGCGATATTTCCCCAAAACGATTTGCCCTGTTTGGTAATGTATTCAATTTCTAGACTCCAAAACCCTTGCTGGTTAATTTCTTCGGTTATGGAGTCTAACTCATCAGGAGTGAACTGTTGTTTTTGCAGAGTGTGACCTGCAATGTTAATGAGTTCAGCTTTGTTAGAGGCTGCAAATAGCTTCACTGCTCGATCGTTACAGTCAATAGTCAATAATGTTTCTACATCTACCAAAAAAAGTGCATCAGCGGATTCGTTATAAACAGCTTCTAGCAGGTCACGACTACGGATGATTTCTAATTCATTTTGTTTACGTTCTGTAATATCTAGAATAGCTCCCAACACCTTAACTGCCTGCCCTTGAGCGTTATAAGCTATCTCTGCTTTCCCCTCAAGGTAGCGCACTGAATCATCGGGTCGGACAATTCGGAACTCAATACTGAAAGGGGTTTCTTGGGCGATGGCTTGTTCAAAATTGGTCTGGAACTGTGTGCGATCCTCTGGGTGAAGCATCTGGAGGAATTCTGCCTGAGTCGGTTCACTTTCAATTGGATTTAGACCAAAGATGCGAAAGGTTTCCATAGACCAGCAGCGCTTTTTGGTTACTAAGTTAAATTCCCAACTGCCTATATGGGCGATTTGTTGAGTAGTGGCTAGCAGGGCCTCACTTTGTTGGAGTTTTTCTTTGGCCTGTTTGAGTTCGGTAATATCTCGCCCTTCTGGAATCAACAAAATAACTTGACCTGTCTCGTCTAAAAGCGGACGGAGTGAAAAATCAATTGTTGCTACTCGGTTATTTGCACCGAGAACATCAACTTCATAGCGGATAAACTCTCCTTGGGCTGCACGAGCGATCGCTTGTTTTAATTCTGCTTGAGTTTGCGGTGAAATTGTCCACCAGTGTGTTTCCCAAAAAGGGCGATCGATCGCATCTTCCAGTTTCAGTCCGGCAAAACTTAGCGCCGTCTGGTTCGCCTCCAGTAAAATGCCAGATGGCGTTAGCAGTCCGATGAACTGGAAAGTGTTATTGAAAATGGCACGGAAACGGCGATCGCTTTGGTGCAATTTGGCAGTGCGTTCTTGTACCTTGGCTTCTAACTCGGTGTTGAGGGTTTGGAGATTGTGGTAAAGTTCGGCTTGTTGGATAGCGATCGCTAGTTGCACTGTCAGTTGCTTGAGCAATTCCACCTCAAATGTATGCCATTGTCGCGGGGCAGAACATTGATGTGCAATAAATAACCCCCAAAGTTCAACTGCTTGAGTCCCCTTGCTTTCTAACAAAATGGGGACAACTAAATTCGCCTTCACCTGAAACTGTTCCAAAAGTTGAATATGGCAGTCACTTAAACCTGCTTCGTAGATGTTCGTCGCTGCCCAAATTTTTCCTTGGCGATATTCTTCTCCCTGATTTTCCTGAAAACAGGTATCTTCAATCTCCAGTCCTAAGATTGGTGTCCATTGGGATAATACCGACTCCGCGACGATGCTACCCCGCATTTGAGGTGTGAATTGATACAGCATTACCCGATCGGCACCCAGTAATTGGCGGACTTCTTGAACACTCGTGGCAAGGATATCTTGAAGCCTCAACGATTGGCGAATATTAAGAGCGATCGCTCCTACTAACTTTTGTTGTTCCTGTTGCTGTTTTAGCTGCCGCATTAGCTGTATCTGCTCGATCGCCCCATGAACCGCTCGACGTAAATTATCAGAGGTCAGTTTTCCCTTGACTAGATAATCTTGCACCCCACTCTTGATCGCTTGGACTGCGATCGTTTCGTCTCCCTGTCCAGTCAGCATAATTACCGAAATTTGGCTGTTAGAAGTTTGCCTCTGTAGCTTCGTGAGAAATTCCAACCCGTCTAAATCTGGTAATCGATAGTCCAACAAAATCACATCTGGTATTTTTGCTTGACAAGCTTGTAGGGCCTTATTTCCAGACTCAAATTCGTAAATATCATAAGTGTAGCGATCGTCTCGCTCTAGGAAGCGTCGATACAAAGCTCTATCTTCAGCAGAGTCTTCTACAAAAAATACAGTTCTCATGTTATCGGCCTCCTAAGATGGCTGCGGGAGTGGGGAGCAAGAGGCAGGGGAGCAGAGGAAACAAGGGGACAAGGGGACAAGGGGGAATTATTGAACAAGTCTCTCCCTTGTCTACCTTGTCTCTTGTCCATTCCCAATGCCCCATGCCCAATGCCCCATGCCCAATGCCCCATGCCCAATCCCCAGTTCAATACCTAAATCAGCAAATTCGGACTTTTTCTCGATCGCAGACTACTATTTTTAGTCGCATAAACGCATAATAGAATAGTGACTGATCTGTTCGTACCTTTACAATCTCTCAAACAAGGTGACTGGTTCAAGCTGATCTGCGGAGCCAGCTTCCAGCATTTGCCGGCAGTCAGAAGTTTAACGTTAGCCTATACTTTGGCGGGCGCTGACTGCATAGATGTTGCAGCTGATCCAGCAGTAATTGCAGCAGCGCAATCAGGGCTACAAGCAGCCAAATCTCTGGCTAAGGATGCCCAAAAGCGAGGCTTTGACTACAAAGGCAATTTACCCTTTTTGATGGTCAGCCTAAACGATGGAGAAGACCCCCATTTTCGCAAAGCAGAATTTAATCCTCATGAGTGTCCTACAGACTGCCCTAGACCCTGTGAACGGATTTGTCCGGCACAAGCGATCGTGTTTGACAGTATCAAAGAAGACTTTTCAGGAGTAGTATCCGAAAAGTGTTATGGCTGCGGTCGTTGCATACCAATTTGCCCTTATAGTATAATTTATACAGCTTCATACGTGACAACGCCGGGAGCGATCGCACCATTGGTAATGTCAACGGGAGTAGATGCCGTAGAAATCCATACACAAGTCGGGCGGTTGGCAGAATTTGAGCGATTATGGCAAGCAATTTCACCGTGGGCGGATCAACTAAAGTTACTAGCCATCAGCTGTCCTGATGGCGAAGGGATGATTGACTATTTGAGAGCGCTGTATGACAGGATTGCCCCACTCAAGGGTGCTTTAATTTGGCAAACCGATGGTCGTCCGATGAGTGGTGATATTGGCGATGGCACCACAATAGCTGCGGTGAAATTAGGGCAAAAAGTTTTGGCAGCTAAGTTACCGGGATATGTGCAGTTAGCAGGCGGCACAAATAAGTATACCGTTGCTAAGTTAAAGGCAATGGGACTACTCAAAGAGGCAGAGGGGCAGGGGGCGGGGGGCAGAGGAGAAAAGTTTTCCCCCTTGCTCCCCGCTCCCTGCCCCCCCTCCTCCATTTCTGGGGTCGCCTACGGTAGCTACGCCCGCGTACTGCTGTCACCAATTCTCGAACAGTTAGAGAATAAGGAGGTAAGTAACACTAATGTGAAGGCGAATGTTCGCCTAGAAGAAGATGAAGTATTACTTTGGCAAGCTGTAGAACTTGCCCATTCTCTCGTTTCCCAGATCAAGTCACAGCAGGAGCATTAATCGCTCGTTCGGAAAATACCCAGGACGGGTTCTCCTGCACGCAAATGTCCTCGCTATCTCTAAAAACGTCACCATAGAAAGCATGACGATTACAGACGATCTCCAAAAGTTATTAGACATTTTGCCCCAAGACCTGCAACAAGTACTAGAGAGTCATCCCAAACGAGATAGTTTAGTAGAAGTGGTCTTGGATTTGGGTCGTCGCCCAGAGGCTCGCTTTCCTAATCAAGCTGAGTATTTGAGCGAAGTACCCGTTACTCAAGAACAAATAGATGATTGCATTCAACGAGTCGGAATCTTTGGCGGAGATAATCGAGCAGGAATTGAGCAAACTTTGCATCGGATCAGCGCCATTCGCAACCGCACTGGTAAGATTATTGGCTTGACCTGTCGCGTTGGTCGGGCGGTATTCGGAACCATTGGCATGATCCGCGATTTGGTAGAAACTGGTAAATCGATTCTCATGCTGGGGCGTCCAGGCGTGGGCAAAACTACCGCCTTACGGGAAATAGCCCGTGTTTTAGCGGACGATCTGCATAAGCGAGTAGTGATTATTGACACCTCCAATGAAATCGCTGGGGATGGTGATGTTGCTCACCCCGCCATTGGTCGCGCTCGGCGGATGCAAGTGGCTCATCCAAATGAACAGCATCAGGTGATGATTGAGGCAGTAGAAAACCACATGCCAGAAGTCATTGTCATCGATGAAATTGGCACGGAACTGGAAGCTTTAGCGGCTCGTACCATTGCGGAACGGGGTGTACAGTTGGTAGGTACTGCCCACGGGAATCAGATCGAAAACCTGATTAAAAACCCCACTCTGGCTGATTTAGTTGGGGGTATCCAAGCTGTGACGTTGGGAGACGATGAAGCTAGACGGCGAGGCTCTCAAAAGACCGTTTTGGAGCGGAAAGCGCCGCCTACCTTTGAAATTGCGGTGGAAATGTTGGAACGCCAACGCTGGACAGTACACGAAAGTGTTGCTGACACCGTAGATAATCTGTTGCGGGGGCGTCAACCTACCCCACAAACGAGAACCGTTGACGATCGCGGCAAAATTGCGGTTACAAGGCAGTTAGCTGTTGTCAACGGTCGTGGTGGACAGCTAGCAACAGTGGAAGATTCTTTCCCGCCGGCACGACCGTCTAATGGCTGGCGTTCATCTGGACAAATGGTTGCACTACCCCAATTGCCTGTAGAGCGGGTAACTGGGCGCAGCGAGTTTGACCGTTTACTGGATGAATCTTTCAATTATTCTGAGAGCATTGATTTTGATGCTGCTACAAGAGTGCCAGGGCCGAATGGTGAAGATTTGCCATTGCACGTTTACCCTTATGGGGTTAGCCGTCACCAACTAGAACAAGTAATTAGCGTGCTAACTTTGCCCGTGATATTGACAAAAGATATAGATAGTGCTGATGCAATTTTAGCACTGCGATCACACGTCAAAAACCACGCTAAATTACGCCAAATGGCCAAAGCCCGTCATGTACCCATCCACGTAATTAAGTCCAGCACTATTCCCCAAATTACCCGTGGTTTGCGGCGGTTGCTGAACATCGACGACCCAGAAATGGCCGATGATAGAGAACTACAATTGTTTTTGCACAATGGTAGCGATGATGAAATGGATGCTCTTGAAGAAGCTAGACTTGCCGTTGAGCAAATTGTGATTCCTAAAGGACAGCCAGTCGAGTTATTGCCGCGTTCTCCCCAAGTCCGCAAAATGCAACATGAGTTGGTAGAACATTATCGCCTCAAGTCGCATAGTTTTGGCGAAGAACCAAATAGAAGATTACGGATTTATCCGGCGTAACTTTAATAACTCTATCAAAGAGTTTACTTACGATGTACACACAAGCCTTTGTCAAGGTAATTTACGGTTAGTCTCATAGATAGCCCCTGAGATACCTCAACCTGTCCCTCTCTTTACTAAGGATTAGGACAGGGTGAGGTTTTGGAGGACTTTTGGGTAATCGGATAACTTATGTGTACAGCGTAACCTTTTAGGAGAAAAGTTTATGCATTTGAAAAGCGCTTTAACCATCAAAAATCGCCAAAATCATTATCTATACTAAAGCTAATAGTCCAATTTTCTTGCACTAATTCGCTGTTATCATCAACATCACGCAGCGTCTCGCAGACAAAGAATTCGTAGAGAGTGAGTAAGTCCTAATTCATTCAATCTTGCATTTTTTTAAACATCTGTTACATTACTTTACAGACAGTTACAACTGCTACAACACTTGAACCTTGGAGTTATGCTCATGTCAGGCTTTAAGAATCCTGCGCCTATTGTTTCAGAAGATCCTAATGCTGTGCGTTTTGGCTTCACTCCTCAGAGTGAAAATTGGAACGGTCGTCTAGCAATGATTGGTTTTGTATCTGCGATTTTGATTGAAGCTTTTTCTGGTCAAGGGCTACTCCATTTCTGGGGTATCCTCTAAATTGGCGATGCAGGGCAGAACGTTTGTACTACCCTGCAAAACTCTGTATATTCCACGCAAGTCATTCGTTTCTAACATCTGGCGGCTATTACTATTGGTGCAAAATACCAGATTTTTCCGGTTGAGCCAAAATATAAGTGAATAATTACTTTACATTGAATATGTATAGCTAAAACTCATGGAACTACCCCAACGCGTATCAGTCCGCTACAAAGACGCGTCCTTTAACACCAATGAAATCCGCTTGAGAACTTTTCGGCTTGGTTTGCAAATATGGGATGAACAGACCAAACCCAGAAAAACAGAGCTTTATCAGTTTATATCGTCTTGCTTGAAACAAGTTGACCGCCAAGATCGTTTTATGTTTTCTCTGTTGTTCATAGAATTAACAGACCTCATACGCAACTCTTCTCTGGAAAGAGGAACGAAAGAGGTTCTGATTAAAACAGCTTTTAGAGAATTTGCTTGTGCGATAACAGATTTTGAAGACGTTGCTAAATAAGGTTAGTTATGGGAATGCTGGAATTGCGTAAGCGTAGGCATCAACCGAAAGTCAGCTAACCTAATCGAGTAGGATATCTATAACTAAACAGAAACAGCTTTCCAATCGAATTAGTTTTTTCGCTAAATGCGCGGATGGGTAGGTGTTGAAGAAGGGGAAACTACAAAAATAGCTGAATTGCCGTATATGCAAGGATTTGAGGGCTTTAGTATCTTGAAGCCATCCGCGCACCTTATATAGACTGACTTTCAGCTATTTACAGTTAGCATAATTGCAACTTTTTATGTTATGATTTTCGCATTCGTGCTATTGAACCTTGAAAACCAAATAACACAAGGCTTTTAGAAGCCTGCGATCGCAATCAACTAAAATCCCTATTAGGGATTGAAACCTGAAGCGAAATGCACCCCCCCATCCGGCAAAATCGCAATCAATTAAAATCCCTATCAGGGATTAAAACGTATACCGAGAGTTAACCTGTAAAAATTAGTATCAAAAATTACAAATATTACTTCAAAGGTCATTCCACATCCAGCTTGAGGGCTGTGATATTATAGGAGACTGCTGCATACATTTAGAAAAACAAGAAACCGAATCGACCATGGCCCTCACGCAACTGCGGAAACAAGAAATAATTTCCAACTACCAAGTTCACGAAACTGACACTGGCTCGGCCGATGTCCAAGTTGCTATGCTAACTGAGCGCATTAACCGCCTCAGCGAACATCTCCAGGCAAATAAAAAAGACCATTCTTCCCGGCGGGGACTGTTGAAGCTAATCGGTCAGCGCAAGCGTCTTCTAGCTTATATATCGCAAGAAAGCCGGGAAAAGTATCTAGCTTTGATTGCTCGTCTCGGTATTCGTGGATAGGACTACCGCTTATGTCTGCTGAAGAATCTGAACGCAGTCGTTTGCCCTTTGAACCGAACAAAAAGCGCCAAAAACCCGCAAAAACTCAAAGTAAACCCGCTGCACAGCCCTCAGAATCCGTCAAACAGGCTGAAAAAAAAGTGGTTTACACCAAACAAGAGATGGCAATTCCCCAAGTCGTCAGCCAGCGGATGATCCGACGGGTAGCTGGATTCTGTGGTGTACCAACAGCTTTGGGCATTAGCGCCTTGGTTGTTAGTTATCTGCTTGCTATCTACTCCGACATCCGACTACCTCCCATCGCCGTGTTATTGGTGAACATGGGATTATTTGGTTTGGGGGTTTTAGGGATAACTTATGGCGTTCTCTCTGCCTCTTGGGATGAAGAAAAAGTTGGAAGTTTGCTGGGTTTGGGTGAGTTCAACACCAATTGGGGACGAATGGTGGCAGCTTGGCGCAAAACTCGGCAAAAAAACTTATAATGAACAGCGCTCAGGTATTAAGTAACTGTGATATTGGGTAAATGAAAAAGTGAATGTTGAAGTTGAAATTTTATAACTTCAACATTGCTAATTAAAATTATATAATCCTTTTTATACCCCATATCTAGTTATTTAGCAGTAAAAGTACTGACTGAGCGCTACATTTTGTCTATTTATTTTGTAAACAAACTTTATTTTTAACTATTTGTAATTAGGCCAATAGGCAACAATAAAGTTAGCCTATTTACAGAAAATTTTACTCAATTAATTAATCAGGAACTTTCAGATGATTATAGTAATGAAAACTGGTTCCCCAGAGGCGGAAATAAACCGCATTGATGAGGAATTAACTAGCTGGGGGCTAACTCCAGAAAAAATTGTTGGTCAACACAAAGTAGTTATTGGTCTAGTAGGTGAAACCGCCAACTTAGATCCACTACAAATTCAGGAACTTAGCCCCTGGATTGAGCAGGTGTTACGCGTAGAACAACCTTACAAGCGAGCTAGCCGTCAGTACCGCCACGGCGAAGCTTCGGATGTGGTGGTTAATACTCCCAATGGAGCGGTGGTATTTGGCGAACACCAGCCTTTGGTAGTCGTTGCCGGCCCCTGCTCCGTAGAAAATGAAGAAATGATTGTGGAGACGGCACGACGCGTCAAGACTGCTGGAGCCTCATTTTTGCGCGGAGGAGCATACAAACCCCGGACTTCACCTTATGCCTTCCAAGGACACGGCGAGAGTGCCTTAGATTTGTTGGCAAGGGCGCGGGAAGTCAGCGGACTAGGGATTATTACAGAAGTGATGGATGCCGCAGACCTGGATAAAATTGCCGAAGTTGCTGACGTGATTCAGGTGGGGGCAAGAAATATGCAGAATTTCTCTTTGCTCAAAAAAGTGGGAGCGCAGCCGAAACCAGTTCTGTTGAAGCGGGGAATGGCAGCTACTATTGAAGATTGGTTGATGGCAGCCGAGTATATTTTGGCATCTGGTAATCCTAATGTCATTTTGTGTGAAAGGGGAATACGCACCTTTGACCGTCAGTATACGCGAAATACACTAGATTTATCGGTAGTGCCAGTGTTGCGAAAACTGACTCACCTGCCAATTATGATTGACCCAAGTCACGGCGTAGGTTGGTCTGAATTTGTGCCTTCAATGGCAATGGCTGCGATCGCAGCTGGTACAGATTCCCTGATGATAGAGGTTCACCCTAATCCTGCCAAAGCTTTATCCGACGGGCCCCAATCTCTGACACCAGACCGTTTCGATAATTTGATGCAAGAATTGGCAGTAATTGGTAAAGCGGTGGGACGCTGGCAACAACCAGCAGTTGCTCTAGCTTAAAATTCAGTTGCAACGTCAGGACTAAAGTCCTGATAAATCAAATTCTCCCAAAATTGGGAGAAGAGGAGCCAATTTAAAAGTCCCTCTCCCAAGCTTGGGAGAAGGATTTAGGGTGAGGGCTGAAGTCTATTGTAAATATGAAATAATGCCCCTTTAGAAATATTCTAAAGGGGATTTTAAACACTAACTAAAGCTATGAAAAAACAAATCTGCAATTAATATTGATGGACAATATTTTTTTGCAATTGTAAGACTTCTTATCTATATACAGAGCGAGCAGGTATCCAGCGGCGACCACGATTTGTTTGCACCCAACGTCCAGGAATCACTATTCTCCTTCTCACTTGAACAGGGGTACGAACCCTAACTCGCACTGGTCTTCTGATTATTCTAGCTGGAACCGATCGCCTAACTGGTCGTCTAATCTGAGCATCGGCTTGAAAAGGAATAAAGGTAACAGCAATTGGTAAAATCAGCGCTGCACTAGCAAGCATCCTTTTAATACTCATTCGCAAACTTCCCTTTTATGATATTGACATCAAAGAAATTAATTTTTCATAAAATATGAATTCCTTTGACAAATAAATACTAGGACTGAAAAGAGCTATACACTAGTGAAAAAGGTAATTAGTTGAACCATGACTAATGTCATGTATAAAAAATGTAAATATGACTCTGCTATTGAATAAAACTATTTTTCCAAGGTAGAACTGCTAATACCGAAAACTCCGATTTTGATGTTTGTGGTAGTGCTTACCTGACTGCAATACGGTTACTGCAACTCAATTTTGCCACCAGAAAAAAGGGACGAGCAAAATACCCATCCCAGAAAATTCACTTTTATTCAATTGATAGCAAAACGTTTATTGCACTTGGGTTTGGGTGGGGAAAGCACCAGGTTGCACAGCGATGTTAAGATTCTGCCCATTGCGGCGTAATTCCATACGTAAATCGCTCCCGACTTGGCTATTTTCTACAGCCCTTTGGACACTGCTGGCATCTGTGACTGCTTGACCTCCAAGCGTTTGGATCACATCACCAGCACGTATCCCTGCTTTAGCAGCTGGTGAATTTGGTATAACTTTTACAACTAATACACCTTTATCTTCATTCACACTCAAACCGCTGTTGGGATCTGAGTTGATATTTTGTTTTAGCTGAGGTGTTAACCCCACCATCTGAATTCCCAAGTAAGGATGTTCTACTTTACCTGTAGCTATTAGTTGACTGGAAATGCGTTGTGCTGTGTTGATAGGAATAGCAAAGCCTAATCCTTGTGCCCCTTGAATAATGGCTGTATTCATGGCAATTACCTGGCCACGGGAATTTAGTAGGGGACCGCCGGAGTTACCGGGATTAATTGCGGCGTCGGTTTGAATATACTCTACTCGCTTATCGGGAGCGCCGATTAGATTACTACTGCGTCCGGTGGCACTGATGATTCCGGTAGTTACTGTATTATCTAATCCAAGGGGGTTGCCGATCGCGATCGCCCATTCTCCGGGTTGTAGTTGATCTGAGTTACCCAAGGCTACTAACGGGAGATTATCTGCCTGAATCTTGACAACAGCAACATCGGTCAGCTCGTCTTTTCCTAACACCTTACCTTTAAAGCTACGCCCATCTTTGAGTGTAACTGTTACGGTATCAGCACCATCAACTACGTGGGCATTGGTAAGAATACGACCATCAGCACTAATAATAAAACCTGAACCAGTACCCTTTTCTACGCGATTCTGTTGTTCTGGCATTTGAGAGCCAAAAAAGCGTTGGAAGAATGGATCGTTAAATTCATCTGGTAACTGGGTTTTTACGGTTCGGGAAGAGTCAATTCGCACTACAGCAGACCCTACCTTTTGTACTACCTGGATAACAAAGTTAGGATCTGTGCCTGCTGGTAATGGAGGAGCAGCATTTACTCGACTTACTGCCAAATTAGATGCATTTTCAGACACCTGCTGGGAGTGTCCAGCCATATAGCCGCCTGCCAATGTCATACCTGATCCCAGCAGCACCAGCGATAGAGAGGCGGCAGCCTTTCTCCAGGTTTTATGATATTTGGCATCAGCAGTGTTATGTAAAATGCTATTTGATGGGTGTTCTCTGTCGCGAGATTCGTTTTGCATTGCTGTCTGGAAGGATATTTAGATGTATTACTAATGTAGATATGATTTGTGACAGTTTTGTTGCAAAGGTATTGCGTTGTTGTGAAAGCTTTGGTATTTTATTGAACCGTATTGGAATATAGTCATTCGTAGAGACGTACATCGCTGCGTACTCTTTACCAAACTTAGTGCCTCGGCTTAAAGTAAATTAAGAATTACTCAGTATTTATGTACTTGGGTTTGAGCAAGGCCCCTTGTGGGCGGTCTTTAAACTCAGAACTCAGCACGGGCTAAACGCCTCGCTACCGCTAACGGAACTCAGCACTCTTCATCATGCCTGAAGGAATGAAAATGGCACAGGGGAAAATCTTACTTAAACCTGGCACTTTATGGACAAGTGTTAAAGAACGGACTGAATATGCTTTGCAATGCGGGGCGCTACTATCGATTCCGACAGAATTTGAATTTGTTGAACAGGATGGCGTGCGCTTTTTGGTGCGGATTTTGTCTAACCTGAATCGCAAAAAAGCGGCTAAGGATAAACAGGAAAAACAATCTGCTACTGCTGGTGAAGAGTTTAATCCTTTCTTGCCCTACGAAGAAGATTTATTTGTGGCGGATATCTCTGATACTCATGTATGTATTTTAAATAAATTCAATGTTGTAGATTATCATCTGCTAATCATCACCCGTGCTTTCGAGGAACAAGAAAGCTTACTCACCCTGGAAGATTTTACGGCTATGTGGGCGTGTTTAGCTGATTTCGATGGTTTAGCATTTTACAACAGTAGCAAAATCGCAGGTGCTAGTCAGCGACACAAGCACTTACAATTAGTGCCACTACCACTTGCCCCTTCAGGCTTGCAAATACCGATTGAAGCTTTGCTAACATCAGCACAATTTCAAAACTCGAATGCAACTTTAGCAAAACTTCCTTTTGTACATGCTTTCGCACCATTAAATTCTAATTGGGTGCGATCGCCATTGGCAGGGGCCCAAGCAACACTGGAAATTTATCACACTTTGCGTCATGCTGTGGGTTTAGATGCAAAGCAATCTGGTGCTTACAATCTGCTAGCGACACGAGAATGGATGTTAATCGTACCGCGATCGCAGGAGCATTTCCAATCTATCTCTGTGAATTCATTAGGATTCGCTGGTGCCCTGCTGGTGCGAAACGCAGCAGAAATGGAGATTCTCAAAACCCAAGGGCCGATGACTATCCTGAAAAATGTTGCTGTATTTTTTCGATAATGTCAATTTAAATCATTCTCAAGTGTTAGTGTTTCCCAATCTAAATCTGATGCTATTTGAGCAAGTTTATCTAAATCAGTCAGGTTATCTAGATAGGGTAAGCAGCCTAAAACTGGCGTGTTAGTGAGTGATTGAATCAATTGAAATGGTGCCCAGTCGGCAATTTCTGCATCCGTTCGGGGTTGTACGCAGTTCAAAACAATGCCTTTGAGATTGATGCGCGATTGTCTAGCTAATGCCACATTTGCCACTGCTTGAGCGATCGCACCTAATCTCACTGGTACTACCAATACTGTTGGTAAACGCCATTCCCCCGCCAAATCAGCTACCGTTAATTCCTCAGTTATTGGCGAACCTAAGCCTCCCAAGGCTTCTACAAGCACAAAATCACGCTGCGATCGCAGTTTAGACAAAGCTTGCCAAACTACTGCTAAATCTACTCGGCGATTTTCCCGTGCTGCTGCTATAGGAGGAGCCAGAGGTGCTTGAAAGTATAAAGGTGTAATTTCTTCAGCAGATTGTTCTAGCGCAAATAGCTTTTGATACCACTCGCGATCGCCAACCCCCGATTGAATCGGTTTCATGATTCCCCAGCGACGCTGCGGGTAATATTTTTGCCAATAAGCTGCTAATGCTGTTGTTAAAACAGTTTTACCAGCTTCCGTATCAGTTCCAGTAATTAGTAGTGTGTTTAACATTAATTTCTTTGACCAGAAAATGGTTGGGTTCCATCAGCCGGCGGAAAAGTTGGCGCTTCAGTAGTGTTCGGAATTGGCAAGGGTGTTTCTGTGGGAATTGGCAAAGGTGTTTCTGTGGGAATTGGCAAAGGTGTTTCTGTGGGAATTGGTAAGGGTGCTTCTGTGGGAATTGGCAAAGGTGTTTCTGTCGGTGTTGGTTTGACTGGTTTTTCTAATGCAACATTGAGATTGTAATTGCTTTCGGCAACTCCTGAAAGCAGAGTTAACTCAATAGTATATCTACCAGTAAGCAACAATGTGCCTTGATAAAATGTGACTTGTTGGGCAGTACTCTCAATTGGTTGTCCATTGGGACTTAAGATTGTTAGCAGAATGCTGCTTCCTGGGTCAATAAACGTGTTTAATTTAGCACCTTCTCGCCCAAAAAAGCTGTACTGAATGATTTGATTTGCTTTGAGAGTACCTTCAACCGTGATTGGGTTAGATGCTGTCAGCTTGAGGCGCTTAGTAGATATAACAGGTCGATCGTTAGTTGCTGTGGGTGTCGGTGTCGGTGTCGGTGTTGGCGTGGGTGTGGGTGTGAATGTAGTACCACTAGGAATTACTGGTGAAGGGAAATTTTGTGGAAGCGTCTCATCTGGTGTTTTTGACTGACCGCGGATAGAACTAACTAGTGCCCAAGAACCAAATCCTGCTACGATCACGACAGCAATGGCAATGGCGGCGATCGCTAACGGATTATCCAAGATTGAGCTAGTGGAACTTGGTGGAATCACAGGATCGGGTTTCTTGGGCGAAGCTGCTGGTGCTACTAAGTCAGGACGGCGACTAACTGCCATTGTCTGCAAGTTAGACACATTCACATTCGGAAGATTGATTTCGTGTAAAGGTTGTAGTGCTTGAGATACACTAGCAGCACTTTGATAGCGATCGCTCGGTATATGATTCAACATTCGATTCAACACTACAGCAAATCGCGGGTTCACTTTTACCCACCGTTGCCAATTCCAAGTTAGTTGGTTTTGATCGAATAGATCCTTTGGTTCTTTACCAGTCAGCAAAACAATCGCGCTTACCGCTAATGCATACAAATCACTACTAGGATAAGCTCCCCCTGTTTGCATTTGTTCGCTGGGAGAGTAGCCTAATTTTCCTACGGTGGTTTTTGGTATGGGACTATCTGGCGATTGTAAACGCGTTGCCAGTTCCTTCACCACCCCAAAGTCAATTAACACAGGTTTAGCGTCACTATCTCGCAAAATAATATTTTCTGGCGAGATATCCCGATGAATAATTCCTCGACTGTGAATATGCTCTAAAACAGGCAACAACAACTCTATCAGCTGTAATACTTCAGCCTCTGTGAAAGTTTTACCCACAGCTTGACGTTCAGCCAGCAGAGTGCGGTACGTCTGACCTGCAATGTAGTCCTCCACCAAAAATAAGCGTTGGTCTTGCTCAAATCTTTCCCGGAATTTCGGCACTTGTGGATGTTCGATTTGATATAAAATGGCAGCTTCTCGGTGAAAAAGCTCTTGTGCCCTCTCCCAATCCAAAGCCGACCCTGCTGTTGAATTCAATTCCTTAATCGCGCAAAGTTCGTTAAAGCGCCTCTGGTCTTCTGCCAGATAGGTTCTACCAAATCCTCCTTGTCCGAGAATTTGAATTATCCGGTAACGGTTTTGCAAGACAGTGCCAACTGTAATCGGTGGTTGCATGATCGGTTGATTGAGTGTAGTAGCAACTGAGGAGATCACCCACAAAGATTAAGTCCAGGAGGCGACGGACAGTTACCTGCGGCAATATTCTACTATACCCAACAAGTACACTCCACCAGAGCAAGGTTTTTCCTACTCCACAACTTAAGAGTCCCCAATCTTCCATTTAATTTCTCTTTCTAGAAAAACCAGAGATTTGGAAATATGCAAAATTAACTTGAGAATCCAGATTATACAAATCATTCTTCTGTTTTTCAATCAATTCTTGGGGAAATTGAAGAAGAATGCAGAATTCAGAATTCAGAATTCAGAATCAAGATCGAGAATGATTCCTTTAGCACTAAAAATCAATATTTTGTCAATTTTTCTGCTATTCGGCTATTTACCAAATTTATTCGAGTGGCGATCGCCCCAACATCCAAAATTATCATCCGTTTGAGTCGCAGATTGTAGGCGATATGCAGTATTGCTGCACCCACCTGGAGCGATCGCAACCACCTAAAGATTAGAGCAACATCCAACAGTACTAATTTTATCCCGGCAGCAATACGGATACTAACTAATTCAGCAGCAATTGGTAGCTTACACTTGACAGGATGCTCAGGTTCAGGTTCAACATTTACAATGTTATTGATATTGAAAAACTTTTCTAGATTTAATTAAAAAAATTAAGTAAAAATGTTTACATGAGTTTACTTAGATAGGATTATTTTTATTGAGTAATGTTTTAGGATCAAAAAAAAATATCTTTATTTAATATTTATTTAATATTTATTTAAACTTTATCTAAAAACGTGCTTATATGTGGAGTAATTTTGTCTACTGCTAGCCTCTTCTGGGCTTTTTATGATTGTCATGTTTGCCAATGCGTAAGTCATAGAGTAATAAGTTACCCTTTGACTACTTAGTGATAGGTGCTATACTGTGTGAGGACAAACTCTTTAATATCACTAAAGTTGTCAATGCTTTACTGTCAGCTATCAATGAGGTAATTAGAAGAACCTACCACACCAATAATATTTAAGCAATTAGGGTTATTTACCTCAACCAAAAAATTGAACTATAGACCTAATGCATTAACTTGATGTCAGTTAAGCTATCAATAGCTTGTTTGCCAAGAAAACTAGATAATTAGCGAATAATAATTTTATGCAAAAATGTTTAAATTTTGTATGGAAGCTTCAATAAAACTTACAGATGTTTTTTTAGGCTATTTCTTGGTTAAATCTATTAAATCTCTAATGATAATATTGCTATGAATGCACATAGAGGATCTGCTGTGCTCAGTTCTGCTACTTTCAAAATGCAACCATCTGCAACAGGACTGAACGATAATCATCGCCTGCGGCTGTTTTCTGGCTCTGCCAATTTACAACTGTCTCAAGAAGTCGCTCGTTATCTGGGCATGGACTTGGGACCAATGATTCGCAAAAGATTTGCGGATGGAGAACTTTACGTTCAAATCCAAGAATCGATTCGGGGTTGTGATGTCTATTTAATCCAGCCATGTTGTCAACCCGTCAACGATCATTTGATGGAATTATTGATTATGGTTGACGCCTGTCGTCGAGCTTCTGCGCGACAGGTAACGGCAGTAATTCCCTACTATGGCTATGCTCGTGCCGATCGCAAAACAGCAGGACGAGAGTCAATAACCGCCAAGCTGGTTGCTAACTTGATCACCGAAGCAGGTGCCAACCGCGTTCTAGCAATGGATTTACACTCGGCGCAAATTCAAGGCTATTTCGATATTCCCTTTGACCATGTTTACGGTTCTCCAGTATTGCTGGATTATCTAGCAAGCAAACAACTGCCAGACTTGGTAGTTGTTTCTCCTGATGTTGGTGGTGTAGCACGAGCTAGGGCATTTGCGAAAAAACTGGGTGATGCTCCACTGGCGATTATTGACAAACGTCGTCAGGCACATAATGTCGCAGAAGTGTTAAATGTCATTGGCGATGTTAAAGGCAAAACGGCAGTGTTGGTGGATGACATGATCGACACTGGGGGTACGATCGCAGAAGGAGCGCGATTACTGCGTGAAGAAGGAGCGCGTCAGGTATATGCCTGTGCAACTCATGCGGTATTCTCTCCACCAGCGATGGAGCGGTTGTCTAGTGGCTTGTTTGAGGAAGTCATTGTCACCAATACCATTCCCATACCAGAAAACAATCGTTTTCCCCAACTAGTGGTGCTGTCAGTAGCTAATCTGTTGGGAGAAACTATCTGGCGAATTCATGAAGATACTTCAGTTAGTAGTATGTTCCGCTAGACTGTTATTCGTGTTACAGGGATAAATTACCCACATTGACCCCTTGATCGGGTGCAGTGTGGGCTTTTGCTTTGAGTTATTACGCGAACACTAACGTCCCTTGTGGGCGAAACCCCTAATCGCTGCACAAGAGCTTTTTCATGTGCGGTAGTAAAATGGATGCAGCACTGCCAAATTAGAATATTTTGATTCAGTTTGGACAATTGGGTAAAGAGGACAAAGGGATGGTTGCAACTCCTAAAAAAATGATTTCAGTTTTACCTCTGGAAAATGGCGATCGCTTATCTCGCTGCGAATTTGAGCGGCGCTATCAGGCAATGCCGCATTTAAGAAAAGCTGAACTGGTTGAAGGAGTTGTGTATATCATGGCATCGCCACTCAGAATTAAAAGTCATGGGGAACCACATGGAAACCTGATCGGGTGGTTGTGGAACTATAAAACGGCAACGCCTGGGCTTGTTCTGGGAATTGAACCCACAGTGCGTTTAGATCCAGATAATGAACCACAGCCTGACGCGGTACTATTCATTCCGGGCAGACAGGCATTGATTAGTGAGGATGATTATATCCAAGGCGCACCCGAACTGGTGATAGAAGTGGCAGCAAGCAGTGCAGCCATCGATTTACATGATAAAAAACGCACCTATCGGCGGAATGGAGTACAGGAGTATATTGTCTGGCGAACATTAGATAATCAGTTGGATTGGTTTAGGCTGCAAGCGGACGAGTATGTTTCGCTACCAACCGATGAGCAGGGAATTATTCGCAGTCAGGTGTTTCCGGGGTTATGGTTGCCAGTACCTGCCTTACTCTCAGGAGAAATGGCAACGGTGTTATCTGTGTTACAAGCAGGTTTAGCTGCCACAGAACATGAAGAATTTATGCAAAAGTTGAATGAGAATAACTCCCTATTGCCCACTCCCTTACCGATACAGCCAAACCCGGAGCAGTGAAAGCAGTTGCTCAGTATCTACAGGTTTGGTGATGTAGTCAGAGGCTCCAGCTTCGATGCACTTTTCCTTGTCGCCTGGCATAGCTTTGGCAGTTAAAGCAATGATTGGTAGTGAGCGAAACTGTTGTTGCTGACGGATGGCGCGGGTGGTTTCGTAACCATCCATTTCCGGCATCATGATATCCATCAAAACTATATTAATTTCAGGATTATTTTGCAGCTTCTCTATACCATCTCTGCCGTTTTCGGCAAACAGCACTTGCATTTGATAGCTTTCTAAAAAGCTGGTCAGGGCAAAAATATTTCGCAGGTCATCATCTACAATCAAAATTTTCCGATTAGCTAGCACCGGGTCAGTTTGATGTAGTTGCTCTAGCATTTGCCGCTTTGGTGTAGGCAAATTTGCTTGCACTCGATGCAAAAATAGGGCAGTTTCGTCTAACAACCGCTCTGGCGATCGCACATTTTTAATAATAATTGTCTCTGCAAGTCCCCGCAGCTGGGTTTCTTCTTGTCGGCTGAGTTCTTTGCCGGTGTAAACAATTATCGGCAGTTTCAAAAGCCTGGGTTCAAGTTTTATCTGCTCAATTAGGGCAAACCCGCTCATATCGGGCAGACCGAGATCCAGTACCATACAATCAAAGTGATGCGATCGCAAAATCGAGAGGGCTTCTGCCCCCGTACCTACTGCTGTACTCTGGACATCGCCGTTACCAATCAGTTCGATAATACTTTGGGCTTGTACGGGGTCATCTTCTACAATTAGCAGATTTTTTACCTGACGCTCAATAAAGCCTTTAATCTCAGTCAATACCTGAGTTAGCGCTTCTGGAGACACGGGTTTTTGGAGATAGGTAATCGCTCCTAGTTGTAATCCTCGTTGTTGTCTTTCATCAACAGAAAGTATGTGTACTGGTATATGTCTAGTATCTGGTTTATGCTTTAGACGATCCAGCACCGTCCAACCATCCATCTCTGGCATGTGGATATCTAGCATAATTGCATTAGGCTTAAACTGTTCCGCTAGTGCTAGACCTTGTTTGCTCTGTAAAGCAACAATCGTTTTAAAGCCCTGTTGACGTGCCATATCTAGTAAGATACGGGCGAATTTATCGTCATCCTCGATAATTAGCAAAATGCGATCGCCCGGTTGAATTATTTCCCGGTCATCTGGAATATCGTGGGGTAAGCTGGGAAGTACTTTCACTGATGGAGAGATGTCCACGGTTGTGGGTCTGTTTTCCAGTATCGAAATTTCTTTTATGGTCGATGCTGTGCGGATAGAGGTAGTTGGCTCAAGGGGTGGTGTAGTGATATTTGGGCCATGCTTTTCCTGTTGCCTGGGCAAGTAAAGGGTGAAGGTGCTTCCCTGTCCTGCTTGGCTGAGTAGTTCAATTCTCCCTCCCAATAGTTGAGCTAATTCACGGCTGATGGACAGGCCTAATCCAGTCCCACCGTACTTACGGCTAGTTGTGCCATCTGCTTGCTGAAATGCCTCGAAAATAATCTTCTGCTTTTCGGCTGGAATGCCTATGCCCGTGTCGCTGACGGCAAAAGCGATCGTGGAATTATCAACTTGGAATATTTGTAACTTCACGCCTCCCTGTTCTGTAAATTTAAAGGCGTTAGCTAGGAGATTTTTCAGCACTTGTTGCAGACGTTTGGAGTCGTTATAAATTGTTGGGGGTAACTTCTCATCCCGTTCAATAGTAAAACTGATTTCTTTATTGTGGGCAACTTGCCGGAAAGTCTGCTCTAGAGATGTCTCCAAATCTGCAAGAGTAATTTGCTCAATATCGAGCGACATAGTACCCGACTCAATTTTTGCCAAATCTAGAATGTCATTGATC
Source organism: Nostoc sp. JL31 (assembly GCF_017114965.1). Classification (NCBI taxonomy): domain Bacteria; kingdom Bacillati; phylum Cyanobacteriota; class Cyanophyceae; order Nostocales; family Nostocaceae; genus Nostoc; species Nostoc sp. JL31. Next base: position 23,346 of record NZ_JABXKO010000096.1, read on the forward strand.
AATTCCAGCAAATCAGTTCCAGCTGAGTAAATAGTCCGGCTGTACTCTACCTGTTTGTCGGTCAAGTTGTTAAGAGAGTTATCTGCCAGCAGCCTTGCTAAAATTAATAGGCTATTTAACGGTGTCCGCAGCTCGTGGGACATATTCGCCAGAAATTCTGACTTATATTTAGAAGACAAGGCCAGTTGTTCAGCTTTTTCTTCCAAAGACCTCCTCGCCCGCTCAACTTCCTGATTTTTGCGGGCTACTTCTCGATTTTGAACTTCTAATAATTCTGCCTTTTCTTCTAGCTCCTCATTTAGTTGTTGCAATTCTTCGTTAGATTGCTTGACAATAAATTGTGATTCTTCTAACTCGTGCGCCTGTTCTTCCAAGCGTTGATTGCTTTGCTGTAGTTCTTCTTGCTGGGTTTGCAGTTCCTCTGTTAAAGCAACAGACTCTTCAAGTAGTTGCTGTGTTTGCAATTGTGAGGCGATGTTATTTAAAAATACACCCAGATTTTCACTCAATTGCTCTAGAAATATCAGGTGTAACTCACTAAAAGACCCAAAAGAGGCAAGTTCAATAACAGCATTTACCTGCCCCTCAAATAGTATGGGCAACACAATAATATTTAGCGGTGGTGCTTCTCCTAAACCGGAACTGATGCGGATATAGTCATTGGGAACTTCCGTGAGGAGGATTCTTTGTTTTTCTAGAGCCGATTGTCCCACCAGTCCCTCACCCAAGTGAAACTGATTCGCCAAATTTTTCCGCTCTTTGTAAGCATAACCACTCAACAACTTCAGCACAGGCTGGTCGTTGATGGAGTCCATTACATAAAAAACACCCTGTGAGGCCCCAACCAGTGGTGCTAAATTCGACAATATCAGGCGAGATGCACTTTCCAGATTTCTTTGCCCTTGGAGCATCTGGGTAAATTCAGCTAAGTTAGATTTTAGCCAGTTTTGCTCCTCATTTGTTTGAGTTGTGTTTCGCAGATTAACGATCATCTGGTTAAAGGTGCGCGTCAACACGCCAATTTCATCTTGGCGATCGCTATCTGGTAAACTTACCGATAAATCCCCATCCGCCATTTTTTCTGCCAAATCAGAAACTTGCTTCAGAGGTACTGAGATATGTCTGGTCAGAGTGAATCCAATCAAAGCTAAGAGCAAAGAAAATAAGGGAATACTATAAACAATACTGGCGAGGGTTTGCCGAGCAGCTGCTTGTGCTTTTTCTGAGCGCTGTTTTAACAGTGCATTCTCTTCATTTTTCATCGCCTGGATAATTTTCTGGATATTATCCATCAGCTTCTTACCCTGGTCTGTCAGAACAGCTTTCTGAGAAGCTTCTAAACCCTGGCTTTGCCGTAGCTCTACGACTTCTTTCATTACAGCCATTCTCTCGGTTAGTAATGGCTGCAAAATATCAAGCCGATTTTGTTGGTTGGGGTTATCTGCCGTTAACCTTTGAATTTCCCTAACTTTTTGATTCAGTACTTGAATGGCAGCGTTATAAGGTTCTAAATAGCGCTGTTCTCCAGTAATAATGTAACCGCGTTGCCCTGTCTCAGCATTTGTCAGTTGCAAGTTGAGGTCTTCAAGCTGACTTAACACCTGGTAAGTATGGCTTTCCTTGCGCGAAGTTTCAATTAGCTCATTGGTGCTTTGGTAGGAGATTAGACCAATGGTGGTCAGAGTTGCCAAACTCAAAGCAAAACTTACTCCAATCTTGGTTCCAATCTTCAAACGGTTCAACATTATTCCAAACAGGTATTCAAATTATTTCTGTTTCTGAGACTATTTTGATTATGTTTTGGCTATCCCAAATAAATGGAGGATATTTAGTTAATGTTAGGATATGCTTAGTTTTTTGCATACCAACGATTACCATTTTTATCCTAATTTTTCCCAATGTAACGTTAGTTTAAATAATTATATATTTATTTAAATTTTGACAATTTTATTAACAATAAACCATTTGATAGTATAACTTATTTCAAGATAAGAACTACCTGATTTTGTAATTGAATCTCGCTGTGGATAATTAAACACTTGTGCTTAAATTATAAATTTAACATTAGATTTTACTAAAAAACGATATTTCTTAAAATCTCTTGTAATAGTTAAGAGCTATACAAATAGGCTGGATAGTAAAATTAAACAGCTGCATAGTAAAAATTAAATTAATGAAAACACAATTTAGTTAAACACTAAATATAGTGACTTTTGCGGTTGAATATGACATCTATGACATTATACATCAATACTACAGAGCAACCGTAACTTTAGCGATCGCAAGCAGCATTCATTCCACAGCAAAGTTAAGGTTTCAAAACACAACCTATACCCATAGAAGGATATAATTTATAGTACAAGCGTATTGCTTGTACTATAAATTATGAGGAATATGCACAATCATCATGTGTCGTAAAAACTATTAATATTAACTTGAGGATTAACTAGAAGTTGTTAATAACCTGGCGATCGCTTCTAGCTGCATCAAGTTCGGATTGACTATAAATACTAAAATGTTGAATCTTGTTACTCTCTAAAATAGCTCTTGCGCCTGCTAAATAGATATCAGTACTTTTTAAGACTAACAAGTAATGACCAAGAGTCAAATGATGCTCATAATATCTAGCTAACTCATCAGAAATTCCTAAAGTAGTATATCTATCTTGGGAACTGCTGATGTCTACCTCTGAAATATCGCTTAGATTGCTTGTATTTTTAACAACTATTGATATTTGACTCATTGGGAAGCCAGCGCTTCTCAGTTCAGTAAGCGCTCTTTCTGCCTCTTGACGCCGATAAAAAATACCAAGTGCGTGTTTATAGCGATTATTGGGGGTTGAGTATGGCTCAAAGACTCCCCATTGTTGAATATCACGGCGATTAAAAATTCTCTTGGCGAGACGAATTTCTATGTCTATACCGGTTAGTATCACCAAATAGTAACCTTTACAGACAAGATCGCTATAACCCTGTGCTTGCTTTTCAGCAATTCCTAAACTTAGGAACAAAGCAGGCAAACCACCTGCTAAAGTGGTAGCGATCGCAGTTACTTCTGCTCCGGCTAAGATGACTGGGCCTATACCAGGAATTACCAAGAGGGCTAGACCAACTGATAAGTCAGTAATACCGTCTAAAGCATCACTCGTAACGGCTCCAGCAGCATCTTCTGAGGACGTATTGCTAGTGCAATCTGGAATTTCAACACCAGCAATATCACTTTTTTTTTCTGTATTCCGTGCAATAACAGAAACTTTGTCCATTGGAAAATTAGAAGCTTTTAGTTCCTTTAGTACCAATTGTGCATCGGAATACCCAGCGAAAACTCCTATAGTTCTTCGCTCTTTTTCTAATGTCATTTTATCGGTTTATTGCAGTTAGAAGTGATTCCCAAAGTTTTTACCTCAAGTTGAGGTAATTACACAGCTCGACGAGTCAGTAAACCCCAAAGGAAAATTAGTATCATGGCACCAATAACAGCAAATAAAATGCTTCCCAGAGATAAAGCTCCTACGGATGCAGCTGCTGCCGAACTACTTCCTAGCAATACTTGACCCAAATAGCCACCTAATACGGCTCCCAGGATTCCTAATATAATGGTAGAGATAATACCGCCACCTTGGGTTCCAGGATAAAATAACTTAGCTAACGCACCTGCGATTAAACCCAAAACCAACCAAGCAATAATATTAGTCATTGAATTTCTCCTTCACTGAAAATCTGCTTTGTTTGCATTTGACTAATTTCATATTAAAGTTTGCCTCCAGAATTTCTGATCTATCTAGAGAACTAATATCAAAAATCTTTAGATATCATTTTAATATTCGCTACGTCATCTTTGAGGATGAATATAGAAATTAGTCACATTCTGTACATTCAAGTATTTAGATATCAGTCCTATTTGACATCATACAAGATGTACATAAGGAAGCTAACCGCATTCTATATGAGACACGACGTGTAGCTTACTTCCCTGTATGGGTAAGTATAGTATCTCGCAGAGAAGGACAGAAAAGGAAGAAATAATAAAGAAATATATACATTTCACATTTAGATTTTTGATTTAAAAAAAAGCGATATCAGCCGTTCAAGGCTCAGGACTGGAGACTATAGAAAGAGCTAGTTGATAGAGTTGGCGACGGGGAATGGAAGTAAATTTTGCTAACTGACGGCTAGCTTGCGATCGCGATATTCCTTGACTAATTAACTGTTTCAATTCGGCTTTTAATTCTTCTTCTGTCAGTTGGGGCTGACTGGCTGGAATTCCTGCCACTACTAATGTATATTCACCTTGGGGTTCTCGTTGAGTGTAGTAAGCGATCGCTTCGGCAATTGTCCCCCGCCAAAATTCCTCATACAATTTAGTTAACTCCCGTCCTAGCACAATTTGGCGATCGCTTCCCCAAACAAGAGCTAAGTCTTGCAAAGTATCTCGTAAACGGTGCGGCGATTCATAGAAAATCAAGGTGCGAGATTCTGTTTGCAGAGATTCTAAATGTTCTTGCCTCTGTTGGGTTTTCGCCGGGAGAAAGCCTTCAAAGACAAATCGATCCGTTGGTAATCCTGCTGCACTCAAAGCGGTAATTGCTGCACTAGCGCCAGGAATCGGAACTACTGGAATTCCCGCTTCAATACAGGCTTTCACCAGTTCATATCCAGGATCGGAAATACCTGGCATCCCAGCATCACTCACCAGAGCGATCGCTTTATTATTAACTAAATGCTCTAATAATTCTGGAATACGGCTAGTACGATTGTGTTCGTGGTAACTCACCTGGGGTGTTTTAACTTGAAAATGTTGTAGCAGTTTCCCAGTATGACGCGTGTCTTCCGCAGCAATGATATCCACAGTTTGCAAAATTCGCACTGCTCGAAAGGTGATATCTTCTAGGTTGCCAATTGGTGTGCCGACAACGTAAAGTGTTCCTGGTTTTGGATCGGTTTGCATGAGCAAGAGTTAATAGTTAGGAGTTAGGAGTTAAGAGTTAAGAAGTCAAAATAATAATTTACGTGTAATGTGAATTGAGTATTGGCTACATTTCATACTCAAATTTTGTTTTTTTTAACACAACGAAAGTTTCTAATTCATCAATTTCAGTGATTTCGGTTATTTCTGGTCTTTTAAGACGCGATAAATCGCGTCTCTACATCTGGGTTTTGTTGCTCATCTGGCGTGCTATCTTATTTCAATAATCTTAGTCCACTGAGGGTAACTAACACTGTGGAACCTTCATGACCAATGACGCCGATGGGTAGGTTAATATTTCCTAGAAAGTTGCCGACTAAAAGCAACATAATGAAACCCAACGCTACAACTATATTTTGTTTTACTATGGCTTGCGATCGCCTTCCCAAATCCATCGCTACAGCAATTTTTTCTAACCTGTCTGCCATCAGTACGATATCTGCGGTTTCTAATGCCACATCGCTACCAGATACTCCCATAGCTATACCCACGGATGCTTGCGCTAAAGCTGGTGCATCATTAATTCCGTCGCCTACCATTGCTACAGTTTGATATTGTTGCTGTAAACCGCGGATAACATTCAGCTTATCTTCTGGTAGAAGTTGGGCATATACCCGATCGATTCCAACTGCTTTGGCGACACTGCGAGCAGTTTCCTGATTATCCCCGGTTAACATGACAATTTGTTCAACTCCCAGTTTCTTTAATCGGCTGATGGTTGCGGCTGCTTCGACTCTCACCTGATCTGCGATCGCAATTACACCCATCACCTCTCCCCTTCTGCTCCCCTGCTCCCCTGCTGCCCCTCCTTCCTGTGCTACCCAAACCACAGTTTTACCTTCTTGTTCCCAAGATTTAACCATTTCTTGCAATTGTTCAGGTAAATTTGTGACATACTGTTGTAAAAAAATGGCATTTCCGACAATTACCTGTTGTTCTTGAGCAATTCCGACAATTCCCTGTCCTGGTATAGCTTGTACTTGGATGGCAGCAACCCAATCTAAATCGCCAGCCGCTTGCACAATTGCCTTACCGATGGGATGTTCGGAAGATGATTCTACACTGGCAGCGGCTTTTAATACATCATTATTAGTGTATTCACTAACTGAAACCACCTGAAATACCTGCACCTGTCCTGTTGTGAGAGTACCAGTTTTATCAAATGCGATCGCTCGGACTTTGCCAATCTTCTGCAACTGCGCCCCATTTTTAAACAAAATCCCCTGTCTTGCACCATTGGCGATTCCTGAAAGCAGGGTGGGCATAATTGCAGCCATCAATGCACAGGGAGAAGCCACTACAAGGAAAGTAAGAGCGCGGTAAATAGTTGTTTCCCAATCCCAACCCCAAAGAAATGGCGGTAAAGTTGCCAGCAATATCCCAGCGACTACAATGACTTTGGCATATCCTTTCTCAAAGCGATCGATAAACTCTTGGGAAGGTGGTGCTTCTGTCTGCGCTTGTTCTACCAAACGAATCACACGCTGAATCAAACTGCTTTGGGCTGGTTTGTGTACTTTAATCTGCAATGCACCATAGCCATTGAGTGTACCGGCAAATACTTCTTCGCCCACAGTTTTCTCTACAGGTAAAGACTCGCCTGTAATTGCAGCTTGATTGAGGGTGCTGTAACCAGATAAAATTATCCCATCAGTAGGAATTAGCTCTCCAGGTTTGACGACAATTTGATCGCCCACTTTTAGCTGACTGATAGGAATTTCCTCTTCCCTTCCTTGAAGTAAAATCCTTGCTGTATCGGGTGTCAAACTCATCAAACTGCGGATGCTCCGCTCAGTTCGCTGCATTGCATAGCCTTCTAATGCGCCACTGATGGCAAAAATTAGAATCAAAATTGCCCCATCAATAATTAAATGATATTCTCTTCGCCATAAGCCGAGGCTAGCAGCACCAATGGCGGCGACAATCATCAGCAAATCTACATCGAGTTCTTTTTCTTTGAAGAGGGTAGTCAATCCTTCTCGCGCACTTTCATAACCGCCAATTATATAAGCAGCGGGTAGTAGCAGGAATGCAAATCCCAAAGCGCCAAGATGCAAGGCGAACCATCCGAGAAATAATAGGAATCCACACAAAAGGGCGGCTACGGTATCTGCGTGTTCTCTGGTGAATTGGCTCAAACGTTGGGGGTAAAGCATGAGAGGTGAATTAACAGGGACACTTTCAAGCTAAACCTTGACGTTAATGTTAATGTCAAGGATTTATAATGATTTTGAAACGCAGAGGGGCGCTGAGGGAAGCGCAAAGGTACGCAGAGTTAAATTTTTATCTGGGTTCTGGGAGTGTTTTTCAAAAGCGGGATGTAGGTAAATGGGACGATTTAACTGTTAGCTTTAAAATTGCACTAGTAGGAAAAAATCTATGCTAAAGCGAATATATATTGATAACTTTCGCGGCTTGGTAAATTTTGAGATGAACTTTGACTCAATTAACCTTTTTCTTGGTGGTAATGGTTCAGGTAAATCAACTGTTTTTGAAGCCTTGCGGAGAATTCAACTTTTTATAAGTGGCGTCGCTAAGGTAGAAGTAATTTTCCCATTTTTTGACTGCACTCGCTGGCAAACTTTACCAATTCAGCGTTTTGAAATAGAAATTGACGGAAATGATGGCAACTATAAATATGAACTTGCTATTGAACACAATCGAGAAAATAGCCAGGTACAATATGAGCGTTTGTGGTATGATAACCAACCTTTATTAAAGTTCGAGATGGGCGAAGTTCAAATTTTTTATGACAATCATTTAATCAGTCCGACGAAATATCCTCCTTTTAATTGGTCTCAGTCCATACTACCTTTATTTCTGGCAAATAATGATATCACAAAGCTGACCTGGTTCAAACAGCGAATGGAGCGATTTATTATTGTACAAATTATTCCTAGTATGATAATTAATGGGAGTGAAAAAGAAGAAGTACAATTGAGTCCTAAATTGGAAAATTTTATTTCTTGGTATCGTTATATTTCCCATGATCAGGGCAAGGTAGCTGAACTAATAAATGTTTTAAAAAATATTTTAGAGGGTTTTATTAGTTTTAAATTTGACCAGTTTGGCGTAGGCTATACAACTTTAAAATTACGATTTGCATCTATTGAAAATCGTGCAAATATTATTGACTATTACTTTAATGAACTCTCTGATGGACAAAAAGTATTAATTGCTCTGTATACATTAATATATTGCACTCAGTCTGAAGATTACACGTTGTGTATTGATGAGCCAGAGAACTTTTTAGCACTTCCAGAAATTCAGCCTTGGCTTGTTCAGCTTTATGATCTTTGCAGTGAGAAAAAAATTCAGGCTTTGCTAATTTCCCATCATCCTGAACTAATTAATTATCTTTTAGCATCACCCATAGGTTATTGGTTTGAGCGTCAGAGCAATGCTCCTGTGCGGGTGAAAAAAATTAGTAATGAAGTTGCTGAAAATACTGGATTACCCATTTCAGAACTGATTGCGCGAGGATGGCTATATGAGCCAGCGTAGAGTACAAATTGTAATTCTGTGTGAGGATAAGCAACAAGAAGTTTTTGCTCGGTATTTTCTGAAAAAGCGAGGTTTTATTTTAGATAGAAATCTCAGAATTGAAATCTGCCCAAAAGGTGCAGGAGAACAGTTCGTCAGAAAGCATTATCCCGCAGAAGTAAAAGCATATCGTAGCAAAAACTATCTTTCAGGAATGCTTATCGTTTTGATTGATGCGGATAAAAAAACGCTAGAGGAAAGGCTGAAGCAATTAGATGATGCACTGATAGAAGATTTACAGCAGATTCGCCAGCCTAAAGAAGCGATCGCAATATTTATCCCCAAAAGAAATATAGAAACTTGGATACATTATTTACAAGGTGAAACTGTTGATGAAGAAACAGAATATTCAAAATTTCTCAACAATGAGTCAGTTTGCAAGCCAGATGTAGAAAACTTGGTAAATCGGTGTTATCAAGGTTTGGATGAAAATGCACCGCCATCTCTTCAGGCGGCTTGTGGAGAATTACAAAGAATTTTGCCGTTATTGGAGTAAATTATGAACGCTGGTTGCTTAACTATTAAAGAACTCACTGATGCAGTTGGCGGCGGTTTGACTCCGCGGATGGTGCGCCATTACCATCAATTGGGACTGTTACCGCAACCAGTGCGATCGCCTAGCAATTATCGTCTCTACACCCAAAAAGATGTTCTCCGGTTACAACGGATTGTCGCGCTTAAGCAACAAGGGTTTCAGCTAAACCATATCCGCAATATTTTGGAAGTGGAACCAGAAGCCGATACAACGGTTAACCTCATGGGACAACTCCAGCAGCAATATCGGGCGGTGATGCAGCAAATCTCCCAACTGCGGCAAACTGCATCAGCATTAGAAGGATTATTGGGGCGCGATCGCCATTGTCAAATTATCCAGGCGGAAGTTTTGGCGCAACTGAAGTTACTCGATGTTGAAACTCAAGCGGGATTGGGAGGATTGGAAAATCTCTGGAGTGGCTTGGATGCCGAAATTCATACCCACTCGGAAGCTTTTACCGAATCGCTACAACGCTTACTACCTGATTTATCTCACCGTTCGGAAATTGAACAGCATTTAATTTCTCAGTTGGTTTTGGCTTGTGGCGATGTCAGTTTAGTATCTTTTATCAAATTGAGTCGAGATGCGATCGCAGCTAGTCGAGAAGCTTTATCTTCAGGCTGTGAAATTGTTGTCGATACCCAAACCGTTGCGGCTGCTTTGGATCAAACCCGATTACTTCACTTGGGATGCCGCACTGAAACCTTAATTGATAATCCCCATATTACCACCGCCACTGAAGCCGAAGTTGCTTTTTGGCAACATCGAGAATGGCGAGAAAAATTGCCGCAAGTAAGTAGGGGTTGTGTGTTGGTAGTTGGTTATGCTCCCTCAGTACTTGTAGAAGTTTGTGAGGCGATTGCCAACCAGAAAATTCAGCCTGCATTAGTAATTGGAATGCCCATTGGCTTTAGTCATGCTCCCGCAGCCAAGCGACAACTGATGCAACAAGGGATACCTTTTATTACAGTTGAAGGGACTTTGGGAGGTGGCGCATTAGCTGCGACTGCCTTAAATGCTTTGGTTGAGTCACTGATAGATAAGCCAGATTGTCATTGTTATCTCAAATAAGTGCTGAACAATAAGTATTTACTTAAGACAGTTTCATGGGATTTTTACTCACCACTCAAAACTCAGCACTCATAACTCAGCACTACTGAAAATAATATTGTTAAATAATATTGAATTTGCTACACTTTACCAATTTTAGTAATTCAATAATTCATAATTGTGGCCATAAACCACCAACTTGGTATAAGTTGCAATATAACTTAGAAAAATTTATAGTACAACAGACTTTGGCAATTAGAGTATAAATTATCATGCTATCCAAGCTACAGCGAAGTATAAATCAGCATAAGTGCTTTGAAGCAATTAGAACTAAAGATAACTCAGATGTATAATTAGCCCGTCTCCTCCATTATCTTTATAAAGATCGCGATTTAGGACTGGCAGGCTTTCTATTTTTTACTTTAATTAAGAGGCTTATGTGGCAACAAGAAAAAAAAGATACTTCGATAGTCAGACTGGTATTATGGGTTGCCTTAGCTACAACCCCGATGGCAGCATCTCTGGTGGTATCAGCACCGATGCTGGCACAATCTACACCTGAAGCTACCTCTTCGCCATTGCCACAAACAGTGCAGAATGAACCGATAGTACGGATTGACGGTTCTAGTAGCTTGAGTGCAATCAATCAAAGCCTGAAAGAAAGTTTTGAAAAACAGTTTGTCGGTAAAAAGGTTGAAGTTGCTGCTAACGGCACTGAGACAGCGCTGAAAGATTTGCTAGATGGCAAAATCGATATAGTGGCAATGGGGCGCGGATTGACGCCAGCCGAAAAAGCTCAAGGACTAGAACAAGTTCGTTTGCAACGTGAGAAGATTGCGATCGTGGTTGGTGCAGACAATCCTTTTAAAGGAAGCTTGACTAGTAGGCAATTCGCCCGGATTTTTCGGGGGCAAATTACAAATTGGTCACAACTGGGAGCGCCTTCAGGGAAGATTCGGTTAATTGATCACCCGAACACGAGTGAAACTCGCAATACTTTTCGTACTTATCCAGCCTTCAAAAATGCTGAATTTGCTACAGGGGCTAATGCTACCCAAGTAAGTGAGGATAATACCGCAGAAATCATCAAACAACTGGGCAAAGACGGCATCAGTTATGTGTTAGCTAATCAGGTGTCGAAGTTGAAAGGTGTGCGAGTTCTGCAATTACATCAAGCCTTGCCAGATGATGCGAGATATCCTTTCTCACAACCTTTAGTTTACGTTTACAAAAAAGATCAGAGTTTAACCACAGTAGATTTTCTTGGCTTTACCCTAGCACCCGCAGGACAGCAGGCGATAGAAAAAGGTAGAACTGCCGAAGCTGAGGCGATCGCAGCCAGCCTATTACAACCTGCTGTTGCGACTTCCTCCGGTGTGGAAACTACACCAGCGCCTACGCCTTCCCCTAGTGCTACTAGTTCTGCATTTGGCGAACAGCCCTTTGTGGCTGCTCCTGCTGCACAAAGCGCTCCAATTGTAAATAAAGAAACACCATTGTGGTTGCTGCTACCTGTCTTTTTTATGGCTGTAGGTGGCTCTATACTATGGTGGATTGTGAAAAAACGCCCATTGCCCACCGAGGAAACAGACAATTTACCAGAATCAAATCCTCATCCACCCAATGGAGCAACGGCGGCGCTCGATGCCAGCACAACTTCCTCCCTGAATGGAGCGACGTTAGAAGAACAGGCAGTACCGCATTTCCAAGAGCAAGAAACCCCCGATCGCACTCCTTTCAACATCTACGCTCAAACACAATCCGATCTGAACGAAAATGCTACTCAGGGGACAGCAAATTTAGTACAAGAGACAAGTAATGGTACTTCTAACCTCTATGAAGGCGCGACATCAGGCGTAGCTAATGGCTCGGAAAATAACAACTTCGGAGCCGCAGCTTTAGGTGGTGCGGCTATAGCAACAGGCATCGGGACGGCTACCTGGTCTACCTTTAGCAATAAAGAAACAGAACCAAACGCAACTGATGAGACAGTTGGGCTAAATAATTATATGGAGACAAACACTCCTGATTCTGATGAAGTGGCGTGGGATATAGAAGCCCCGGCGGCTGTAGTAAATACTTCATATCCTTACCCAGGTAATATTCCAGAAGAAGTGTCTGATGTAGAACTGCCTTCATCTGAGGCAACAGCCCCACTCCCAGAATTACCAAATGTGCCACAAGTCACATCTGATTTTGGATATTGGGACACAGCAATTAGTGAAGATGAGGCAGATGAGGAACTTCAGGCAGAATTGAACTGGCTGGAGAGTATCACCTCAACTGAAGATACAGCCTCAGTAGATGAATTGCCCTTAGCGGAATCTGACGGAGTGACAGCCGAAGAGGAAGCATCAGCGACAGATACATCCTCACTGCTCGATTTACCGGAATTCCCAGAAGATTTATGGAGTAAAGATGCATTGAATGTGGTGGCGGACGCAGCCGAACCCACTTTAACTTTGCCAGAGGAAGAACTTCCCGCCGAGCCGACTGTTGGGGAAGGTGTTGCTGAAGCTAACTCTACAGATTTGGCCGCAGCCGCAGCTTTAGCAACAGGCGCGGGAGTTGGCGCTTGGGCTAGCACTTTCGGATCGGATACTCCAAATGAGACGATGGCAGCCGAAACAGCTAGTGGTTTAATAGATACTCAAGAAGAAAGCAGTATTGTCCTCACACCACATACTTATACATCGGCTCATGTCTCTTGGGATATTTCCCCAGCCAAGAAAGCAGAACTGTGGCAACAAGGCGGTACTCAATTGGTAGTGCGGCTATATGATGTGACTGGCATTGATTTGAGTTATCAAACTCCGCAGCTGGTCAAGCAGTACGAATGTGCAGAGACAGCACACGATCGCTTTGTCGAAATTCCCCTCATCGATCGCGACTACATCGCTGAAATTGGCTATATCGCTTATGGCGAACACTGGTTATTCATTGCCCGTTCTGCAATTATTCGTGTCTTCAGTCCTGTGAATCCAGATCCCATAGTTGATGATGTGGCGATTGCAGCCGAAACAGCTATTGGTTTGGTAGATACTCAAGAAGAAAGCAGTATTGTCCTTACACCAGATACTGATACATCGGCTCATGTCTCTTGGGATATTTCCGAAGCCAAGAAAGCAGCACTGCGGCAACAAGGTGGCTCTCAATTGATGGTGCGGCTGTATGATGTGACTGGCATTAACTTGAGCGAGCAAACTCCGCAGCTTGTAAAGCTGTATGAATCTGAGGAAACAGAAAACGAAGGATTGGTGGACATTCCCCAGGGCGATCGCGACTACATGGCTGAAATTGGCTATCTCGCTGATGGCGATGCCTACGGCGGTAAACAACGCTGGTTATCCATTGCCCGTTCTGCAATCGTTCATGTCTCCAGTCCTGTGAATCCAGATCCCGTAGTTGATGACGTGGTAATCGCGGATAAAACAGCTGTTGATTTGGTAGATGTCCAAGATGAGAGCAGTATTGTCCTCACACCCCGCACTTTCCAATGGGCTGAAGTCTCTTGGGAGATTTCCGAAGCTAAGAAAACAGCACTGCAACAACAGGGCGGCTCTCAATTGGTAGTGCGGCTGTATGATGTGACTGGAATAGATTTGAGTTATCAAAATCCTCAGTTTGTCCAGCAGTATGAATGTGAAGAGACAGCACACGATCGCTTTGTGGAAATTCCCATCAGCGATCGCGACTACATAGCTGAAATTGGCTATGTCGCTGATGGCGATGCCTACGGCGGTAAACTACACTGGTTATTCATTGCCCGTTCTGCGATCGTTCGTGTCTTTAGTCCAGTGCCTACAGATTCGACGACAAAAGATCCCGTCGTTGAAAATGTAGCATCAGTAAGCGAAACCGCTATTGGCTTGGCAGATGTAGAAGAAGAAACTGCCCCAGAAGAGAGCAGTATTGTCCTCACACCCCGCACTCCCAAATGGGCTTATGTCTCTTGGTACATTTCCAAAGCTCAATCTGAAGCACTGCATCAACAGGGCGGTTCCCAATTAGTAGTGCGGCTTTATGATGTTACCGGCATTGACTTGAGTTATCAAAGTCCCCAACTTATCCAGCAGTATGAATCTGAAGAAGTAGCACGCGATCGCTTTGTGGCAATTCCCGTAAGCGATCGCGATTACATGGTTGAAATTGGCTATATTGCTGATGGCGATCGTTGGTTACTTGTAGCCCGTTCTGCTAATGTTCGGGTATTCAGTCGTCCCTACGGAGATTTCTGGTTTGTGGCTGATGCTGAGTTAATTATTCACGGAGCAACTCAACCAAATACAAACGTAAACATTGGTGGACATGCTATCAAAATTAAACCCGATGGTACTTTCCACCTACGTCTTCCCTTTTCAGATGGTTTAATGGACTATCTCATCACGGTAGCTGCTGATGGGGAATCCCCAAGAACTATTCATAAGAAGTTCTCTCAGGAAACTTCCGAAAGCTAATATTACGCTGAGTTATCCCCTCTAACCCGATTCTCTCTTTTTAGGGAGTGTAGGAAGGGGGGATTTTATTATATATAGATAGCGGTTTTCAGAGGGATAGAATACACTACTCTAATCCTTAATCCCCTAGTCCATTTCCTTTACCAAAGTGTATTTTACACAACCGACAAGCGTTATATTTAGGTCACATAATGCGACAGTTGTCTCTTTCTTTCGATTTGTCTAGCTCCGAGCCAATTAATACAACTTGGTTTCAAGATATTTTAGCCATTCTTAGAGTCAGCCAAGAACCAGCATGGACTGACAATTTTGGTAAATCTCTCCGCCAATGGCTGATGCAACAGGGGCTTACTCCCATTAAAACACTCAGCTTATTTTCTGGTGGTGGTGGATTAGACATTGCATTTCATGATGCTGGCTTTGAAATCATTCAAATGGTAGAGCTTGAAGCTAAATATGTTCAGACTTTACAAAGGAATTCTTTACCAGAGAAATGGCTAGAAGGGTCTGAAGCTGTCTGCATTGATATTAAAGATTATTTACCTGAATCTCATTTGACAATAGACTTTATTATTGGCGGCCCCCCTTGTCAAACTTTTTCTGCTGCCGGACGTAGAGCTGCTGGAGTCTCTGGAACAACTGATGCTAGAGGTACACTATTTCAAGAATATGTTCGTATTCTCAATATACTTAAGCCGAAAGGATTCTTATTTGAAAATGTATATGGAATAACTGGTGCCAATGGAGGAAAAGCTTGGCAAGAAATTCAAAAAGCTTTTAGAGAAGTTGGCTATAATATTTATTTTCGGATTCTTGATGCCGCTGATTATGGAGTACCGCAACATCGAGAACGTTTATTTATTGTTGGATTAAAAGAAGGCGAATATTTATTTCCCTATCCTACTCATGGCCCAGATTCTCTGAATCAAAATTCTTATTATTCAGCAAGAGAAGCTGTAGAAGGCGCTGATATTTCAGAAATGGAAACAGGTATAGGCGGACGTTTTGGACATCTACTCGAACATATTCCACCTGGACTCAACTATAGTTTTTATACAAAAGAGATGGGTTATCCTAACCCAATATTTAGCTGGAGATCAAAGTTCTCAGATTTTCTGTACAAAGCAGATCCAAAAAATCCAGTACGAACAATTAAAGCAAAAGGAGGACAATACACGGGGCCTTTCAGTTGGGAAAATCGTAAGTTTTCTATT
The DNA here is from genome assembly GCF_017114965.1 of Nostoc sp. JL31. NCBI lineage: Bacteria > Bacillati > Cyanobacteriota > Cyanophyceae > Nostocales > Nostocaceae > Nostoc > Nostoc sp. JL31. The sequence continues at coordinate 39,110 of NZ_JABXKO010000096.1, forward strand.
GCAGAGCTAAAGAGATTACAGACTATTCCTGATGAATATGAACTTATTGGAAATAGGCAAGTTTCTATTGAACAAATTGGAAATTCAGTGCCTCCTCAACTTGGCCGGATATTGGCTCTTAGTATTCTAGAACAAGTAATTAAATTTAAATTACCTTTACCTATAACTTACTTACCTGAAAATAAAAAACTAGGCTTTCGCCAGCGTAAAAGAAAGTTAACCGAAATTTATTCTCAAAAGGCTAAATCTGCAATTATAGATTTGCATAAAACAGGAAAAATTTTATCTATCCCTCGTTTTAAATATGAAGACAAAGGACAAATGATCAGATTTTTATCTGCTGATTTTTCTTGGACAACAGAAGAAACTTATGAAGGTGTAAAAATTTATATATCCTACGATTTGAATGATTCATGCTGGCTGTTCACAGCAGGTATTAATGATAAATGCGAAGAAGAAGATCAATTCGTGATAGATATTAATCCGTCTTGCGGTCATGATGAATGGGTTCTGGGAACGTGTTCAGTTAAACTTTGTGCTAAAACTCTTGATACACAGTTATATACATCTCTTTGGAAAGCTTTTGAAGAAAAGTTAACTGAAGCTACAGGAAAAGCGGATTTAGTTCAGTTATCTGGATATTATCAATATAATGCCCGAATTAGTGGAATAATAACTTTTCATCCTCAGTTGAAAGTTAAACCACTTTGGCGTGTAATCCAATGTGTGACGAGGTGTATTGGTACTGCTACTCAACTTTCAGCTACAGAGCTTGCAGACCGATGGGGTGTAAAAGCAGAGGATGTCTTCTCCTATCTTCAGTCTATGCGATCTATGGGCTACGAAGTTAGAAATCACAACACAAATCCACAAATTCCTAAAAATGAGTATTTGATTCCTTACGCCTTTCCTACATTAAACCCTAAAAGCGTGCAACTTCGCAAAAGTCTATAAACAGATCATGAATGAGATACACCTGAGAGTCTATACAAACAGAAGTGAGTTGGTTTTACCTGATGGAACAATCCAATACTTTCAAGAAGGAGGAATGAGTCAAGCTGCAAAGATACGGTACAAGAAAATAGCAGTAGAACTATCTACAGGTTACTTGGAAAGACAAATTTTATTTTGTAGAGATTATTCATCGAATCTTGATTTCTTGACCTTGAACCAACCACATAAACATCTTTTAGATAGACTTGTACAGTCAGTGACTAGCGAAGTTGGTAGAGCATTAGTGGGTTTATCAATTCTACAGTTGTGCGTTAAGGCAATTGAGCCAGAGCAGAGTATTAGGCTACACAAAGGGAGTACGGCTATAAGAGACTTTTCTTGGTGTGATGGTATCTCTATGCGTTCTCTTGATAAGCAATACATTACACCTGTGTTACGAAAATATGAACTTCTAAGATTGAATGCGGATGGTTTCATGATGACACGCAGTTTAGCAGAAAATTACCCGTATTCATTTGTATATAAAGCCAACATGAGAGGCGCACGTTCTGAGTGGGTAAGTCTTGTTGAGGTAATTGAGAAAGACGAAGTAGTTTCTGAAGTCGCACTGCGCTATCTTCTTTCGCAACTACTCAATCAAGCAGATAACTTTAGAAGATTAGCTTTACAAACTATTGAGAATCTGACCTTATTTCTCGGAGCAACAGTTGTTGATAAAGGCATTTCATTAAGTGTCATACTGCGTCACATTAATCAATCTGATTATGCAGCTCGTTTAATGGAGATAGCCATGCATAGCTTAATGCAGGCTATGCAAGAACACCAAATTTTTCACGGCAGTTTGCTAAAACCACTTTCACAAATGCGTTCAGCCAATAAAAAGCATGGCAATGTTGGTGATATTGAACTTTTAGAGGATAGGCAAATTGTGGAAGCTTGGGATGCCAAGTATGGTAAGTCATACTTGCGAGATGAAATTGAGGAATTATCAGAAAAACTCGAAGTACATCCCAGCGTTAGAAAAGCTGGTTTCGTTACAAGTCTTGAAACTGAACGAATTGATGAACTGATACCTAGATGTAATGAAATTGAAGAAATATTTGGGATATCCCTTGAAATAGTTACTTTTAAAGAATGGGTAGAGCTACAGTTTGCTCGGACATTGGCGGATGAGGCTGCAACCGAGCAAGAACTTGCTTCTACTTGGCTCATAGCTTATACAGAATCTTTAGCACAGCGACGTAGGGACATTGCTCCAATTGATGAGCCATGTTATCAATGGCTGCTTAAACTAAACGAGACTCTGAGAATTGAATAGCTGAATGCTGCTCATATTCAAGATTTGGCTCAAATGAGGAATTCAACAAGTTACTCACACTTAATTATCTTAAGACTTTCACCTAATCGAGTATGCGATTCCCATCAAAAGCTTCAATCTAGGCTATACGCTATGGCCCGTAGGTTTCCCCTCTGTCTCCTGAAAAATTACTTGAGTTAGACATTTCCTAAATGCTAACGTCTACAAGGTGACACAGGATTTGGAGCGGTTTTTTTTTACTATGAAGCATAGACACAAAGTAGCTTTTAGCTTAACATCGTTAATCGGTCTTAATTTAATCTCTAGCTTAGTCGCATTTGATCGGGCGAACGCTGCACCACCGAGAACCCCAGACAAAAGTGTAAATTGCGAGATTTTAGTTGTGGGTGGTGGACTTTCTGGAGTAGCCACAGCTTACGAGGGCTTGCTAGCAGGGCGAACAGTTTGTCTCACAGAAATTACTGACTGGCTGGGAGGACAAATTTCTGCTCAAGGGACATCTGCATTAGATGAACGCCCAACTCAACGAGCTTTGAAATTCTATTCTCGCGGCTACCTAGAATTGCGAAACCGCATTGGGCGGAAATATGGTAAGCTTAACCCCGGTGAATGCTGGGTAAGTGAATCGTGTTTTCTTCCCCACGATGCTCACACAATTTTGACCCAGATGCTTAAAGATGCCGAAAAGCAGGGCAAAGGGAAGTTGCAATGGTTTCCCAACACGGTAATTAAGGATTTGGAAATCGCTGCTGATGGCAAAATAATTAATAGTGCCATCGCAATTCAACATCAACCACCAAAAGGCGCACCACCTCTTAATACTTTTACGTTATCTCAAAGTATTGAAGATGCTTATCGCTACGAAAACTCATCTCGGTTTACTAAAACTATTGTTCGTTTTATCCCCAAGGTAGTGAAAGAGGATGCTCCTAAATGGTATGTCGTAGACGCTAGCGAAACTGGAGAAATTATCGCCCTTGCTGATGTCCCTTACCGATTAGGCATTGATGCCCGTTCTTACCTAGAACCTTCTGCTTCTAGCGCTAATAATGACCCCTATTGCCCCCAAGGCTTTACCTACACCTTTGCAATGGAGGCCACTAAGGAACCGCAACCGCAGACAATGCCTGCATTTTATCCACAATACGCGCCATATTTCAGCTATGAATTGAAGCGACTAGCTAACTTTGATTTAGTTTTTAGCTATCGTCGCATTTGGAGTCCAAACAAAGGGAAACCAGCAAAATTTGGCGGTGTAAGTTTTACTGCGGCTGCACCAGGCGATATCTCCATGCAAAACTGGACTTGGGGTAACGACTACCGCCCCGGAACAGCCCAGGATAACCTAATTTACACTCGTCAACAGTTACAAGGTACTGGACAGTTAGAACCAGGGGGTTGGATGGGAGGACTGCGGACAGAAGCCCTCCGCAAGGCTGAGGAAAATGCCTTATCTTTCTATTACTGGCTGGTAGCTGGGACTACGGATTCTCAACTAGGGGATGGTGTCAAGCAGCAGCAAACTAATAACCGCTTTGTTTCTGGTTTAAATTCACCAATGGGGACAATGCATGGTTTATCAAAATATCCCTATATGCGAGAAGGGCGGCGGATTATTGGCCGCCCCAGTTGGGGACAAACCGGAGGTTTTGGTATTTGGGAAATTGATATTTCCCGCCGAGATTATAATGACGAGTATTACTCCAAGACTCTGCCAGCAGATATGTATCGTCGGCTACGAGCAGCAGTTGCAGGTTTAGAAGCAATATCAGTAATTGACGGTAAAGTTCCACCAGACAAAGCAATGCGACGGACTCGTTCTACCGTTTTCCCCGATGCAGTGGGTATTGGTCACTACGCCATAGATTTCCATCCTTGCATGGTCAATAGTCCCCCAGAAGCCCCTGGTAACACAGAACGTCCAGGCGAAAGACGCGGTGCGGGTCAAGCTTATCCCTTCCAAATTGCTTTGAGAGCAATGATTCCTCAGAAAATTGATAATTTGCTCGTAGGTGGCAAAAGTATTGCGACTAGTCATATTGCCGCTGCTGCCTATCGGGTACACTCCTTTGAATGGTCAGCTGGCGCAGCTGCGGGCACTGTTGCTAATTTTGCACTCAAAAATGCGATCGCACCTTACCAACTAGTTGATGATTTACCTAAACAAGAGCCACAACTAGAAGCACTCAAACGGCTTTTGCAACAAAATGGCAACCCTACCGCCTTCCCAGATACATCTATTTTTAACGAAAACTGGGATAATTGGAAATAATTTGTCATTTGTCATTTGTCATTGGTCATTTGTTACTTGCCCTGAGCGCAGTCGTTTGCGTAGCGTCCCGTAGGGAAGGAAGTCATTGGCGCAGCCTCTCCAAGAGTTGTATTGGTCATTGGTTAAGAACAAATGACAAAGGACAAATGACAAAGGACAAATGACAAAGGACAAAGGACAAAGGACAAATGACAAAGGACAAATGACAAAGGACAAATGACAACTAAACTAAGTTACTTATAGTGTAGTAGTGTAGTTTTGTAAAATTATCTTGACCAATTGGTTTATGGTTATGACACTTTCAGCAGATGTTTACGGGATGTCCACAGCACCAACTATAGCTCCTGAACGGTCTAATCAAGTTATCCGTAAGACTTATCCGAATTACAAAGTGATTGTATTAAACGATGACTTTAATACATTCCAACACGTGTGTGAATGTTTAATGAAATATATTCCGGGAATGAGCGGCGATCGCGCGTGGGATTTGACTAATCAGGTACACTATGAAGGTCAAGCGATCGTCTGGGTCGGGCCCCAAGAACCTGCGGAACTCTATCACCAGCAGCTGCGCCGAGCAGGTTTGACAATGGCACCACTAGAAGCAGCTTAACCTTAATTATTATGGGCAAACCCTCCGTAGATCCCCTCCGCACGGCTTCACAAAAAGCTGCCAGACTGGTTTGGAATCACTCAACACACCTTTCTGGTCTTATCCCCATTTTAGAACGTCTTTGTCAGCAGGATGGTATCCAAACTGTGACGCCGGGAGTGATTGGGCGATCGAAGGGTCATTGTCCAAAAATGCAACTACGCGTCTCAGTACCCATTCGGGGCGGCTATAAAGTCATTGCACGGCAGGGAAAAACGGTACAAGAGGTCTTTATTTTAACGACTTTACCCCAGGATCAACTAGAAGCTGCATTAGCGATCGCCATGAGATGCTGAGTGTTGATTGCTGAGTGCTGAGTTGGGAATCTCACTTTTTTACCCAATGCCCAATGCCCCATGCCCAATGCCCCATGCCCAATGCCCCATGCCCAATCCCCAATAACTATTCCTCAACCCGATGTACTGCAAATTTGTGTAGCGGTAGACTAACGATACAAGAAAAAGTTAAGAAATATGACAGAGCTGTAGTTATTTTCAAAGTCATGACTACAGATTCCCAGCCGGGTAAAACTATTTTTTCGATGCCAAAAGCTACACAGTAAACTAGCCAGTAACTAAAGCTCATTCTAAATAGAATTTTCTCTGTTTCTTCCATCTCATTTGTTTGCTGCTTACCATTCCACAGTAACAACAGCCCAATAATGCAAGCGACAAAGGAAACAGCAACTACAGATTCGTGACAAAATATATTTAACGAATGCATTTGTGTTTATTCCTACATTTTTTCAGTTGAAACTCAGTCTAAAGGAATATTCCTTGCAGAGATACAAATTATTTACAAACCTCAATAGATTCAATAGTGCTGAGTGAACAATCTCACTTGCAACTCAGCACTTGTAACTCCATTAATCTTCAAGGCTAGTTGCCAAAATTGAAGCGTTTGCAACAATTGCTTGATCATGTATAAGAAAGGCTTAAGTATTTCCAAGAAATGTATAAGCAGTTCCTGCAAATGTTTAATACTTTGCAACAATTGCTTCTTCATGTATAAGAAAGGTTTAAATGATTGCAGCAATTGTTGTAATTCACTTATGAGTTCATCTTACTTAAAATATTTTAATTTTTTAAGTAAAATTACACATTAGCAGTAATTGATTTCTGGCTGCAAAGCTAATTGCTTTTGGTATTAATGCCATCCCAATGTGAGCGATCGCGATCGCTCACATTGGGATTTGATTGTAAATAAACACGTAGCCTAGCGCAACTGTAAACGATTAAATCATCTAGGTTATTTAGGTATGCCCAGAGTTTGACGCTGTTGTCAGAACTTGCAGAAGCAATGGTCTGGCCATCGGGGCTAAATGCTACACCCCAGACCCAATTGCTATGCCCGTTGAGGGTGGTGATTTCTTTACCTGTAGCCGCATCCCAGAGTTTGACGCTCACGTCTAAACTAGCAGAAGCGATGGTCTTGCCATCGGGGCTAAATGCTACGCCCCTAACTTCAGAGCTATGCCCGTTGAGGGTGGAGATGAGTTTACCTGTAGCCACATCCCAGAGTTTGACGGTGTTGTCAGAACTTGCAGAAGCGATCGTCTTGCCATCGGGGCTAAATGCTACGCTATTGACCTCATCGCTATGCCCCTTGAAGGTGGTGATTTCCTTACCTGTAGCTGCATTCCAGAGTTTGACGCTCGTGTCATAACTACCAGAAGCGATGGTCTTGCCATCGGGGCTAAATGCTACGCCCCCAACCCCATCGCTATGCCCCTTGAGGGTGGAGATGGGTTTACCTTTAGCTGCATCCCAGAGTTTGACGGTGTTGTCAGAACTTGCAGAAGCGATCGTCTTGCCATCGGGGCTAAATGCTACGCTATTGACCTCATCGCTATGCCCCTTGAAGGTGGTGATTTCCTTACCTGTAGCTGCATTCCAGAGTTTGACGCTCGTGTCATAACTACCAGAAGCGATGGTCTTGCCATCGGGGCTAAATGCTACGCCCCAGACCTCATCGCGGTGCCCTTCCAAGCGGTTTCGTTCTTGCAGATTGTAACTTGCTCGCTTGAGTGACACTACAGCTTGCTGGTTAGCTGTTTGTTCTAGATTGGCATCCTTAAGTGGTCTACCTGAAAGTTGTCTACCTGACTGTATAGCTGCAACCGCAGCCTCAAGTTGCTTGTTAGAAACTAGGGAAGTTTCAGAAGTTTGTGCCAGAGCAATGGCACTTTGTTCTGCTGCTTCCTTGGCTTTATTCTGGGCGTTCCACCATTGATAACCTGCAAAGATAGCTACTCCAGCTAACCCCATACTAAACAATGTAACAACTCGGTTTTGCCGCCGTGCTGCTGCTAACTTTTCTTGTTGGCGTTCCTTTTCTTCTCGAACCAGGCAATTTTGCAGTTCTTGGCTCTCCCGAATGTACTCCTCGGCTACGCCATTCAGCATTTGCCAATCACCAAATCTAGCTAAATATGCTTCTGCTACTGCTAACCTGTCATCTTGTCTGAGAAACCCTGGTTTTTTCTCATTCCTCTCCCATTCTTGGGCTTCCGCTTCAATCTGTCGCTCAATGGCTATTCCCAACTTATATTCCTCTTTCCACTCCCGCAACATTTGCCAGTGACGGATTAAGGCTTCGTGGACAACATCTAAAATTACATCCTGGGAATCCGGCTCATCTCTCTTCGTAATTAATCGTGCATCTTTATCCGCTAACTTCTCACTCACCTGTTGCAAAAGTTCCAAAGAATGATGAGAATTAACCAACTCGCCCAAACGCACGCGCCGCCGTACATCTGTGGTTTCTCCCATTTGCGTCAATTCCAGAAAAATCCGCCGCGCCACAGTTTTTTCTGTTGCTGAAAGACTTTCATAAACTGCATCAGCGCGTTTTTGTAGCGTTCCTTCCACCCCGCCTAAATCCTGATAAGTTTTCAGGCTGAGAACCTCATCGCCTTGATTTCTCGACTCACGCCACAATTCTGTCAACGTATATTGCAGCAAGGGCAAACTTCCGGGGTAATCTTCAACATCATTAATTAGTTGCTGTTTTAACCTTCCCTCTATGCCTAATCCTACCCAATCAGCCGGTTTAGTAATCGCTTCTTGAATTTCCTCACGGCTTAAGTGTTCGATGTTGATGTAAGGTTTATTGATTCTGCTGGCAAATTCGGGATATTCTCGCCATCTCCCCCGAAAATCCGATCGCATCCCAATGAAAATATAGAGGTTATCTGTACAGTCAATTAATTCCCGCAAACAGTCAAAGAATTCTTGGCGCTGGCTGTCATCGCACATAGTAAAGCATTCTTCAAACTGGTCGATAATCAAGATGACTGGTGTGTTTAATGCTTTTAACTCCTCGCCGATGATATGGGTAAAATTACCCCTCCCCAACCCTCCCCTTGCAAAGGGGAGGGAGTTAGATTTTCCAGTCTCCCACCTTTGCAAGGGGGGATTAAGGGGGGTAATTTGACTTGTCTGTACACCGTAGCTTGGCAAGGAAACTGCAAAAGCCTCCTGTAAACTGTTAACAGGAGATTCTTTAGGCGTAAACGGTGTAATATAAGTCCAGCGATCGCTCCCTGGAATTTCTTGTCCTAACTTAAGTTGGTAGAATAACCCAGCCCGTAACAAAGATGATTTCCCACTACCGGAACCGCCCAATACAGCAATGAGACGATGCTTATCTCTTACCTGTTGAATCAACTGCCCAGTTAACGCACTCCGCCCATAAAAAACCTCAGCATCTTCCTTTGTCTCGCTAAAATACGACAGAGAACGATAAGGACACTTATCCTGAAAGCTTTTTTGCGAAAACTTAGTTGTCAGCAAAATTGCTCGTGGGGAATTGGCAATTAACGGACGCTGGACTGTATTCGGCATTCGGCTGATAATGAAATCTGCCAATTTGTGGCTATTAATGATCCCATCTGCGTCATTTTCCGGGTTCAATCCTGCAAGTAAAGCCTGTGTCAACAACCCCTGCGCGTGGGGAATTTCCACTCCAGTTTCGTAAGAACGGGTTGCAGTAATTAAACAGTAGTCTTTATCTGCGGGAATAAATTTTAACAATTCACCGCTATAGCAGCAATCTAGCCAAACAACAACTCGTTTAGCCTGACTTCTTTGCAACTGCTCACCCAACCAACTTAAAGGTATACCATAGATTTCTGCTTCAGGTAAAACATCACTGGTAGCTAGAAATACTTCTTCTTTGCCCGCTACAGTTTTGCACCACCCATGTCCTGAAAAAAAGAATAACGCTGTTTCTGGCGTGGGGTTAGGATCGGGAGGATTGAAAAGATTAGCGATCGCTTCTCTCAATTCTTGCACCTTTACCGCTCCTTGGCGGTCAATTTTACTTTCTCCCTTCGGGTTTAAAGTTCTAGGTAAACACTGAGCGCGAAAAGGTCTATAACCGTATAGTTCTAATAGTTGGGCAATTTTCTCTGCATCCTCTGCTGCTGCTGTTAGCGGCTTTAGAGTGGTGAACTCTGGGTAATAATTAATTCCAATAACAATAGCCGCCCATTCCGATGCCATTTTTATTACCTGACTGACTCTGATAACTTTTTGGTTAAACTGTAGGCAAAATCTGTCCACAGCATTCGTTTATGTTGTATGAAAAATTACTAAAATCCAGTGTAATAAACTAGATTAATTTACCCAAACCAAAGGTATAATAAAGAACATTAATTTTAATAAATTATTCTTTTTAGACATAGAAAATCAAAACTGAACATCAAATATATGCTGTAATTATCTCACTGAAATTACGTTTATACTATTCGTAGTGAGTTTGGTACAAAAACCTATGAATACAAAGGCTGACAATACTATCATTGCTTTTCTCTTGGCGTTTCAAGACTTAAAAACCGCCCTTGGAGAACAAGAAAAACAGAATTTAAAAGAAGTTGCCAAGCAATTAGACACCCAACCCAAAGCTTGGGAAGATTATATTAAAGGACTTTTATTAGAAATAATTACCCCTAATCCTGAGTTAAATCAGTCTTATCAATTGTATAAATCTCAATTAGATAATCTAGAAGAAATTCCTGATGATTTACTTCCGACTGAAGCAGAAATTAGTAGGCTCAATACTTTTGAAAAGTTCACAATAACTAGAGGCTTTAAACCCAAATATGAAGCTACAGGTTACGAAAGCCAAATCAATAATGTTGTAGTCATTGTTGGTAGTTCTTCTCAACCAGAAGAAACAGTGAAACAAGTCAAATTTTTAGAAAAATGGAAACAATTTTTATCTCAATCCAATCAATCAAATTAGTTTTGCCATTGTGATGAGCGATTTAATCTATCTTACACTCGATTTGATTTGTTTCTATATGCTTTAAAAACTACTTTAAACACAACTGACGCAGAAACACAAAAAAACCAAGCAGCTTTTTTAGAGCAATTTCCCTCCGATACTCAATTCTACGATCCTGATATTGAAACCGAGTATTTAGAGATTACCAATCCTCCTCAAATTAACTTTATTTCTAATAATAAAAGTTTAGAAGAATACTATTATCCTGTTAGATTAAATGACACCTATGGGTTAAAAATTGATTGTTCTGTTAATAATCAAACCGAAACTCAACCAGCTAAGTCTTTTGCAATCTTAAAAACTGAAATAGAAAAAAAAGTAAATAAAGAACTGGCAATAATTGGAAAAACCTGGCTGCTTTCTGGTTGGCTACCAGAAAACTCATCTCATAACCATGAAGATATTGCCAAAGATTGCTATTATGCTTTATTTAAAAATACTTCTTGGCAACCAGACAAAGGCACTTTTTTAGATGGGAAAGTTTTTGAAGTAGGGCGATCGCAATATATAAATCAGAGCTTAATAAACGTAAAAACTCCTCTAAATAGTAATGAGCATCATGTGATTATTACTATTTATAATAATCGAGAAAGTGCAGAACAATCGGCAGAATTTTATAAAGATTGGATGGGTTTATTTTGTTATCGCAGTAAGATTTCGTGGGCTTATTGGCAAAGTCGTTTAGTCAAAGAATCTCTGCTAAATCATTATAAAAAAATAGAAGAAAATAGAAAAATCACCAACCAAATTAACTATTTACAAGAAAGGCAAAACCTTGTCACTTCTCGCAAAATTTTAAATAACGTTGATAACATTCTTCAGCAATACACAATCGACTTACTAAACCTCTCTTTCCAAAAACAAATTATTGAAATTAATTTATCCAATTATCAAACACGCTTGGCTTTGATTAAAGAAAAAACAGGCGGAAATAATCAGTTAGTTTTTTTAGAAAAATTTAGCGAACTAGCCAATAAAAAATATTTACCACAAATTACCAAAGATATCGAAAATATGCAGCTTGGCTTGCAACTTTTAGAAGATACAATTAACGCTACTCGCAGCCGCATAGAAGTTGAAAAATCTGAACGAGAGCGTAACTTTCAAGAGCTTGTAGCTGTTGCTGGTGCTGGGATAGCAACCGTATCTCTGCTAAAAGACCCTGCAAAAGAGTGTCAAGATAAATTTATAAAAGGTAACGTTCACTTATTGTGCGAATATCCTTTCAGTGCCAGCCTGATGGTTGGAATAATTGTTGGTTTTGTGGTTTGGTGGCTGAGAAAAAGATTGCGATAAGCGAATGAACAAGTTACTCATAAATCTCGCACTAACGGATCAATCAATTCATCAGGGATTCGGTTACGTTCAATATAAGCATTAATTTCATCTTGATGATCGCTGTAATAACTCAATGCATCAAACACTTGTGCCAGGGTTAGATGAGGTAAACCTTGGGGAATTTCTTCAGGAGATACACCCATACGCCAAGTTTGAACGATCGCCCTTGATGATTACTGTATAACCAAAAACTACGGTTAATTTATCGATTAGATGCATTTAATGCCTGAAAACAGGTATTATAAGAATTAATAAAAAATCAAATCTTAATTCTTACATCTGGGTTGGAAAAGCATTGAGTCCCAGTAAAGAGACTCGATGAAATCAGTGTAACTATTGATTCTAACTAAGACCGCCATGAACCCTAGTTTTTTAACTGCCCACACTCCAACCACGATCGCTATTGTTGGCGGAGGTTTTAGTGGTTCTCTAGTCGCTACCCACCTATTGAAAACTGCTAGTCAACCCCTCACCATTAAGCTGATTGAGCGTAGCGATCAAATTGGCAAGGGAATTGCCTACAGCACAGATACCAACTGTCATTTGCTGAATGTATCGGCAGGTAACATGAGTTCATTTGCCCACGATTCAGGGCATTTGTTACGTTGGCTTCAGCACAACCGCGATGAGTTAACAGCATTTTTGCCGGAAGAAGTCAATGCCAGTACCTTCATACCTCGTAAGGTCTATGGTTTATACATTCAATCGGTTTTAGCAGAAGCAGAAGCCACAGCACCTAGTGATGTGCGACTAGAACGCTTGACCGATGAAGTTGTAGGCGTACAGCCTGAAGAAAAAGGCGCAATGATTTCTCTGCGTAGTGGTCGCTGTTTTGCCGCAGACAGAGTTGTGTTGGCATTGGGGAACTCACCTTCTGCACCCCCTGCTATTCAAAACCCCAATAGTAATGATGATTATCTACGGAATGCTTGGTCAGCCGATGCCCTAGCAGACCTTGATGCTGATGCACCTGTGTTGCTAATTGGTACGGGACTGACGATGGTGGATATGGTTTTATCTCTGAGCGATCGCCAGCATAGAGGTAAAATTTATGCTGTGTCCCGACGAGGATTATTTCCCTTAAAACATCAAGCGGCTCAACCTTATCCCTGCTTCTTGACGCCAGAAAATTCACCGAAAAGTGTACGCGACTGGTTACGTCGGCTACGTACCGAGGTGGAAATTGCGGCTGCCCAAGGCTACGACTGGCGGGCAGTAATTGATTCTCTGCGTCCCATAAATCACAAAATCTGGCAAAAACTACCGACTGAAGAACAGCAACGTTTTTTGCGTCATCTAACACCCTATTGGGATGTGCATCGTCACCGCATTGCCCCAAGGGTGGCGGATGTTGTAACTGAAATGCTCGATTCTGGTCAACTCACCATCTCTGCCGGACGGATTCAGGAGTATCAAGCTTTGGCGGACGGTGTAGCTGTTACCGTCTGCCAGCGCAAAACCCAAACTAATCATATCTTGCACGTCAGCCGTGTAGTTAATTGTACAGGCGTAGCAGCAGATTACCGCCGATCGCCTCATCCTCTGATTACTAATTTGCGATCGCAGAAATTAATTCGCCCCAATGCCATCGGTTTAGGATTAGATACAGATACCCACGGTGCTTTATATGCAGTAGACGGTAACGTTTCGACGCTGCTTTATACCTTGGGAACTCCCCGCAAGGGTGACTTGTGGGAAACTATCGCTGTACCAGAATTACGGGGACAGGCGCAAGAATTATCTAAAGCGTTGTTGCAGTCGCTACCAGTGCGTGTGCGGACTATTCCGACGATGCCTTTGTTAAGTGAGCGCAGTGCAGAGATACCGCAGTCAACTTTCCTATTTCGGCAATTTTTTGACCCTGCAACTAGTAGTTATACTTATTTAATTGGCGATCGCCAGACAGGAGATGCTGTTCTAGTCGATCCTGTATTAGAGCAAGTTGACCGCGATTTGGAATCTTTGAATGAACTGGGATTAAAGCTACGCTACTGTCTAGAAACTCACCTCCATGCCGATCACATTACAGGGGCAGGCAAACTTAGGCAACAAACAGGCTGTCAAGTGATTGTTCCCCAGAATACTGCTGTGACAAAAGCCGATCGCTCCCTTGTCGGTGGTGAAATCCTAGAGGTAGGATCGGTAATCATCGAAACAATTTTCACACCAGGACACAGCGCCAGTCACATAGCATATTTGGTGAACAAAACCCATCTGTTAACTGGTGATGCCTTATTTATTCGTGGTTGTGGACGCACAGATTTTCAGGGGGGCGATCCTGGAACTTTATACGATGTGGTGACACAACGCTTATTCACCTTGCCAGATGATACTTGGGTATATCCTGCCCATGACTATAAAGGACGCACAGTTTCCACCATTGGCGAAGAAAAGCGGCTTAATCCCAGATTTAGCGATTCCTACGGAGAGCTTTGCTATCGCAGCCGCAGCCAATTCATTACCATCATGAATAATCTCAAATTGAGTTATCCCCAGAAGATGAATGCAACAGTACCTGCGAATGAATACTGTGGTGATTTTATTCCTCAAGAAAGCTTAGACCCGGCTACGAGTTCGGCAACAGATGAAGAACAAAAACAAATAGAACTCACAGTCATGACTAATACAGAAATCTACAATGATTACTTTGCTATGTATATCTAGAGCAGAGTGAAAATCAAAATTTTTCTACCCAAGGTCGCAATTCCACTTCCCAAGTCCAAGCATTGCGAGGTTGGCGGAGAATGCTGAGATAAGTTTGAGCGATCGCATCTGGATCGAGTAAACTATCTGGGCGATCGTCTGTTTCTATCCGGGTAGCAGAACGAATTCCTCCATCAATCACAAAATGCGCCACATGGATATTCTGAGGAGCCAATTCACGGGCAATGCTTTGAGCCAAACCCCGTAAAGCAAATTTACCCATTGCAAACGGTGCAGACTGAGGATAACCCTTAACACTGGCGGAAGCACCTGTAAAAAAGATCGCTCCTCCACCCACAGCTAACTGACGTTTTGCCGCCGCTTGTGCTACTAAAAAGCCACCATACGCAGTAATTTCTAGTGTTTTGGCAACATCGGCTGGGTCAAGTTCCACAAATGAACCCCGAACGCGCCAGCTAGGATTATACACAACCAATGTTGGTACTCCTAGTTTTTGTTCGACATCTGTAAATAGTTGTTCAACTTCATCTAGTTGAGAAGCATCAGCAGTAAAAGTGACGGCTCCAATTTCATCAGACAATGCTTTGAGCTTATCAATTTGTCGCGCTGCTAAAGCAATAGTAAAGCCTTCTTTTGCCAATAAACGGGCTAGTGAGGCACTGAGTCCACTACCAGCCCCAACAATCAATGCAACATTTGCCATATCCTCAATTTCTCCTTGTTCATACCCTTGACGGATCGCAATTAGGGACTTGCAAAAAATAAATTATAGAACTAGCCCTTTCAAGGTGAGTAAAAATTTTGCTCAAAAAATTCCTCTTTAATCTCTTAACTCTGTGTTCTCTGCGTCTCTGTGGTTAAATAAATTACTTTTAAACCGCAGAGGCACAGAGAGCGCAGAGAGAAAAACAGAGATTTTACGAGTCACCTTGAAAGGGCTAGTCCTAAATTATCCCAAATTATTTCTAGATTTGTAGAGGCGCAAGGTCTTGTGCCCCTACGATTGGATATTTTTTAACTGGAAGTCCCTAAATATAAACACAGTTAACTACTAGCTACTTTCTAAGGAGTTTGTAATACTGATATCAAATCTATTTGGTACTCTTTAGAGTCGCTTTCAATCCGAATAAATTCATTTAATGGTTTATAGGCATCGAAATTTTTGAGATTTTCCTCTTTATTTATAGCATTCTCTAAATAACTTAAAGCTAATGTTGAAGTGACATAAATATTTCCATGTTGCTTGAAACCTTCTATCATTTCATATTCAGGCGGATAATCTTTTACTAAATGTTCGGCTAGATATCCTTTTAAAATTATTCCTTTTAATCCCGTTTCTTTGTACCCTTCCTTAGCTATCATCAACGATATAGTATCATCATCGAGATGAGAAAAATTATTGTAATCCTCAAAAAATGGGCAAACAATTTTCATGAGCTTTTTGATAGGATTTTTAACTTTCCCGTAGTTGGGATCTTGCTGTTTTCTACGTTTGGATTCACCCATGATATATCTCCTAATTAATCAAACAAATTGTACTCGCACTTAAAGGGTTTGGTCATTCCGTCGAAGTCGATTTTCATATATTTCCCACTTTAGAAGCGATTATTAAGCCTGTCCTAACAAGACAAGCACTTTACTTAAGTTTACAAATTAGCTCTGATAGAGTTAGCTATTCAGTCAAACTCCTGACTTTTTAACTTAACCCTCTACCTGCTCTATCTCTACACCCATTGCTTGGTCTAGCTCTATGAACTTTGGCCAGGCGATCAGAACTACGATCATCATTAAAATACTCGTCACCATGATGATGCTCACGACGCTGGGATCTTCAAAATTACTTGTAGCTACTAACAATGCTGCGGCAAAATTACGTTGAGCTGTTCCAACTCCTAGCACTCGTTGGGTATCGATACCAGGGCCGCCCAAAAGATAACCCACGCTAAAGGAGAAGACTATGAAAACGGCACAAACGAAAATTGCACCTGTTTGTAATAAGCCAATGATATCGTTAGTGTGAACTATCAGCCTGACAACCAGACCTAAAAGCAATCCAGCATTAGATAATTTGAACAAAATTGGCTGGATAGTAGGGGCGATCGCACTCAATTTTGCTTTGATGAATAAACCAACGATCAATGGGCTAACCATCATTAACAATAAGGGTTTAGCAATGTCCCAGGAGTTAATTTGCACACCTTCCACCACTAAGGGCAGTACAATCGGCATATAAAAAATTGTGCCCAGCATTAGCAACATCATTAATCCCACCGAGAAAGCTATATTGCCTTTGACTATGTGGGCAAGTTTAGGTAGTGCTGGAGGCCCTGATGCTACTGCCATAATCAGTAAGCCATCTCTTAGTGGTTCGCTTAAATGTACTACTTGCAGTAACAAATATACAAAAAGCGGCACTAGCACAAAATTTGTTAGTAGCGATGAGATAACTAAGCGGGGGTTGCGGAGTGGTTCCCAAATCTGTTGTACGGTGAGACTTAACCCTGCACCCAGCATGGTGAAAACGATAAATGTGAAAAGTGCGAGTTTATCGATTAGTGACAAGATTTCGTTCATAATTTTTTTTCTACGCAGAGTTGCGGAGGGGCAGGGGGCAGGGGGCAGGCGAGCAGGGAGCAGGGAGCAGGGGGAGATAAGGAGAATAACCAATGCCCAATGCCCAATGCCCAGTCGCTATTACTTCAATTCCAGGGTGACTTGCTGTAAGTTGCCGGTGAATGCAAAGGGTGTTTGGTAAGTATCTGCCGCAGGTGTGCCAGTATCTTGACCAACATCAAAGGTTTCATCTAAACCAAATCGGTAGCCTATGGTTTTATCAATGCGGCCTTCGGCAACCTGTTGATCGTTGACCGAGAGCTTACCAGTACCACCTGCTCCCGGAGCGCCACCGTCATAAGTAAAGTCAAATTTAATTTGGGATTTGCCGCTCGCAATTGGTTGAGAAGATTGAATGATTGTGCGATCGCTATTTAACAAGTTGTAAGCAAAGGTGGGTTTACCTTCTTGCAAGAAGAAACTCCAACCCGCAAAACGTCCGCCTTGGGTAACTAAAACGCCTTCAGTACCATCTTTGGCAGCATCCACATCGGCAGTGATGCTAAAGGAGCGATTCTTAATATTGGGAGCGCTACCTTCGGGAATGCCTGCAACAGATGTGTAATAAGTAAAGCTATTGCGTCCTGTGATTAGGTTGGAACGGATTTTGACATCAAACCGTTGAAGTAAGCGATCGTCCAAGGGCAGAACTTTGTATTTCTTTGCTTCCTTCAGAAATAGATTTTGTAGTTGCGCTAACTTGTCAGGGTTCTGCTTGGCTAAATCGTTGGCTTCACTGAAGTCTTTGGTAATATCGTATAGTTCCCAATTATCTTGATCGAAGGTAGTTTTGGACACACGCTCCCAAGGTAAGCGTCCATGACGGGCAGCTGCTACCCAACCTTGATCGTAAATGCCACGATTGCCAAACATCTCAAAATACTGGGTTTTGTGATGGGATGGTACAGCAGGATCATCAAAGCTATAAACAAGGCTAGTACCTTCGATGGGTTGTTGTTTTACACCGTTGACTACCTCTGGTTCTTCAATCCCCACAGCTTCCAGAATTGTAGGGGCAATATCAATTACATGATGAAATTGGCTCCGCAGTCCACCACGATTTTTGATGCGTTCGCCCCAAGCCACAACTAAACCATTGCGGGTTCCGCCGAAGTGAGAAGCAATTTGTTTTGTCCATTGGAAGGGGCTATCCACTGCCCAAGCCCAAGCTGCATGAAAATGATTGAAGGTTTTTGGCCCACCTAAATCATCAAAAGCCGCGAGAACTTCTTGAGGACTTTCTGCTACGCCATTAAAGACTTTTAATTCATTAACACTACCTGTTAAGCCGCCTTCAGCACTCGCACCATTATCGCCGGCAATGAAAAAGACTAAGGTGTTATCCAATTCACCAAGTTGATCGATCGCATCAATGACTCTACCAATTTGTGCATCGGTATGACTGAGGAAACCTGCAAATACTTCCGCCTGACGCGCATAAACTTTCTGCTCGGTGGGAGTGAGGGAATCCCAAGCCGGGAGTTCCGCCGGGCGAGGAGTCAGCTTAGTATCGGCGGGAATTACACCCAAGGCTAGCTGACGAGCAAAGATGTCTTCGCGTAATTTATCCCAACCTCGATCGAATTTACCCTTATACTTGTCGATCCATTCTTTGGGCGCATGGTGTGGGGCATGGGTAGCGCCAGTGGCAAAGTAGGTAAAGAAGGGTTTATCTGGAGCGATCGCTTGTTGGGTACGAATCCACTTAATTGCATGGTCTGCTAGATCGGGGGTAAGGTGATAATCAGGGCGATTTGGTTTCTGAATATGTTGGGTATTTTCCACCAAGGCTGGACTCCATTGATTGGTATCACCGCCCAGAAATCCATAGAAGTACTCAAAACCTAAACCTGTCGGCCAGCGATCGAATGGGCCGGCTGCACTGGTTTCATAGTCTGGGGTATTGTGCCATTTGCCAAAAGCCGCCGTGTTATATCCATAGTCTCGCAATACTTCCGCGATCGTTGCCGCACTTCTAGGTAAAATCGCAGTATAACCTGGGTAGCCTGTGGCTAACTCCTCAACCACACCTGTATTCACAGAATGGTGATTGCGTCCCGTGAGCAATGCGGCTCTGGTAGGAGAGCAGAGTGCTGTAGTGTGGAATTGGTTATAACGCAATCCCCTTGCTGCTAGACGGTCTAAATTAGGCGTCTCGATCAGACCGCCAAAGGTACTAGTTTGTCCAAAACCTACATCATCAAGTAACACCAGCAAGACGTTTGGTGCATTTTCTGGAGCCTTAATTGGTTTGGGGAAGTCTGGTTCGGATTCTTTGTAAGTCAGACCAATTTTGCCTTTAAAAGATGGTTGGGGTAATGGTAATTTCTCACCATAGTCTGCCCAAGCAGGTAGAGGTAACAGAGTAGAAAATATTAGCGTCAGGGCTGTCAAAAATGCGATCGCACCAGAAGTTAACTTGAGAGATACATACAAAGAATCTCTCTTGTGAGGATCAGTCATACAATTTTAGATTTTGGATTTTGGATTTATAGATAGTGTGCTGGAAGGCAAATTTTTAACTAGCCGAAACCCGATATGAGTAGTTCCCGTATCGGGTGATTCTGACTCCCGCGCCGCCGGACGGAAGCGGCTACAGTAATTGGGAGCGCAGAGATACGATCCCCCCTTGATTACGTGTAACTCTGATTCATCGGGCTTTTTGGCATCAAAGCTTTGATTTAAGGCAATAGGATTAATTTGATCGGATTTGCGATCGCGTCCGATTTGAAATAAATCACTAGTCCATTCCCACACATTGCCGGTCATGTCATAGAGTCCATAACCATTGGGTGCAAAAGAACCGACGGGAGCAATGCCCAAGTGACCATCAGCTTTGGTGTTGAAAAAGGGAAAAATTCCTTGCCAAGTGTTAGCTCTATGTTCAGAATATTCATTGCCCCAAGCATAGGTTGCACCATCCAAGCCACCACGGGCGGCGTATTCCCATTGGGCTTCGGTGGGTAGGGATTTTCCTGACCATTTGGCATAGGCTAAAGCATCTTCGTAAGCTATGTGAACAACTGGGTAGTTGGCTTTGCTAGCGATGCCTGCGGCGGGCTGCGCCAACGCACTGTCTGCCCCAAAGGGATGTTGCCAATTCGCGCCAGTAGTCCAATGCCACCAACTTAGAAAGGAAACTTGTTTGACACCCGGTTTTGCCATCTCAAACACTAAAGAACCCGGTAATCGCTGCTCATCGGGTAAATCGGGAAACTGTTCTTGAGATAAGGGGCGCTCTGCAACTGTTACATATCCTGTAGCTTTGACAAATTCACCAAATTGTGCATTTGTTACCTCATATTTATCAATACAGAAGTTAGTCACCGTTACATCTTCAGGCGATCGCTCCTCCACAAAACTGGAATTATCAGACCCCATTTTGAACGCTCCTCCTGAAATCATCGCCATACCTTGGGGACAGGGATTGACTGTGGCTGCCAATGCGGTTGTATTAATGAATAAGAGTGCGATCGCTATTCCCTGAATGAATATTAGTGTGAGAAAACAATATATTTTTCCATCCCTAATATTCTCAATTTTGTTACTTTTAATTGAATGCCTGTAGTTCATCAATAAGATTCAACTTTTCTTAAAACTTATATTATTTTCAATCATCAGTTGTTTGAATGAACTTGAGAAGAAGTTATTTTTTCTCCTTCGTAAGCTAGGGCTTGGTCGCCTGCTTGGGCAAATGTTTGGGCGAGTTCAAGCAGTTTTTGTCGTTCTTGCTCGTTAACGATACCAGTCGGAGGCGGCATTCGTTTTTCTTTAATTTGGCGCACCGTTTCGTGTCGTAAAGAGAGCGCTTGATTTGGATAACTCAGCAATAATAAAGGATTCTGCTTCGCTGCGTTATCTGGACTATGGCAAACAATACAAGCGTGTTGACGTAGATTAACTTCAAATGCACGATAAGCAGCATCAACTTTAGCAACGTGTGGGTTTGATGGAGAAAACAAACGGGTATATAGTGTTACATAAGGTTGCTTTTTGCCATGAGCATCATTCCAAACCCAGTTACCATCCCATACATGATTTACTACTGGTCTTTGTGAGTCAACCACAGCTGAACGTAGCGCCCCTTTGAGCTTTTTCTGTTCTAGAAACAGAAGTAATTCAGTACTTTGCTGGTAAGAATTCCACTTTTTCGATGAGTGCCAAAAAGGATAAGGATAAGCACCAATATCAAGCTGATTGCGGAACTGAATGGGAAGGTGAATCACAATTAAATTGTTTACCTGTTCAACTTTTGGTTCACCTTTGAACATAAAAGTGGCTAGGTATATGCGACGCCAAACCAATGGATCAAATACAGTTGTTTGATTATCTTTGAGATTGTAATTACCGACTTTGCTTTGAGCGCCCCACAAGAAGGGTGCATTCATGGTTTCGCGGAGAGTTGTTAGCTTAGTGAGTTTGTCAGCGCATGAGTTGAAGGCACCTAAATTTTTAGTATCAGAGACAACGGGACAAGCAGCAATAATTTCTTTCCCTAATTTCTTAGCTAGTTCTATGTCCGGCGATGCTTCTTTTGCTGATACTATATTTTTGGGATTGAGTGCTTGTGTTGTAGATATAAAAAACGCGTTCGTCGAAGACGTTAGCAAAGCTATCGCTACTGCTATGCTCAATAACATAGATCGCGTAGGCGCAGCCCGCCGCAGGCATCGAGAGAAAAATCTCCGAAGATCAGACATTGTAGAACTCTGAAACTAAATAGGATTTAAGTAAATGTAGAGACGCGAAATATCGTGTCTCTATATTTTCCAAACAGTTAAAGCCTTAAACTGTGATTTTTGTACCATCAAACTTGGTGAAGGTGAAACCTGCAAATTTTTCGCGGAACGTTAGCTTTTCATCTCTGAGAATGCTGATGGCGATCGCTTCGCCAAGGGCCAACGACGCTGCTGCATCTGTGCGCCAGTGAATCCCAGCACTATCACGACCCAAGCCAATATTTGCCGCCAGTTTGTTCAATTCGCCGCCCACGGTCAGCACTGGGCCTTGATAGGGAATCAACTTGGTGGGATCTTTGGGATCGGGTACCACCGGATTCGGAATCACATAACTCTCATCAAATAGTGCTTTCAAAATCGTGACACTGGCACCTGCGGACACCGAAGCGCCCCCTGGATAAGAAGAGTGGAATGGTGCCCCTTCAGGAAAAGCTTGCGGTAGCAAATAAGATTTGTTTTTACTAAAGAAGCGGTCTAGTACTTCTGAGTTAAAAACATCGGGGTGAATCGGATAGTTTGTTTTATTCACCTTGTTGTTGTGAACCAACCCACCATAAGCCTCTGCTCGCAGACGACGGTGAACATAGTACTTCTGCCAATAAGCCGCTCTGATTGCATGTGGACTAACCCAAGCGATGAGAGATTGTGAATACCCTGGACCAAATGTCGCAGAACCACTCGCTTGGGTCTTCGAGTTGTTATAAGGATTACCGGGATTGTAAGGTGAGCCAACGCCACCAGCTAGGAGGTTATCAATGGCTGGCTTGGCGAGTAGAATTAGAGCAGCATTTGCATAGACGGGTGGTGGCGTGTGGGCAATCTCTGACTGGTCGCGCCCGTTGATAAAGTAGCGACGGGTTGAGTCAAACTTAATCGTTCGACCAGAATCGCCACCATTTTGCACCAGCAACCACTCGTTATAGTTGGTTTGAAAACTGTTTTCGGGAATAGCTAGGGGAACACGGTTAAGCTGAACATAACTCTGTGTTCCTGCGGGCACAGGACGCAGTAAAAACTGGGAGACGTATGGCCCCACATCTACCCCTGGTAACGTGTAGTAAGTCGTTCCACCAGAGCCATTAACGTAAATCGCGGTGCCTCGAAATAGGAGTTCGGGTGTAACTCGTCCGTTCTGTTTAGGCCCTTTGAATGCTGACAACCGATTCAGATCCTGAACTGCTGCCAGAATCAGCGGGTTAGTTGTATTATTGCGGAACTCGCTAAAGGGTATATCCTGCAACAGTTGTTGCCAAGCAATTTCGAGGAATTCAGCCGCCTGCTCTGCACTATCAAGGGTAGGTGGCACTGGAATTGTCAATTGGCTCGGACTCAGCCCACTCAAGCTAACCGCTAATGGACCGAGCGGTTGTACCAACTTCCGTTTGCCACCCAGGATGATCTTTTCATACTCATTGGGATCATCGGAGTTCAACGCATTAATAAAAGATTGATAAGCCTTCAAATCCACTTCGCCCAGCTTGTTATGGGGTAATCCTCGTGTATCCGTCGCAATTTTGTTAGCATACTTCGCCTCATCTCCATTGGTGGGATGAGGAGGAATAGGAATTTCCGAATTAACCTTGGCTGCTCTTGTACGTACTTGAAAAGCTCTATTACGTAAGTTGCTATAGTTAAACCTTGCACCAGGTCTTTGGGCCTGGACAACATTTCCTCCTTTCTTCAAGGAAAAGGATGAGCTGAAAACTCCTGCCACAACACTAGCTGCACTAAACAAACCGGCGCGACCGAGAAATAAACGTCTGCTGCCCCGACTACCAAAAAAACGTTTGCTAGCTACACGGGGTTGTTTCAGTTTATCTTCACTATTAACCTGAGTATCTTGCTCGGAACCTTGATGAGAATTTGGATCTAATTGCATGAGATGTTCTCCACTAGAAAAAATAATGCAAAAATTTAGTCATAAGTGAATACATGAGCATCTGAAAACTAGAACAACTAGCCACACAGAAAATGCCCACTCTTAGAGAAACAGGGAAATCGAACCAGATTTGGGATGATATCTGGGATTACTTTACTGGTACTGGAAGGTAACTTGCATAAGAGTGATATCAGGTTCGGTTAAACACTTAATAATATCTGTAGCTTCGGTTGAAGAACCTAGAATCTAATGCGAATAGCATCTCCTAGAGAAGGGCTTCCCGCAGGAGAACCCAACATTTGATCCTTGTTCATCTTGGTTTTACTGCCGTTAAACTCAACCTACATTGATAGATTTTATTAGAAGTAATCACCCAAACTTGATATGATTCTCCTGACAGTCATACCAGCACTGAATGCCGATACTATGCCTTCATTGCATGGCTGTTATAGTTTTGTAGTTGTAATCAGTCTGATCGGATGTTGCCGGGATTAAAGCACAGCTAAAACCACCGCTTGTTTCCAGTCAAGCTAGATAATCCTGTAAATCTATCGGTTTACCGGACTTTATAGATATTAAATCAGACTTTCTCACAATCGGTAATAAAAATCAAGAGGTTTTTACAATAAACTTAGCAAGAGCGTGAAAGCCCCAGAGAAACAGGCGCACAGCGTCGTATTCTCTGCTTGAGACTATGGATGAAACGCGACGCGATGGGTTTTGATCGAGTATCAAAGGCGGTTATTGTTGAAAGGTTAAGTTGATAGAACTGGTTGTAAGCACTCTTAGACATCGCTTCCAGACAACATCTCATAAAAATAGAATTAGCCTTTATTGGGATGGGTAATTAAGCCCAACTCTGCATAAATTGGATGTACTATTTTTCTTATTTTAGGCAGTTGTCTACTAAAAAAATATGCTCCTAAAATACAACAAGCACCGCCAAATAATAAAGAATTATCAACGCCAAAGTAACCTGCCAATGCTCCGAAAAATAAATTACCAAAAGGCAGTATTCCTAAAAAACCAGTTGTAAATATACTAGTTACTCTACCTCTTTTATCTTCCTCAATAAGAATTGATTGCATAAAATTACTAATTGAAGCCAAGGTTAGAGTATTATTCATGCCGATGATAAACATGAATACAAGACAAATTTCAAAATTTGTTGAGCGAGAAAAAACTATTAAACCTAAACCTAAAAGTGCGGCAGAGATTGCTATAATTTTTCCCAGTCCCATAACATTTTTTCTAGAGATGAGATAAATACCTGAAACTATGGAACCAAAAGCCGAAGCTGTCATCAAAAATCCCATAGTTTCAGCGTTACCCTTTAGTACTTCTTGAGCAAAAATCGGTACTAGATTGACATGAGTCATTCCCATAAAACAAATAGTAACTTGTAATATCAATAAATATTTAATCGGCAAAAACTCGTATGCATAAACAAACCCTTCTTTAAGATTTTTCCATATTTGGGGTTTTTGACCCAAGGAATTATTGATAACTGGGTTGACTTTGATAGTTAAGATTGCAGATACAAATGGTAAATAGCTGATACTGTCTACTAAAAAACAGGAAGCTGCACCAGACCTGGCAATTAGTAAACCCCCAATCATCGGGCTAATAAACTTTGCTGTATTAATCAAGAATGAATGGGAAGCCATTGCACTATAAGTATCTGATTTCTTATCTAAAAGCCTGGGAATAATTACCTGGCGTGCTGGTAAATCGAAAGCTTTTACAATTCCCTGAAGCGTGCCTATGGCAATAATCCATGCAACATTGATGTTATTACTAAGAGTTAAAAAGGTTAAGGTAGAAGATAGCAGAATAGATACTAGCTGAGTAGTTAATAGAACATATCGTAAGTTCCAGCGATCTATCAATACTCCTACCAAGGGTGTAATAAATAAGCCCATAGCTTGATTTGTAAATCCAGCTATACCTACCAATATAGCCGAATTAGTTAGTTGATAAACTAGCCATACTAAAGCAATTTGAGTCATCCAAGACCCGAAAAAAGATAAGCTTTGTCCAATAACGAAACAAGAAAAGTTTACAGATTTAAGCGCAGGTGGAAGTTCAAAAAAAAACTTTGGCTTGTGTTTTTGGACTTTTTCTCTATTACTTGGTATCATCAGTTTTTCCCTATCTGAAAATTATTGCAACCCTGTTTAAGGTTTTCATCCTTCGTTCGTTGTTAGCACTTCCGCACAAGAGATCCCCTAATCCCCTTTTTAATCCTCTTTTGTCACTTTTGGAAAATGCAATAACCCAAAGGTTTATGGGACTTTGGCTTTCACTTTTTATCTATAAATTTTAGTTTCTGTTAAAAAATAAAGCCTCAAACCTTGATGCAATCTAAGTCTCAGAATCTAGATTCGATTATTGTTTTCCGAGAGTGACAAACCAGGGTTAAGGGGGGATAGACATTTTTAGTTGTTAGGTTGTGTTGCCTTGCGTGCGCTTTGCGTTCACTCTGGTCATAATGCTTGGATTAAGATAATTTGCACGGATGAGGACATTGGTAGAGACATTGCATTTCAACGTCTCTACTAATTTTTTTGATCAAGTTTTAGCAGACTTGCATATCACCAGCATTGAAATAGTATTAGCAAAGCTTAATGTTAGCAAACCAGAAAGTTTGTATGCTTAGTATTAAAGCAAAAAAAACAGCGGCACTATGCCCAGAGTGCATATTATACCATGTTTGGTCGAATAGCCATAACCTCTACCGCTAAACAGCAAGGGTTTGAGGTGATTGATGCTCAATTAAACACAGTTGACATCACAGCCAAACGCGATCGTATTGAACAGGACAGAGTTTATCGTGTCCAAGTTGTTTGGCTGCCAGATGCGGCCCTTATTTTTAAGATTTAATCTATGAAAATTTCTGTGACTAAATAGCAAATAGTTTTCCTCTAGGACGAAGTGCCGATTCAATAGAAGCACGCCTTGCTAAACTCCATATTGTGGCTTGATTTGCTGTAACTACAGGAATCTTTAAATCTGCTTCTAATTCCTCAATTACCTCAAATGTTCTCCATGCCGTACAGGGCAAGACAATAGCATCTGCATCTTTGTGAGATACCTCTTTGATAAAAGTTGCGGCTTCATTGGGTAACGGATGCCAAAGGTAATTCTTTTTTGCTACTTCTTTTGAGCGTTCATCACCTTTAAACCCCACTATTTCAAAAGGCGCTTCACTCAAAAACGTTTTTAGCGTTTGGTTATTCCATTCTGGATAAGGAGTAACTACAGAAATTTTCTTAATCTCTAGATATGCCAAGGCTTCTAATAGAGCCAGAGCAGGCACAACAACAGGTACTCCTAGCACTTGCGTCAACCGTTGCTCTAATTGTTCGGCAAAAACTCGCCCTCGGTAAAATGTTGCTGTTGTGAAACCGTATGCTCCAAAATGTACCCCGGCTCTAGCTAATTTTTCTACTTCTTTAACAGCTTCTTCATTGATGTCATCCATTGATTCATAGCTCTCAAATGCGTGTGAGCCTTGAGCAATCACACGATGGCTATGAATACTCACTTGACTGGAAAAAGCAGAGTTAAAGTCAGGCTCAAACGTGGTGTTACCTGCGGGTACTAGCAAGCCAAGACGGATCTGCCTATTAGAGTCAGCTTTCGAGTACATATAATACCTCTTTTTGACAAGCCTGATTATGTCTAGATATTTATTTAGTTACACTAATAATTAGGTATACATATTTTCAGGAAAACTGTATAATATAAAAAATACGCTAAACCGACCGATAAACTGTAATATATCACTTAACTGACATAGATACCTGCCAGTCAATTATTTAACTGCACTAATCAACACATCTGGCTTTTGTCTTATTGCTTTAGTTGGAGTTGTGCAATCTCAAATAGTCTGCATCTACAATGATTACAAGGAAAAAATTTCATGAGCAACATACAACTATACTTCGCCAAAGCTTCTACTTTCTCTCAACGTACTCGCGTCGTCTTACTGGAAAAAGGTATTGACTTCACCCCGATAGAAATTGACTTACAAAATAAACCAGATGGGTACACGCAGATTTCGCGCTATGGTAAAGTTCCGGCTATCAAACATGGGGATGTTGAAATTTACGAGTCCGCTATTATCAATGAATATCTAGATGAAGTTTTTCCAGAACCACCTTTGTTACCCCGCGATCCCGCAGCTAAAGCGATCGCTCGGATTTGGATAGACTACGCCAATACTCGCCTTGTCCCAGCTTTTAACAAATTTCTGCGCGGTAAAGATAGCCAAGAACAGGAACAAGGACGAAAAGAGTTCACAGAAGCACTTCTATATATTGAACAAGAAGGATTAGGCAAAGGCGATTACTTATTAGGAGATCAGTTTAGCCTAGTTGATATCAGCTTCTATCCTTGGTTTGAGCGTTTACCACTCTTAGAACACTTCCGCAAATTCACACTACCAACAGAAACACCTCGTTTGCAGACATGGTGGAATCTGGTAAGCGATCGCCAGTCAATTCAAGCAGTTGCAAATCCTGTGGACTTCTATTTGCAAAGATTCGCCAAAGTTCTCGGTGAACCTCTTCCCGTTGGTGCATCTCAGAAATAGGACACATGACCAACAATTAACCAAAATCCAAAATGGGATAACCTATGAGCTTAAATAACCAAGTTCTAGACAAACCAATTTCCGCAGAACTGCCATACGTAGAGGCCAACCTCACTTACCTGATTCCAACGGCAGAAAAACCTGTTAACTATACTTACGAACCGCCAGCCGGGATTCCTCGCACGAATGCAACTTATCAGACGCATAAACTGCCAATTTACAATGCTCGTTCTATCTCAGAGAATATCTCGTTAGATCGAGAAGGTTTCGCCTTTACTGGACATAATACTAATGTCCGCAACTTTTACGATGAAGACGAAGTACGCCGCGTCTACTATCCAGAAGCGGAGCAATTGTTAAAAGAAGTGGCAGGTGCAACGAAGGTAGTAATATTCGATCACACCCTGCGTAATGCCAGTCAGTCAAAGCCAGGTG
This sequence comes from Nostoc sp. JL31, assembly GCF_017114965.1. Lineage (NCBI taxonomy): Bacteria > Bacillati > Cyanobacteriota > Cyanophyceae > Nostocales > Nostocaceae > Nostoc > Nostoc sp. JL31. The sequence goes on from NZ_JABXKO010000096.1 coordinate 67,860, forward strand.
AGAATAATATTAAAGAACCTGCCTTGCGTGTACACAACGATTTCACCGCCAAATCAGGCTATACTCGCGCCCGTTTGGAACTAGCAGCGCGAGGCATAGATGATGATGATATTGATACATTACTAAAACAACGATTTGCCATCATCAATGTTTGGCGAGCGATCGCACAACCAATCCAAGAGTCACCATTAGCACTGTGTGACGCGCAAAGTATCGCACCCACAGACCTTGTAGCTGGCGATCTTGTGTACCGCGATCGGGTTGGTGAGACATACGGAGTCACGTATAACTCCCAACATAAATGGTTCTATTTCCCGCAAATGCACAGAGACGAAGCACTATTTATCAAATGCTTTGACTCCGCAGAAGACGGACACGCCCGTTTTGCCGCCCATACTGCCTTTGAAGACCCTACCAGCCCAGCCAACGCTCTCCCACGAGAAAGCATCGAACTCCGAACATTGGTCTTTTATCCCGCATAGATCGCAAAAACTTGTCTCAAACTCCTACTATCTGCGCCTCTGCGTAAAATAAATTTACAGCAGTTTTCGTGTATTTGAACCATACCTGTCATAGGGGCGCAAGGCCTTGCGCCCCTACTAGATCCACCCACATAAACTCAAAGGCTATATCTACGATGTCAAAACAGGGCAATTGATTGAAGTTCCTGAAGCTATTAAACTTGGTCAGGCTGCGTAGTTTTATCGTGTAACATAAAAGTAGTATTTAATGAAGTAGCTATTTGTGTAAAAACCTCCTTTGCTGGTGAAGCATATTCGCTGATCGCAATCGGATTTCCAGTATCACTACCGCTACAAATGCGGGGATCAATGGGAATTTGTCCCAATAGAGGCGCTTGTAATTCTGCGGACAGTTGTTCGCCGCCACCACTACCAAAAATCTGTGTGCGTGAACCACAATCACCACAAATTAAATAACTCATATTTTCAATGATGCCAAGGACAGGAACACCCACTTGGCGAAACATATATATATTACGTCGTACATCTGCAACAGCTACTTGTTGAGGAGTTGTCACTAAAATGACTCCACAAATTGGACTTTCTTGGATAATTGTAATTTGAGCATCACCTGTACCGGGAGGTAAATCTATCAATAAATAATCTAATTCACCCCATTCCACATCTTGCAAAAATTGCGTGATAATTTTATGCAATACAGGCCCGCGCCATGCCAACGGACGATTTGCTGCTGCAAGTAAACCCACTGACATTATTTTTATTCCCTGAACTTCTAGAGGTAAAAACTTATCACCTGTGGGAGTATTAATCACTTGAATATCAGCTTTTCCTAAACCCAACATTTGGGGAACATTGGGACCATAGACATCAGCATCTAATAGTCCTACTTTTGCACCTTGTAATTTTAAAGCTGCGGCGATATTAACGGCTGTTGTGGATTTGCCCACACCACCTTTACCACTAGAAACTGCAAGAGTTATTTTAACACCGGGAATTGTACAAATTTGAATATAAGTTTTTTTACACCAAGATAAAGATGATAATTTAGATTGAATTTCTGGCTGTAATTGGTGCTGATGAGAACCAATATATAAACGTAAGTAAATATAGTCATCAACTATGCGGAGATTTCGCACCATTCCCAAACTAACGATGTCATTTTTTAAAATAGGTTCGATGATTTGTTTGAGTAGTTGGACGACTTCTTGCTGATGGACTGTAGTCATATTTTCTGGATGTTATAAGGGATATTTGTGTACCTCATATTGGTGTAAGCTCTCCTAGAGAATTTGAAATATGCTATATAACTTTTAATACTTTATAATTATGTCTTACGCACTCGTACATTACCCCAATATTAACACAGAGAATATCAATCAAATAAGGCAGAAATATGACCCACAAGTTGATTTAATCGAACCACATATTACACTTGTATTTCCCATAGTCGAGTCTATTAGTAAAAACAATCTCATTCTTCATATTGATAGTATTTTGAGTAAGTGGAAAACATTTGCTATTTGTCTCAAAGGATTCCAAAAATCATGGGATGAGTATATGTTTTTAATGGTTGAAGAAGGAAAAGTAGATATGGTAAAACTACACAACGAATTATATACAGGTATATTAGCTGAATATTTCAGGGAAAATTTACCATTCGTTCCACATTTAACGCTAGGAAGATTTATAAAAGATACAGATAAATTTTTGCAAGTGTTAGAAGAAGTACAACATTTAGATTTAAATTATCGTTGTTTTGTCGATAAAGTTCACCTCATAAATATTATTGATGAGCAGAGGTCAATAATTTGGAGTCAGGAATTTGTATTGCGAAATTAGCAAAGCTTTAATCGTGTTGGCATTTTCCCTAGTTATTTACTGCTCCTTTGAGACTTTTTTATCTGTTTGAATCTTCTGAATTGCCCGTTGTGCTTGGATGGACACTTCTTTGTCAGGGTCATCTACGGCTTGTTGGAGGGGGTTAATAACGTCCGGGTGAGCTAAATTCCCAAGTGCGATCGCAGCTTCTTTGCGGACATCTGCATATTCATCTGTTAATGCTTGAATTAATCTCGGCATAACTTGAATATCTGGAATTTTTTGCAAGGCTTGTGCTGCTGATTTCCGCACTTGCCAATGTTCATCATTTAAAGCTATTTCTAATGCTGAAATTGCTTGATTATTTGCATGAATAGCCAAAGATTTCGCTGCATTCCGGCGAACTTGCCAGTCACTATCATTTGTAAGTGCTTCACAAAGTATGGTAATCACTTCTGCATCTTGTAAATGTTCTAAAGTTAAAGCAGCAGCACGACGTACACTTGCTTCCTCATCAAAGATTAAATTTAAAGCTTGTGGACATTTTTCTAATTGATTTATATATCGCAGTGTCGTAATGGCTGCTTCTCTTAACTCAGGATTTTTTGATTCTAGAAATGGTAAAATGTCAGTTAAAGATTGAATGTCATGTATTTTCCGCAAAAGCACTAAAATATTTAGTTGTATATTGACATCATTAGTTTGCAACTTATCTAATAAAAGTAACAATTCATTTGGTGTCACCAATTCATTTAATGCTGATGCAGCTTCAGAGCGAATATCTGAATCTGCTGAAGTTAAGCATTCAATTAAAGCAGGAATCGCCACAGGATCGGCAATTTCCCAAAGGGCAGATATTGCTATTTTCTGAACAGTAATATGTTCGTCTTTTAAAGCAATAATTAAAGCGTCTATTGTTTCTTCATCACCCAGATGTTGCAAGGTTTTGACAGCTACTATCCGATCATTTACGTCAGGCGATCGCAGCATTTCTAGCCAATCCTTGAGGTCATTATTCATTAATTTTTACCACAGATAATTAACGTAACAAAAAGGGGATTTGTACTGTAATTGCATTGGTTGGACATTCTTTTTCACAAGGCAGACAAAACCAACACTCATCATATTTCATGTAAGCTTTGCCTGTTGCTGGATTTTTTGCCAATACATCCAAGGGACAAACTTCAATACAGGCTGTGCATTTTTCTAAACATTTTGATTCATCAACGATCACAGGAACATCTATTCTTTGATTTATTAAAGCCATAAAATAACTCCATGATTTCGTACTCAAGCTGCTAACCGATAAAATAAATGGGGTAAGCTTGCATAAATTATCTCACGATTTGACCAATTTTTTATTCAAGATAAAAGCTACCCCTACCGCCAGCAAAATTCCACCCACACCTTGATGTTCGGGAACAGAAGTAGAAGGTGCGCTAAATCCATACTTTGCTAAAATTTCTTGCCCTTTTTGTGACAGGATATATTCGGCCAACTTTTCACCATCAGGATCGGCATTTTTCAGTGTAGTTAGTCCATAATTAGCTTTCGTTGCTAAATAGTCGGGTAACTCTACTATTTGCAGATTTTCACCACCTTCTGCTGCTTGAGCAGTCTTGCCACTGGTGTAATAAGCTAAAAATATATCTGCCTGTTTTGTTTCTTCTAAAAAGTAGACTAAATTATTTTTGCCATTAGGAACTATAGGAGCATTAGGATTACCACCTACTAACTGTAAAGCTTTATTCTTCAAAATTTGAGAGCTACCACATGTAACCCGATTGGCCTTGTCAAATATCTCCCATGCATAGTTACCAGATGGATCTGCTATGGGCGTTGAAGTTCCCAATTTGATTTCAGGTTTTAGCAAAAAATCCAACAAATTATCTGATGTGACACCAAGTTCCGACCTGACAACAGCAGTCATACGGTTGCTAGTGAAGTTCACTACAGGTTCACTCAAACCTTCTTCAAACAATGTTTGAGGGTTATTAATATCTGCACTGGCAAAAACATCTGCGGATTTTCCAGTTTCAGAGAATTCTTGTTCTATAAATTCTCGTGTTAAACCAGACGGGCCAAATCGCGTTTCTACTGGAATTCCATATTTTTCGTTAAAAGATTCAGCTACTTCTGTGAGACTATCACGCAAACTTCCAGCACCGTATAACTTAACTGCAAATGCCTGAGTTGGCAAAGTCACACCGACAGCACAAACTATCAGTGAAAAGGCAAAAAAATACTTTTTCATAGTTGTTATATTATTGCGTTGCTATTTTTACTGAGTGAATTATCTGTAACCCATACTTCAGTATGGGTTTTGGTAAATATCTAAACTATTACCTCAGCCCATTAACTTTATAAATGAGTTCTGATATGTGCGTGGTTTGCGGTTAGAGTTATATTACCAACTAAGTTGGAATAAATCAATCACCCAACATCTTCAAACACTGACTTTATCAAAATTTTAAGTTTGTCATCAGTTTTATTCATGGAGGCGTCAATCGTCCTGATGTTGCCCAGCCTATACTGAAATAACTGGCTGCATACAGATAATGTCCAGCAGCAAAAAGTGCCTTTAGGAAACAGGCAAAACATTTGTATAGTAATTATGTATACATTAAGACCAAGTAATAAATATCAAGAAATTTCAAAATTTAAAACTGCAAACAAATTAGGAGGTATTCTACATAATTACTTAGCGATCGCTAGCGGTTAGCATTTAAAACAATAGTTTATTTATACTCTGATACGGAGCTAACAGCGAAAGTCGGGTAAACCTTAATTAGAATTGATAATTTTTTACTTTGTCGAAAATAAATTTTCATCTAGAGTAAGACAAAGATACCTACTGTTTACCACATAAAAAAGCTAGCTGAAGCCTCTGGCTCAATAGCGATGGGAAACCAAGCTTGATTCTTAAGAGTCTGGTTTCAAAATGGGTAACAGCAACATCCCCTATCAGCTCGATCACCTATGCTAAAAGTTATGCACTCGGCCGCCAACTCAGCCACTCCAAATTCCCAGTGGGAGGATTTAATCAAGCTTCCAGCCCCAAACACAGTTCAATGGGACAATATCAAAACCCAATTAGACTTGGTGCTGTTGGCGCTAGAAACCTTAACTGGAATTGGTTCAGAGGCAATGCTTTCGGCGGCAACCGATCTGAATTTAGAGTCAAGAGTGCCAGACCGCGTAGCTTTATGGCGATTACGCCAATCAAATCCTCTACGCAAAGGTCAAGGAGGGCGAAAAAAGCTAGATGTCGAAGAAGCGCGATCGCTTGTTTTGATCATCTGCTATCTAGCCAAACAGCACCAGGAATTGATTCGCCGCGCTGTTGGTCTGTTAGAACAAATGGCAGAAAATAACCGGGAACCTCACCAGGCTGCTTTACTTGGAGACTATATTGATGCTTTTTGCAACACTTACCAAGAGCGGATGGAAGAGGACGAGCAAATCTCAACGGATTTACTAACCAACCTGGCCTTAAAACTGCTTGTAGATTTACTTTTTTACAGCGCTCTTGGTGGGCATCGCCGTCTCTGGCTAGCACTTATAGACCGTTCAACAAAATTTTAAATTTTAGATTTGAAATTCCTCAATCAAAATTTGCTCATGAAAGTTTGCTAGGTAAGGATTCCTTTTTGATGGTCATTAGCTCTTGGGCGATGCACTTATCAGCAATGCTTTCTCCTTGCACGCCAGTTTGCACAACGGAAAGAACCTGACAAATTGCTGAGTGGAGGAATCCACCGTTCCAACTTTTCTTTGCAAGCAACTGGCTCAATTTTTGCAAAATCCCAATATAGTCTTCTTCGTAGTTCCTGTCATGCCTCTATCAAATTCAGTTATTCGTTGCTACACACCACCGACTTGCACGCTAGAAGTATTCGCACAAAGCTCACCTTTGTCCCGTTGGATGGGGAAAACTGTCCTTAAACATCTGAGCTTTGAGCTACGTTTTGACGATCCCCGACTACCAGAAGAACAAAGATTTCCAATTCGGGGCGATCGCGAGCAACTCGAAGCTTTATGTGATGCTGTCACCAACTATGTACAGCAATTCCTCCAACAGTCTCCAGAGAGCTTTTGGGTCAGTTTCTCCGGTACTCACCAGTCAAGCACAGCACTGGATGAGCCAGAATTAAAGTCTTCAACGAAAACATTAAATGCCTTTAGTACCCAGATTCCAGGGGCAAATATCCACTTAGAACCAAGCAGCTATTTAACTCACAACCTATTTCTTGGTTCTCTTGCTAATTATTCATCTGGCCCCGTAATTCAACTCAGTTTGCTGCAACTATTCGATTTGGCAAGTGCTTTAGATGAATACTTAACTGATGTCATGGCACTTCCAAGTCTCAACAGTACAGGTTCGACTCTGAGGTTCCCTGCTTGGGCGCCTATTGCCGCAGTATTAGTATTAGGTATAGGTTTTTTACCAGTTACTTGGCAATATGCTAACAATATTAGAGAAAAGCAACAGCAGACAGCCAAAACATCAAATTCAGAAGCAGTAAAGACTGCTCTAGAACCTTCATCCTCACTAAACTTTCCCACACCTGAACCTGGGCTAACTCCTCCATCAAGTAATTTGCTAGGTTCCACCCCTCCACTTTCCACATCCACTTTACCCCAAGCACCTCTAACAGCGCCTAGTTCTAGTTTCTCTCCACCACTACCAAATGCATTGACAATACCTCAAGGGACGACTGCAACCCTTCCTAGTAATCGAGCTAACGCACCATCCAGCAAAATCCCAGGACAGGAAATTGCCATATTACCAAATCTGGGACAGAATCCAACCGGGTCAAGTTCCCAACCCGGTGCTATCCCTCAACTGCGGAATTTGCCACCCAGACTATCTTCTAACGCAAATAGCTTACCAACTAATATCTCACCAGTCCTCCCTCCATCTCTTGACACCATACCCAATAAAAATCGTGTCAATACCCCAACCCAACCCTCCCCACTAACTTCACAACAGTTAGACGAAAGAATCAGTTCCTTGCAGCAATCTTCTGCTGGAGAGAAACCTACTTCACAACTTCCCTCTTCTAGAACTGCTGCTAATAATCCATTTATCGATCAATTAGGGGACGCAGCTAAAAACCCCACATCCAGAGAAGTAGCTACTGGCACATTATTTGACACACCTCAAGTAGCAGAAGCTAGAGAATATCTAATAAAGCGTTGGCAACCACCTACTGGACTGGGACAAACATTAGAGTACAGTTTGATAGTTGGTGTTGACGGCACAATTGAACGAATTTTTCCCCTTAATAAGGCAGCAAGAGAATTCGTTGATAACGCTGGGATGCCTGAAGTTGGCAAACCTTTTGTTTCCGCTAATAAAAATGGACAAAATGTCAGAATTCGAGTTGTTCTCAGTCCTGATGGCAAGGTACAGACTTTTCCGGATGAATAACTAAACTCATCCTTTTAATGCCACTTGTAAAACTGGTACAAATCTTGTGCCAGTTTCTACTAATTACAATAGCTCTTGAGCTTACCTGTTAAAGTCCAGTTATGAAACTGGTCTTACTTTTGATATCAGTAAACCTACCAATAAATATAATTACTGTTAACACCAATTCTCCAAAACTAAACTATAGATACAAGTCTGGAAACCCAGATTAAATCTTACGCTTCTTAATTACGAATTAAGAATTGGTATTAATAACTCATATCAAAGGTAAGAAATATGCAAACAATTGGTACCCAAAAAGACAGTGTAGCTTGGGTTATTCAAACTTGGGCAGCTTTTGTGATTTCTATTTCTCTGACCACCTTTGGTATTGTAAACTTACCTGTAAATGGCTGGTAAAAGGCTTTATGGGTATGGGTATGGCTTTCTCTGTTGGCTCAACTTTTACTTTGGCAAAAACTACTAGAGACTTACATGAAATAAGAAGATTAACTGCGAGGTTAGACGAGGCAAAAGTATAAAAATTGCTTTTACAACACGATCCTCTAAATTTCAAATGAAGAGAGTTAGCCCTTACAGGGAATTCAAAATTATCCTTACATCAGAAATTAACTACATAACGAAAAACAAAAGGACTGGATATACCAGTCCTTTATTATATTGATTTAACGTTTTTATCTTAATAACGGGATTTTTTGGTTTTTAACTTTTGCTTTTTACGCCGACGTTCGCTAGCAACAACTGCCTGTTCTACAGGATAACCCACTAAAGGAATTACCTGATATTTGCGCTCGTCTTCTAACTTTCTCAGTTCAGTGTAATCAACCCAATGAATGCAATCAACTGGACAAGTGTCAATTGCTTCTTGAATAATTTCCTCAGCGTCCCCATCTTGCCGAACCACGCGCGATCGCCCGTAATCTGGTTCAATATAAAAGGTGTTACGGGCAACATGAGCGCAATGCTTACAACCAATACAGGTGATTTCGTCAACATAAACACCATTTTGGCGCAATATACCACCCAATTCCGGTTCTAAACCAGAACGTTCTGGGGCATCCCGTAAAAAACCCCCTAGTTCTGGTTCCAAACCGGAACGGTTATCTTCTTGTTCTTCCGGCGACGGCAGAAAATCAGCCATTACGCACTCCAGCGCTGTACTACCAGGCGAATTGAACCATCTTCATTTTTTTGTTGTTCAGAAACTTGAAAACCAACACGAGTGGTTTCTTTCACAACTGTTTGATAAGCATAGCGCTGTGTTACTTGGCGCAAAAATCCATCTACAGACAAATTTTGCTGCCAATATTGCAAGTCAGCCACCAATTCATATTCTTTGCCATTCCATCTAAAACCGATGTCATAGCCATTTTCCTGCTCAATACTAACTTCCGCAGGATGGGTTTGACCGCGATAGCCACGGACTTCGCGTGGGCCGGGTTTCCAGTCTACGCCCAATTCAGTCAAAGCATCTTTCAAAGAATCAAGGTTACGGATTTGAGTCTTAATTTGGCTAAAGTGTGACATGGTGGTTGTAAATTAATAACACTAAACTACTGTGAAAACTTACCAATCGCTGTAAGTGGTGTGTGTATTCGCCACATTAGATTGCTGCACCTTCGCGGCGAAATATTCTGAGGTTGGCTCATGATTAAGTACTTGCCCCAGCTGTGCCTCTATTGCTGCTGTAACTTCAGCGCAAGAATTACCCACAATGCCAGTGACTTTCTCTTGTACCCGACCGTCTGGATAGATTATGAACTCTAATGTCTCCATTCTTTTGGTCAACCAGGATAAGTACGCTTAAATTGTACTGCCTTAGCAGAAGGCTAAAAATATAGCCGTAGGAACATTTTTAGATACAAACTCGCCATTTGTTAACTAATGTTCCATCTTTCAACATATATATCTCAGAATCTTTACAAAACTTATTATTATTATAAGCACATACATCAGTATTTAGTTAGTTTCTCTTAACCTCATTGATTAGTCAAGGTAACTACTGGAGCTAGCTAAGTAAGCTGCAAAAGTCCTAAAAATAAGCATTAGAGGTAGTATAGGCAGCAAGATAATTCACAAAAATATAAAATTTCTTGAAAAACTTTATTATTACCCTTCGATTTAGCTTATTATCTTAAGATTTTACAGAGCGCAGTGTCAGACTACAGCAAGATAATGGGGTATACTTACGTAGACATTAGTGACTTTAGTTGGCATTGGGTGTAAAGGGATTTTTAAACTGCGATTGCTGAAAGTGTTGGCGCAGCCATAGCTATTTTTTGCCATTGGTGAGATTTACCAACCTCGACTCTAGGCTAAATATGTACAAGTTTGCCCCAGCTTGGGAAAAGGAGCAAATAGTCTTTGGTGCTGCACGACCTGGATACACTGACAAGAATGTTCAGGATTGGATAGAATTCATGAAGCGCCAAAATATCAAGCGTGTTTGCTGTCTTCTTGATGAACAACAGCTAGCTTCTTACTCCGATCTTCTAAATATATACAAACAAGAATTTGGGAATCAGGTAGTTTGTTGGGCACCAATTGCAGATTTCCATTTAGCTGATTTAGAAACCCTCACACAAAAAATACTTCCTTTCTTAATAGAAGCAGATAAAGAAAATGAGAAAGTAGTTGTACATTGCTCTGGTGGAATTGGACGTACTGGACATGTATTAGCGGCATGGCTAGTTAGTGTCCGAGGATTATCAAATCAAGCCGCAATAAATGCTGTCAAAATAACAGGTAGAAATCCTTATGAAGCTGCGATCGCTGCTGTATTTAGAGGTAGAAATCCCTTGACAGTTGTAAAAGAGCTTGGCGTGCTTCTGAATGATTGCCGTCTCGCACTGAATAAAACATTTTGATCCTATGATCCTGTTTAATCAGTCTATTGATGAGGTAAATTCTATGGCAATGGTTCTAGATAAAATAGTTCCTTTTGGAAGGTCAATGGATGAATATACAAAAATATTCAATTTAACAAATGCAGATTTAAATAAAAGAATCATTGGGATTGGGGATGGGCCGGCAAGCTTTAATGCAGAAATGACACGTCAGGATAAAAGTGTAGTTTCTGTTGACCCTCTGTACCAATTTTCCAGTGATGAAATATTGAAAAGATTTAATAAAGTGGTAGATAACATCATTAATCAAGTAAAGGCTACATCAAATCAGTGGGTATGGAGCTATCATAAATCCCCGGATGATTTGCGACACAATCGAGTCAAAGTTATTGGAGAATTTTTGTCTGATTATGAAGCTGGCAAAAAAAGCAACAGATATACAATCGGTGAATTGCCAAAATTGGCATTTAATAATCAAGAATTTGACATAGCGCTTTGTTCACATTTACTGTTTTTATATTCAGACCATCTCGATTACGATTTTCACCTAGATTCTGTAGGTGAGATGTTGCGTATTGCTAAAGAAGTCAGAATATTTCCCCTCTTAACTTTAATGTGGAAACACTCACAACATTTAGATGAAATCGTAAGATATTACACTTCAATTGGTTATAAAATAGATATTGAAAAGGTTGAATACGAACTACAGCCTGGTGGAAACCAAATGTTGAAGATAACCAGATATGTTATATAATTCGTATCTATAAATAATTGGTATAACCATCCGGTGTATAGATTGTTAGGTATATTATTCAGCAAACATTTCAGTTAAGGTATCTAAAACTGCTTTTTGTTCATCAGAGTCAATCTGACCTAGCTTTTTGACTAATCGAGCTTTGTCAACAGTACGAATTTGATCCAGAACGATTTGCCCATCCTTGCCCTGAAACTCACAAGTGACACGAGTCGGATAAAGCTGTCCTTTAGTTGTCATCGGAGCAACAATCACCGTGCCAATATATTTGTTCATTTCATCTGGTGAAATTACTACACAGGGTCTTGTCTTCTGAATCTCACTGCCAACTGTTGGGTCGAGGTTTACCAAAAACACATCAAATCGATTGACTACCCCCCTGAACAGTTACACATTTGCGGGCTTAATTCCTTATAAAAAGCTACTTCCGTGACTCACGTTATGAAGCCATCATTTCTCTTCAAAATGGTAATTTATACTTTAGGCAATACTTCTGTGATGTCGGCAAAATATGAGATCAGCTCAATTTAGCGTTCAGACATAATTGGGTTATGAAGAATAAAACCTGTTTTGGATGCTCAGGTATCGGAGCCTATATGCCAAAGTTCTTGGTATTTAGCGCCTACGCTGTGATTACTGTTGCGGCTTTCTCGCTGTCTGGTTGTATACGCGAGAAAACAAAAAAAATTGTCGGATTTTCGCAGACGGAGAACATCGGCCCGTGGCGCATTGCTGAAACGAACAGCATTAAGGAGGAGGCTGCCAAGCGTAAAAAAACTTACGATTTTCTGATGACGGATGCTCAGGGGCAGACATCGAAGCAATTTGCCGACATTGAGGATCTAATCGCACGACAAGTTGATGTCATATTTCTCGCACCACGTGAGTATGAGGGTCTTACGCCTGCCCTAGAAGCAGCAAGAGCGGCAAAAATACCGGTTTTTCTGATCGACCGTGAAGCGGCGGGAAGACCAGGCGAACATTTCGTCAGTTTTCTGGGGTCGGATTTTATCGCCCAAGGCCGCCGTGTTGGCGAATGGCTGGCTAAGGCAACCGACGGCAAGGCATCCATCGTGGAACTCACTGGAACAGCCGGTTCATCGGTCGCAATTGATCGGGCTAAGGGGTTTCGTAATGCGATCGCCATTTATCCCAACATGAAAATCATCGCCACGCAGACGGCAGATTTTTCGCGGGCTGCGGCCCAACGTGTAATGGAAAACATCATCCAGGCTAAGGGTTCCGATATTACCGCAGTGTATGCTCACAACGACGAAATGGCATTAGGTGCGATCCAGGCTCTCAAATCCGCAGGTATGAAGCCTGGTAAGGATGTGATGGTCGGTTCAATCGATGGTCAGAAAGCCGCGCTTGAGGCGATAATTCGTGGTGAGCTTGGCGTGAGTGTCGAGTCGAACCCGCGTTTTGGCTCACTTGTTTTCGCCACGATGGAAGAGTATTTTGCTGGTAAGAAAATTCCTCCTCGGATTATTCTCAAGGACAGACTCTTCGACGTGACCAACGCTAAGGATTTTATAGATGAAGCATACTAATACCAATTTGTAATTCGTAATGGGCTACGCCCCGCTACGCCCCGCTACGCCCCGCTACGCCCCGCTACGCCCCGCTACGCTAACGTAATTCGTAATTAAGAAAGTCTATTATTTGGGTTTCGGGGTTTGAATGTGTTGCCGGATTTTTGAGAATTGGTATAAGTAGTTCTCACCCTAAAATAGAAAAAAGATAACCTGGAATTTTCCTGAGCCTCCACGATAGATAAATAAATATTACTTACTATAGTGCAAAGTGAAGGATCTCCACTATCGGCAATTAAGACAAAAACTAGGTAAAGCCGATGAATCAGGCGACTAGAAATGTCCTGTGCATGACGGGTATAAAAAAAAGTTTTTCCGGCGTGCCAGCGCTCTGGGGTGTGGATTTTGAACTGAAGGCAGGCGAGATTCATGCACTGGTCGGAGAAAATGGCGCTGGCAAATCGACCCTGATTAAGATCGTGACGGGGGCTTATCGACGTGATTCGGGTGTTATAGAGTACGACCAGAAAACCGTTGCATTCCAAAACCCGACTGAAGCGCAGGCGGCAGGTATCGTAGCCGTCTACCAGGAAATTCAACTCGTGGGTTTCCGAACTGTTGCCGAGAATATTTTTCTGGGCAGAGAGCCGCATCGCTTCGGCATCATTGACAGACGGGCTATGAACGCTAGGGCGGCCGATATCCTAGAGCGCCTGGGGTTGCATATCGACCCGCACTCAGTGGTTGGTTCGCTAAATATTGCCCATCGCCAGATGGTAGCGATCGCCCGCGCCATCTCCTTTGGTGCGCGGGTGCTGATCCTCGATGAACCCACAAGTTCGCTGACGGAAACTGAAGTTGCTGTTCTTTTTGATGTTATGCGGCGACTAAAGTCGGAAGGGACATCCATCGTCTACGTCAGCCACCGTTTTGAAGAACTTTACGCCGTATGCGATCGCGTGACAGTATTGCGTGATGGGCACAACATTGTGACGCGATCGCTGTCCACGCTCACTCGTCTGGAACTCGTTTGTTTTATGCTAGGTCGTAAGCCTGAAGAGGTGAGCAAAGGAGTCACGGCGTTCTCAGGACAGTCGCAAAACACGCCTTGTCAGCCAGTGCTACTCCAAGCGGAAGCTCTCAAATATAAAAAACGGCTCAATGGTGTTTCCATTGAAATGCGGCATGGCGAAATCGTTGGGCTTGCGGGTTTGCTCGGCTCTGGTCGTAGTGAAACGGTGCGTGCCTTGTTCGGGGCTGAACCACTTGAGGGTGGAATTGTAAAACTCGAAGGTAGTCTTTTATCCCTGCGCGATCCTCATGATGCGATCGCTGCTGGCATAGCTTTCCTTTCAGAGGATCGTAAAGCGGACGGCATCATCCCTGAGCTTTCGGTGCGCGAAAACCTCACGCTTGCTGCCCTACCGAACCTTACGCAATGGGGCATTGTTTCCAGAAAACAACAGAACGAACTTGTAGAGCGTTTCATGCAACGTCTTGATATCAAAGCCGCCAGCGCCGAGCAGAAGATCCACGAACTATCAGGCGGCAATCAGCAGAAGGTGCTTCTGGCGCGATGGCTGTGCAAGAATACAAAACTTCTTCTTCTCGATGAGCCAACTCGTGGTATTGATGTTGGTGCAAAGCGTGAGATCCAGCAGCTAATCGCCGAACTAGCAGAGCAAGGGCTGGGAGTTCTGATGATTTCATCGGAAGTGGAAGAGTTAGTTGAAGGCTCGCAGCGTGTCGTCGTCCTGCGTGACGGGCAGTCAATCGCGGAACTCAGTGGCGAGCAGAAGAACATAAAGGCAATTCTGCACGCAATGGCAGAAGGTGCAGATCGTCAGGAAGCCGTCGGTGGACAATCCCAAACAGAGCAAAACCCAAATGAAGAGCAAGAAGCAGAAGCCTGATCGGGGTTGGGGAACCCTGTGGAATCCAAACTTCGGTGCATTTGCGGCACTCCTAATTCTCTATGTTGCGAACGCCGTCTTTACTCCGCGTTTTGCAACAGTTAGCAACACATTAAATATGTTGCTCCAAGTATCCACAACAATGTTGGTTGCCGTTGGTATGACCTTTGTCATTGCTTCCCGTGGCATCGACCTGACGGTTGGCTCTACTATGGCATTGGTTTCAGTCATTGTGGCATTGCTAATTAAGTATGGGATGACTGTTGCTATCTTGTTCGCTTTGAGCGCGGCTCTGTTGGTTGGTTTTATCAATGGCTTTCTGATCTCGCGTCTGAAACTTGATGCCTTGATTACCACCTTGGCGGCTCTCATCTTATGGCGTGGGATTGCTCAGGTTATCGGAGACGGTAAGCTCGTTCCTTTTGTCAATCCGACATTTGAAGCGCTGGGAAAGGGCTATCTCGGTTCTATACCAATTCAAGTTGTCATTGCAGCAGTAGCGATCGCAGGAGCTTTTTTCTGTATCCGCTCTACGCTTTTCGGCCGTTATATCGTTGCAGTCGGCGGCAATGAGGAGGCTGCACGGCTTGCGGGTATCCGTGCGGAGCGCGTGAAATATATAGTCTATATAATTAGTGCCCTGCTTGCCGGGGTTGCCGGACTTGTGGAGACAGCGAGGCTTGGCATGGGCGATCCGAGCAAGGTTGGTGTCAACGCGGAATTTGATGCGATCGCGGCTGTTGTTGTTGGCGGTACGCCCTTCTCCGGTGGTCGGGCAAATGTCCTTGGCACTGTTGTCGGAGCCTTGCTCATGCAGGTGATTTCCACAAGTTTCAATATGCTGCTGATTCCCTTTACCTGGTCATTAGTTTTGAAATCCGTAATCATTCTTTTCGCCATTTTTTTGCAGCGACCGAGGGAGGTTTAACGCGTCATGGCTGCCACAAAGTCTCTTGCGTTTGCGGGTTTGCGGCGTTTTGCCAAGCTCATCACTTCCCAGGGCGTGCTGCTCATGCTCCTTAGTTTGGCTGTTTTCGCATCCTTTCGTTATGAAACCTTCCTGACACCTCTTAATCTGATGAACATCATGCGACAGAACAGTATGCTGGCGATCGTGGCGCTGGGCATGACTATCGTGATTCTCAGTGGAGGAATCGATCTGTCCGTGGGTTCGCTGGTTGCTTTGGGCGGTGTCGTCGCCACAATGCTTGCCGGACAAGGAAGCTTTGTGGCGATCGCCGGTGGCATTGCTAGCACCACGTTGCTCGGTGTGGTCAATGGTCTTCTCGTGTCTCGCGCACGGCTTCAGCCGTTTGTTGTTACCTTATTCACTGCCAGCGCTGCACGTGGGCTGGCGTTGAGCATCACCCAGGAGAGGTCGATTGCCGTATCATCGACAGCATCGGGATTTGTTTGGCTGGGTAGAGGATTTATTGGTTGGATTCCTGTACCCGTGCTGATAGTTGCACTCTTATATTTTGCTGCTTGGTTTATGCTGCACAGAAGCCGATTAGGTTTGCACATATTCGCTATTGGCAACAACGAGGAAGCCTCCCGACTCATGGGTGTGAACCCAAACCGAGTAAAGCTAGCAGTCTACACATTTAGCGGGTTACTTTCAGGGCTTGCTGGTATTATTCTCGCAGGTCGTTTAGGAGCGGGTCAGCCTGTGGCTGCCTTTGGCTGGGAAACAGATGCGATCGCTGCGACCGTCATGGGAGGAACGTTTCTCGCAGGGGGTCAGGGGAGCGTGTTTCCGACGCTAGTCGGTGTACTTTTATTAGGAATGATGTACAACCTTTTAAATCTTGAGGGAACCATTACTCCTTGGTGGCAGCTTGTACTCCGTGGTGGCTTCTTACTTTTGGTTGTGCTTTTTCAGCAGCGTATTGTGCAGAGGGGCTGAGTTTATTGAAACGGAAGTTGTAGTTGTTCAGATGTCAGAGATGTAATTCAACTTAAAGGTAGTGGTTGCTGACTAATGTTATTAACATAATCTGCACTCAAATAGGGAAGGTAACTTGATTGTCCGGCAATATAAGTTTCAATAAAGGGAACACTCAAAGCTTTAATATAACGACGTGCCAAAGCTGGACTAGAACCAATTACTTCTGTAGGAACAGACACAACTGTATTGGCTGATTCTCCAATAGTAGAAAAGTATGTGCCACCATTGATAAGTGCTAAATATTTATTGGGAGTTGTTAACCAAATGAAAGGCTAGAATTTGCTCTGTTAAAGCGGGAGTAACATCCCAAACAATTAGGAGGCCACACATATAAGTAAGTTTTTTTGTAGTGTCTCTTGCGATACTAATAATTCGCAGGCTTAATTGATGTCGCCAAGCATTTATGCAAATCAGTTGCACTTGCACTGGCAAATTTGGCTTTATCTTCAAAATTGGCGTGGTTGGAGGAAAAAAGACTATCTATCTGGCAATATTCAATGAATGGTTCCGTTATTCCCTTATATAACCTGATTTTATTTATTTTTCTTTTGTTTGCTAATGCTTATTGACTAATAAATGATTTTAAAGCATTTACTTAAACAATTTATATAAATAAAATTTTCATGACAACCACTTTATTGCGTGGCAGATTTATGATAGATATTAGCGACCTAAATTTAATGCTTTTTTTTTAAGATAACCTGGCAAAGATTAGTAATGTATATGCCATAATGTCACGAGCTAGGGGTATATAAACTTATTGCTATACTTCAACACCTAAGTGGGTAAGGTATCAGTATTGGCTACGAAAAAATATAATGCTACTAGCTCGAACCGATCGATGAACGATCCGGTCAAAACTCGTGCTATATACCGGAATCCAATATTTGGGTCTGGATTTAATCTATAGCAGGGGTTGATTGAGTTATAGATAGGGAGAAAATTTGATGAAATTGTTAGATATAAAGAATCATGAGGTTAAATTAGCCTCTAAAACTGATAGTAATTTTGTGGACTTAACAGCAGCACACCCCCGACCATTGTTAAAGCGATCGCGCTGGCAAACTTTAAATGGGCTATGGAAATTCGCATTTGATGACCAAGGAAAATGTGTCGAACCCAGCGATTTTAACGAATGGTCTCATCATATAGAAGTTCCTTATGCGCCCGAATCTACCAAAAGTGGGATTAGCGATCGCGGTTTTCATCCAAACTGCTGGTACGAGCGGGAATTTGAAACACCACCAGGGGACGGCAGATTACTGTTACACTTTGGCGCTGTGGATTATCGCGCTCGTGTATGGGTAAACGATAAATACATAGCCGAGCATGAAGGCGGACACACTTCTTTCACTCTCGATATTACCCATGCCTTAAATGACAGTGGTACAACAAAGGTAACAGTGTGGGCGCAAGACGATCCGCACGACCTCGCCAAACCTCGTGGTAAACAAGATTGGCATTTGAAACCCCATAGTATTTGGTATCCTCGCACGAGTGGTATTTGGCAGACAGTCTGGCTAGAACGCGTAGGTGAGACTTATATCGGTAATCTTCGTTGGATTCCCGACTGCGAACGGTGGGAAATTGGGTTTGAAGTTGGGCTGGCTGGTAATTTACCTACTTCAGGTGTACAAATTAAAATTAAACTCAGCGCTGGCGATCGCGTTTTAGCAAGCGATAGTTATGAAGTATTCAATGGAGAAATTACCCGCCGCATTGTTCTGAGCGATCCGGGTATTGACGATTGCCGTAATGAATTACTGTGGAGTCCAGAAAAGCCGACGCTGATAGATGCCCAAATTCAGCTATGGGATAATGATCGTCTTTTAGATGAAGTGCAATCTTATACAGCGATGCGGACTGTCAGCATTCAGCGCGATCGCTTTATGCTCAACGGTCGTCCCTACTATCTCCGTTTAGTCCTCGACCAAGGCTATTGGCCTGAGACATTAATGACTCCACCTAGTGACGAAGCATTACGACGTGATGTAGAACTCGTGAAAGCTATGGGTTTTAACGGAGTACGCAAACACCAAAAAATTGAAGATCCCCGCTTTTTATATTGGGCAGACGTTTTAGGGTTGTTAGTATGGGAGGAGATGCCCAGCGCTTACCGCTTCACGCCGAAAGCCGTGGAACGCATGACCCGTGAATGGACGGAAATCATCAAGCGAGATGTCAGCCATCCTTGTATTGTGGCGTGGGTGCCGTTTAATGAATCTTGGGGTGTGCCAAATTTGATTGAGACGGCGGCTCATCGTAACTACGTGTTGGCAATGTATCACCTCACTAAAACTCTCGATCCGACTCGCCCAGTAATTGGTAACGATGGTTGGGAAAGTACCGATACCGACATCCTCGCTATTCACGACTATGAACGCCAGCCTGAGCGATTAGCTCATCGTTACAGACCGGATATTCAGATATCAGATTTATTTGAGCGTAGCCGTCCTGGGGGGCGTATTCTCACCTTGGATAACTATCCCCATCAGGGACAACCAGTGATGTTAACCGAGTTCGGTGGCATCGCCTATGCCCCTCTCGATCAACCTAATGCCGATCAAGCTTGGGGATATGAAAACTGCTCGAATATCTCCGAATTACAAATGAAATACGCTGCACTGTTGGAAACAGTTAATAACATTGAGCTATTTAGCGGATTCTGTTACACCCAATTAACAGATACCTTTCAAGAAGCTAACGGTTTATTGTACGGCGATCGCACCCCGAAATTTCCTATTGAGGCGATCCGCGCTGCAACCCTCTCAGGACAAGGATTATGTACTCCCACAAGCTGTTGAAGCCCGACGGACGCAAACTCAAGTTATACAGTCGCTATCCAATTACTAACCAGTTAGAAGCCCCTAGCCCTAGTAATGAGCCAGTGCAAGCTAATCCCCACTTGCGCTGGCATCCCTTGCGGGGTGAATGGGTAGCTTATGCTAGTCACCGTCAAGGGCGGACATTCATGCCGCCCCCAGAATATAATCCCCTCGCACCTACCACCAACCCTGAGTTTCCAACGGAACTACCCCAAGGTAAGTATGACGTGGCAGTGTTCGATAACCGCTTTCCCTCAATGAGTTCGACAGCAAACAATCCACCTGATACCATCGTGGAAACGTTACCAGCTAATGGAGCCTGTGAGGTAGTGGTTTTTACTCAAGATGCCAGCGCCTCCTTGAGTTCCTTAGAGTTGGATCATTTAGATTTGCTGTTGGAAGTATGGGGCGATCGCACCCGTGAACTAGGGCTAAATCCTGAAATTCAGTACGTGCTGCCCTTTGAAAATAAGGGTGTAGAGGTAGGTGTAACATTGCACCATCCCCACGGGCAAATTTACGCCTATCCTTTTATACCGCCTGTTCCGGCGCGGATGCTGTCAATGCAGCAGGAGTATTATGAAAAACATCGGCGGGGTTTACTGCAAGACTTGATTCAGAAGGAGATTGCAGCCGATCAACGGATTATTTATCAAGATGAGTATGCGATCGCATTTGTCCCAGTCTGCGCTCGTTACCCCTATGAAGTCTGGATTGCACCAAAAGAGCCAGTTAGCACTTTTATGGATCTCACCCCTGAACAACGTTGGGGACTCGCCAAAGCTTTAAAAACTGTCACTCTCAAGTATGACGGCTTGTGGAATCGCCCATTTCCTTACTTGATGGCTTGGTTCCAAGCGCCAACTGACGGTTTAGCCCATCCTGAAGCGCATTTACACGCCGAGTTTTTCCCACCATACCGGACAAGCGAAAGGCTGAAATATCTGGCGGGAACCGAACTTGCAGCCGGGATGTTTGCCAATGATGCTTTACCGGAGGAGAAAGCGAAGGAACTACAAGCTGTGGCTGTAGATATTGAAATGCTGATTTCCGCATAAAGAGAAAATAGGTAAACCAAAACAAGCGCATCCGTCACGAGATGCGCTTATTGTTCAGAAAAAAATCACAATTCCAATCTACGCAGATTAGTTTGACGGTAGAAAATCCAACATTATCGAAGTTGTTGTTGGGTTGCGACTGTTTACACCAACCTGCGATTTTTTTACCTAAGTTTTACTGGCGATCGGGTATTGTGTGTGATTTTTCAGACTTTATAGCCTATTTATCTATTGAATTGAGATAGTCTAGTATTTATATTGCGTATATATACGTAGGTAAATATGCTGGTTTAAACTAGAATAAGGAACTGTTTAAACACTACTCAAACCATTAAACTACTCATAAATTTCGCTAAAGCCCAAGTAAATACAATGACAGAAATATCCGATCCCTATAATCTAAATGTTAAATACCTGAAATTAGTAAATTATACTCATGAGAATAGACAAGAATGGTCTTACAAAGTATCTAGGAACGGCGAAGAGTTCTATTTGCATTGGCCATTAAACAAAAATGCCAGAGAAACTATGAATCTAGAGGAAAAAAATAAAAAGCTATTAGAGAAAAAAAGAGATGCAAAGAAAGCTCTTCTAGGAGAACGTATTCTCTTGTGTCAAAACCATGCTACGTATGGTCATCGTGTAACCCATATTGTTGAAACAGTTACGGACACTCCTGAATTGAATGAATTGAATGATGAGAATGATAAGATGTGGACAAGACGGGTTCGGCTAGTGTGGATGTCAACAACCCCTTGGGAAAATAATGCACCAAACACAAATGATGTAATCAGATGTAATAAAAGACTGCCATTCCGTAGTGGTAATTTAATCCGTTCTAATGCACCCTCCATTCGTAGTCTCAACTTAGATCAATTAATTTGATAGTAGTCTAGTTTTAAAGTGGGTAATACCCAAAGATTTTGAACCACGAAGATTAAAAGAGAACAAAAAAGCATTCTCCTTATGCTAAAGGTATTTGTACCAGGAAACGTCAGTTCAATCCCTCAGACAGACGCAGACAGACCTAAGTAAATTTGATAATCATCTGTATCTATCTGTGTTTTTCCTATGAACGAAGAAGTCTCCAAAAAACTAGAGTTAATCAGGGAAACCTTGCGTGAAACCGAAGTGCAAGTGCAAGGCGTGCGTTTGCGCGGTACAGACTGGTTTGCTTGGGCAACGGCTGGCGCTTCTAACACCGTGCTGCTGACTGCTGAAACTGGCGTAGCAGAAGTATTAGTAACTACTGAAGATGCCTGGGTATTGACGGATGAAATTGAAGCCCAGCGTCTTAAGGATGAAGAACTGCCTGCTAATTTTAAGGTGTATGTCAACCCTTGGGCTGATTATGCTGCCCGTGAGTCTTTCGTTCGTGATGTAATTGGCGGCGGAATAGCAATTAGCGATCGCCCCATTTCCAATTTAGAAAAGCCGTTACCCCCATCTCTGCAAATACATAAACGGGTAATGATGTCAAGTGAATTAGACCGATATCGCCAAGTTGGGCAAAAAGCTAGTCAGGCAATGACAGAGGTACTCAAAGCCGCCAAGCCAACTTGGACAGAATATCAGTTAGCAGGTGCAGGTGCAGAGGCGTTATGGGCGCAAGGGCTGCATCCAGCGCTGACACTAGTAGCGGGTGAGAGGCGTTTACCGCTATACCGTCATGCAACAGCCACCGGAGAACAGATTGGACGGCAAGCGATGCTGGTGTTTTGCGCTAGAGGTTACGGTTTGTATGCAAATCTGACTCGATTTGTTTGTTTTGGTGAGCTTTCAGGCGAACAGGCCGAATTGCATTCCCATGTGCGTGAAGTAGAAGCAGTAATTTTGAATTTGTGCCAACCCGGAACCACACTCGATGCAGTTTATCACGCCCTAGCTCAGGCTTATGAGCAGCATGGATTTCCCAATGCCATCCGCGAACACCACCAGGGAGGAAGCACTGGATATTTAGCGCGAGAAATCGTAGCAAATCCAACCACTACTGATACTTTGGCAGAAGGTATTGCTGTCGCTTGGAACCCTAGTTTAGTAGGGGCAAAAATTGAAGATACTTTTGTGATTTTGAAAGACGGAAAGTTAGAAAATCTGACTTTTGATCCAAATTTTCCTAATGTTGAGGTAGAAGGAAGGTTACGCCCTGTACCTTTGTATAATTAAAAATTATGGGTTTTCAACAAGTATTCGGTAAACCATCTGAAACTAAAGCGAGTGCGCCAGGAAGAGTAAATTTACTCGGCGAACATACCGACTATAACGACGGATTCGTTCTGCCAACTGCGATTCCTCAATGTACGACGGTACAGCTAGGTTTTAGTAGCGATAGTCAGCATTACTTTTACTCGGAAAATCTCAACGAGCAAGTGAGCATTTCAGATATTAATCGTACTCCGTCTGGATTCGCCAGTTATATTTTTGGCTGTATTGAGGTTTTGCAAAAAGCAGGATATACAATCCCATCGCTTTGTGTATACGTCCAATCATCGGTTCCTATAGGTTCGGGTTTGTCTAGCAGCGCGGCTTTAGAAGTGGCAACACTTCGGGCACTACGCCAACTTCTGAAACTTCCCATTGATGATGTTGAAATCGCCCAATTTGCCCAGCAAGCAGAAATTCATTATGCTGGCGTGCAATGCGGCATCATGGATCAGATGGCTTCTAGCTTGGCTGATACCGAGCATATCTTGTTTTTAGATACTCGAACTTTAGAACGCCGGGTGATGCCTTTGCCTGAGAAAGCGGAGATTTTGGTTATTGATAGCGGTGTACCCCGCACACTTGCAAGTAGCGGTTATAACCAGCGTCGGGCTGAGTGTGAAGAGGCGGCGCGATCGCTAGGAGTTAAGGCACTACGAGATATTACTGATGTTGAAGTAGCAGAAAAACTTCCCGAACCTTTACGCCGTCGCGCCCGTCACGTGGTTACAGAAGATAACCGCGTCTTGGAAGTGTTGCAGGGAGTAACATCTGAGCGCTTTGGCGAATTGATGAACGCATCCCACGCTAGTTTGAGAGATGATTACGAAGTATCCGTACCTGCCCTGGATACTCTAGTCGAACTGTTGCAAAAAACTCCAGGAGTGTTTGGTGCAAGACTTACAGGTGCTGGTTTTGGCGGGGCAAGTGTCGCTTTAGTTGCGGCTGGTGAAGCCAGAAGTATTGCAACTCATGTTCTTGAACAATACAAGCAAGCAGGTTACACCGGACAAATTTTGGTTCCTTCTTTGGAGTTAAGTGATGCAGCCTAAAGTTGTTTATGGAAATGCAGGCGTTGAAGGTGTAAATCGTTGGGGATGGTTCATGGGTCACTTTATCACCCCTGAAGACGATCCGCGTTCTACGGAAATGCTAGAAGTAAAATGGGCTGTTCACAAAGCAGGTGAGAGTAGAACTGATTGGGCAGTAAATAACCAAGCTGCGACGCTTTCAATTCTCATTCACGGAGAATTTCGCCTGCAATTTGAAGATAGAGAAATTTTATTATCTCGTGAAGGTGATTATGTTCTTTGGTGTGCAGGTATATCCCATTGGTGGGTTGCTGAGTCCGACTGCACTATTTTGACTGTCAGATGGCCTTCAAAGCCGGGTGATAGTGTTGCAATGGCTGGAGCCTCAAAGAGTTAGTTTGCAAAGTAATTAGGCATAAATAATTCTAATTAATTGTTACGGGGAATTGGCATCAGCCACTAATTTGCAAAATACTGCGCTACTATCGACGAGCAATTAAAAAATCCCCTAGAGGTCTAATATTAATACACCTCTAGTTATAAGTTGAAGAGGATAAAAAAGATGGTTCAAAGTATAGGCGGTATAGCGAAATATTCAGCTACCGACCTAGACCGATTTGCTCAAAAACTGAATCAAGACGGAATTTGTGTGATTCCCGGTGTTTTTGAGCAAAAATTAATTGACGAGTGGGCACAAGCTTTTGAAAAATTATTTCACGAGCGTCAAAATCAACCAGGTGGGTTGGCTCCTCGTGAAGTTTCCCGCTACTATCTAACCTTGCCTTGGATTTACCCATTTGCTAATGAGTTAGTTTTTGCCAATCCAGTGATTATGGGTATCCTAGATCGCGTGTTTTTCCAAGAATACGTAATGGTTCAGATGGGAGTTGATGTCCCATTCCAGGGTTCAGATTATCAGGAAACCCATCGGGATTTTCGCCCATTATTTAGCGATCGCATAGTAACCCCACTTTACGCCCTTGCAGTCAACTTTCCCCTTGTGGAAGTAACCGCAGAAAACGGCCCATTCCAAATGGCGCGTGGAACCCATGTTATACCGCGAGAAGAGGGATTAGAAAAAGTTGCTAGTGGTGAAATTCCGATGGAATCCTTTTATATGCAGCCAGGTGACGTGATGGTGCGATCGCCTTTAGCACTGCATCGGGGTTCCCCAAATCGGACAAACCACCCAAGACCGATGGTAGTCATGGGCTATGCTATGCATTGGTTGCACACACCAAAGGTAGATTTAACTCTCCCACAAGACTATTATCAAAGCCTGCCAGAAAAACTAAAGCAGATGCTACGGTGTCAGTTAGTAGAAAGCTTACCTAAGAACAAAGTCGAAACTTACGTGAATTTCAAATACTAGTAGTTTTTCAAGCTAACTTTGACGAGTGAGACACCTCTTAAACATCTCTTTTTTCTGTGACTCTGTGCCCTCTGCGCCTCTGTGGTTCGTGCTTTACCCTTCAAACTTCGCTTGAAGACTACTAAGTACCTTGTCTCATTAAATTAGAGAGATAAGAAAACGAACCGCAAAGGACGCAAAGGAAGAGGTAAAGAAGAAAAATTGAAAAGCTGATTCACCTATCATAATTAATGGGACAGACCACTAGTGGAAGAATAATTTTTGTCATTCCATACATAAATAATTAAGATGCAAACCTATACTAATCCAGTCTACAAAGGTTATTTTGCCGACCCTTTTGTTTGGCAACACGAAGGGGTATATTATGCAATCGGCACTGGCGCAGCAGAAGCAGAAGGAACGGTAGATGAAATAGCGGACACACCAAATGTTAACTCCAATAACAAATCACGTGTCTTTCCTCTGCTACGCTCCTTCGACTTTGTGAATTGGGATTATGTTGGTAACGCACTACAACGGCCAGACCCCGCCCTTGGGGATAATTTTTGGGCCCCCGAAGTTGCTTTCTGCGATCGCCAGTTTTATCTCTACTATTCTGTCGGGCATGAAGACAAAAATCATCAGTTACGTGTGGCTACAAGCGATACTCCGTTAGGCCCTTATCAAGATGTTGGTGAGCCAGTCGTAGATCCAAAGTCCTGTCCTTTTGCGATCGATCCGCACCCATTCCAGGATGATGATAAACAATGGTATTTGTTTTACGCCCGTGACTTTCTAGATACATCGGATGGAGTGCGTGCTGGCACAGCATTAGTAGTAGATCGACTCCAAACCATGACTAAGCTTGCTGGTGAAGGGAAAGTGGTTTTACGTGCGCGATCCGATTGGCAACGGTTTTTAGCCAACCGTTTGATGTACGGTGAAATTTATGATTGGCATACTTTAGAAGGCCCCTGTATTCGTAAGCATGAAGGGAAATACTATTGCTTTTATAGTGGTGGACGCTGGGAAACTGAGAACTACGGCGTAGATTATGGCGTTGCTGACAACGTGATGGGGCCTTACTCTGATGCAGGTAATGAAAGCGGGCCACGGGTGCTAAAGTCTGTTCCTAATTTTGTTAGAGGGCCGGGACATAACTCTATTGTTCTTGGGCCAGATGGTAAGACTGAGTATGTTGTCTATCATGCTTGGACGGAAAACATGGATATGCGGCAAATCTGCTTAGATATGCTGATCTGGAAACCAGTAGGGCCATCTTGCAATGGCCCTACCTGGACACCGCAGACTATCAGTAACTATTGAAGGTTTTGCGATACATTAACACCGCTAACTTTGGCTGGTATAACAACGCTATATTAGCCAGCTGCGATCGCTGCTAATGCATTAAGCAAAACATTAGCGCCGAACAATGGCATTAACTTTTTTCTCTGGGGAAGTATGTTGATGTTGACGATTCCCTATTGCCTTCCTGCGCGAACAGAAATCAAAGACGCTCGATGACTCGCTACCGCTTCGCTATCGGATTGCTACAGGGTGATAACTAACGTTGTAGCTAATATGAAATTTGTGATTATCTGTCACAGGTTTAAATGTATTCTCTGTCAGTTGTTTTAAGATTAAGTTTGAGTTTTTATATTTAAAGTCATAATTTTAATTGAAAGGCAGAAATAAATTTAAAGTTTGTAGTAAGGACTTTAGTCCAGATAATCCTTGCTCTGAGCGATAAATCGCTCACTACAAACTAGGAGTTTATTTTATATTTAATTATGTCTATTTACTTAAAAGGCTTCCAGCACTAACTACCTATTTATTTGAAAACTCTGAGATAGAAAAACGCGAGCGCTCCATCATTAGAAGCGATCGCGTGAGGTTTATGAATTGAATTACAACCAATATTACACACAGCCAAAAGGCTTTTAACCTACCCAAGCTTCAGAGAATATATAGAACATATATCTCATCAGAGTGAAATTTATAATACTTGTTTCCAACAAACCAAAAATAAAAGAAATTGCTTTATTTACTATGGTTTATAAAATAATTGTTACAACAATATGTATTCAAGATGACAAAATAATATGTAGTTTGTAAAAAACAATACTTATTGTTACTTGAAAAAGTATCAATTTACATATACTATTAGGGTAAAATATTTAATATGAATAGTAAAGTTAGCTTCTAAATAAGCTAATTTTATTAATTTTAATATTAAAAAGAATTGTTTTAATTATCTTGTGTACGAAACCGAACAGACAAACACAACTATATTTGCATAGGTTTATAAATAAAAAATTATGTTACATAAATTAATATTTTTTTAATCTTATATTTTAGATATTTATAAAAAATAGTGCTTAGGACTTAATAAAAAAGCAACTTTATATTTATTTGGGTAGATGAAAAAGTTAGATATAAAACAGTACATTGTTATTTAATGCAACCAAGTATTTATTATACCGATTCGATATTGAAAAGCAGCAAAATATGTTGCAAGCTTTTGCATGATAGTAACCTTGGTGCTGCCTTACAAAGAAAAGGTATTAGCGTTTGGCTAGTCAGAATTAATAATTTCAATAATGAGACGAACTATGACAAGTGAAAAATCTCAAGTCAACAACAACGGTGTCAGCAATGTTATTTCGCCGAAGCAGCGTAAAACGAAGCGATCACAGCTAGCCCAAACGCAATCATCGAGTCCATCACGGTTGAATTTAACTTCGTCTAACAAAAAAGTTCAATCAACAGAAACCTTTAAAGACACACCTGATATAGTTTGTTTATCTCATTTGCGTTGGAATTTCGTTTATCAAAGACCACAACATCTTCTTAGTCGCTGCGCCCAAGGAAAGCGAGTGTTCTTTATTGAGGAGCCAATTTTCTCTGAAGAACCCTTGGCAAGTTTAGATGTGAACGAAGATTCTAATGGAGTAGTTGTGGTTGTACCACACCTACCACAAGGTTTAACTGAAGAAGCAATCAACGCAGATTTGCAAGTACTAATTAATAATTTATTTGCAGAGCATAATATCAACAAATACATTTGTTGGTATTATACACCAATGGCGATCGCGTTTACCCGCCACTTGCAACCCCAAGCTGTGGTATACGATTGCATGGATGAATTGTCTGCATTCCAAGGAGCATCACCCACTTTAAAGAATTACGAAGCCGAATTATTCAGCCGTGCAGACCTAGTATTTACAGGCGGACAAAGCCTTTACGAAAGTAAAGTGAACCAGCACCCCAACGTTTATGCCTTTCCTAGCAGTGTAGATGTCGCCCACTTTGGCCAGGCAAGAAATGTTCAAGAACCAGAAGATCAAGCTCATATTCCCCATCCTCGTCTTGGTTTCTTTGGCGTAATTGATGAACGGATGGATATTGAACTGCTTGCTGGAATTGCCGAAGCACGCCCCGACTGGCATTTAGTAATTATTGGGCCAGTTGTCAAAATCGATCCCGCAAATTTGCCACAGCATGAAAATATCCATTATCTCGGTGGCAGAGATTATAAACAACTACCTGCTTATTTAGCAGGCTGGGACTTAGCCATGTTGCCGTTTGCGCGTAACGAGTCAACACGTTTTATTAGTCCTACCAAAACTCCAGAATATCTTGCCGCAGGTAGACCTGTAGTATCTACCTCAATTCGAGATGTGGTTCGTCCTTATGGAGAATCGAAGCTGGTGAGAATTGCAGACACAGTTTCTGAGTTCGTTGCTGCCGCAGAACAAGCAATGCAAGAAGATACCCCAGCCTCAGAATGGTTGAGTCGAGTAGATGTCTTTTTAGAGAAGATTTCTTGGGATCGCACTTGGGCATCCATGATGAAGCTGATTGACTCTGCCATTGCAGCCCGTGATGGTGAAGACAAAGCTAACTCCACAGGTGCAGCTGGTAAACAAGCACCAAATATCATTACCAGAGATTTTGTCTTCGATTACTTGGTTGTCGGCGCTGGTTTTTCTGGTAGCGTCATTGCTGAACGTTTGGCAACTCAAGGTAAAAAAGTGCTGGTTGTAGATAAGCGCAACCACATAGGCGGCAATGCCTACGATCATTACAATGATGATGGCATTCTTGTACACAAATACGGCCCGCACATCTTTCACACCAACTCCCGCGAAGTATTTGAATACCTCTCACGCTTTACTCAGTGGCGGTCTTACGAACATCGTGTCCTTGCCAGTGTAGACGGGCAACTTGTTCCGATTCCAATCAACCTCGACACCATCAACAAGCTGTATGGCATGAATCTCAATTCATTTGAGGTGGAAGAGTTTTATAAATCCCTTGCTGAACCCGTAGAAAACATCCGCACTAGTGAAGATGTGGTGGTCAGCAAAGTTGGTCGAGTACTGTATGAAAAGTTTTTCCGTAATTATACCCGTAAGCAATGGGGACTCGACCCATCGGAACTTGACAAATCAGTAATTGCCAGAATTCCCACACGGACTAATCGTGACGATCGCTATTTTACCGATACTTACCAGGCAATGCCACTGCACGGCTTTACCCGGATGTTCGACAATATGCTCAATCACCCGAACATCAAGGTAATGCTCAACACTGATTATCAAGAAATTCAAAAAGCGATACCTTGCCGCGAGATGGTTTACTCCGGGCCGGTTGACGAATACTTTGATTATCGCTACGGCAAACTACCCTATCGTTCGCTTGATTTCAAGCATGAGACGCACAACACGAGTGTGTTTCAAGCAGCGCCAGTAATTAACTATCCCAATGAACAGCTTTATACTCGTGTAACAGAGTTTAAATACTTAACTGGTCAAGAACACTCTAAAACGAGTATTGTTTACGAGTTTCCCAAAGCTGAGGGAGACCCTTATTATCCTGTACCGCGTTCTGAAAATCAGGAAATTTACAAGAAATACAAGGTGCTGGCAGATGAAACTCCAGGGATCTATTTTGTAGGACGATTAGCGACCTACAAGTACTACAACATGGATCAATGTGTTGCTCAAGCTTTGTCTGTGTACAAACAAATTGCGGTTAAGGCTTAAATAATTCGTAATTCGTAATTAGGACTGCTCTGTATTTAGTAGGGTGCGTTATGGACATTAGGGCGTGTTTTCAAACTACTCGTTTAGTCTCCTAATTTTTTAGATCCCCCTAAATCCCCCTTAAAAAGGGGGACTTTAAGAGATGAGATTCTTAGCCCCCCTTTTTAAGGCTACGTGTACACACAAGTCGAATTACCCCCTTAGTCCCCTGACAGGTGTAGGTATTTAACAAATGTGGCTGAAATAGGGTTTTTCCGTTGGTTGAGAACTCAAATGCTAATTTCTGATTTCCCACCCAAGAACGAAATTTCGTTATTTGAACCATGTTTAGAACTTTGTTTGAGAGTGCCCACTCATGCACAAATAAAAAACCTACACCTGTCAGCCCTTGCCTTGCAAAGGGGGGAAACCGGAAAATCTAGTTCCCTCCCCAATACACACGGGGAGGGTTAGGGTGGGGTAATTCGAGAACTGGTAGTGATTCAATAACTTGTGTGTACACCGTAGCTTTTTAAGGGGGGTTGGGGAGATATAAGACTTTGAAAACACGCCCTAGTCCTAACGCACTAAAAATCTAGGATGGTGCGGTGCGTTAGCTTGGGGCATAACACACCCTACAAAACTAAAAAACTCAAAAAGAACGCATCAAATAAAATATCAGCTTGAGTTGTAAATTATGATTTCTGCTTTCAACTCGACACTCAACGCTAACAAAGCACAACTTCCTCTAGAAGTTTGGGCTGGTGTTGAGTGTACGGTTAATCGTGTGGGTGAAGAGTATTTTGATCAGTTAGAACGCAATGGTCATGCAACCCGCTTGGATGACCTAGATTTATTCGCTGAACTTGGCATACACGCGATTCGTTATCCAGTACTTTGGGAGAGGATAGCGCCCAACGGTTTGGAGAATGCTGATTGGTCGTGGGCAGATGAAAGACTAGGGCGTTTGCGCGAACTCGGCATCCGTCCGATTGTAGGATTAGTGCATCATGGCAGTGGGCCGCGTGATACCAGCTTGGTAGATCCAGAATTTCCTGAGAAACTAGCGGTGTTTGCTCGTGCGGTTGCAGAACGCTATCCTTGGGTTACACATTACACACCCGTAAACGAACCACTGACAACAGCACGATTTAGTGGAATGTACGGTCACTGGTATCCTCACGGAAAAGATGATTTAACTTTTGCCCGTGCTTTGTTAGGAGAGTGTAAAGCGATCGCTCTTTCGATGCAGGCAATCCGGGAAGTCAACCCCAATGCTCAACTCGTACAAACTGAGGATTTGGGTAAAACTCATAGTACACTAAAGCTGGCTTATCAAGCAGAATTTGAGAACGAGCGTCGTTGGTTGAGTTTGGATTTATTGTGTGGCCGAATCAACCCAACTCATTCAATGTGGGGTTACTTGCGCGATTGTGGCATCGGCGAGTCTGAACTTGAAGAATTTTTGCAATATACCTGTCCGCCTGACATTATTGGCATTAACCATTACCTGACGAGCGAACGCTTTTTAGATGAAAACCTAGAAAACTATCCAGCTTGGACGCATGGTGGTAATGGTCGGGACAAGTATGCAGATGTAGAGGCAGTGCGAGTTTGTGCTGAGGGTTTGGCAGGGCCGGGGACATTGCTCAAAGAGACATGGGAACGCTACAAACTGCCCCTTGCTGTCACTGAAGTTCATTTGAGTTGCACTCGTGAGGAACAACTACGCTGGCTCAATGAAGTGTGGAATGCAGCACAAGAATTAAGAAACCAAGGTGCAGATGTTCGGGCTGTGACTGCTTGGGCACTTCTCGGCAGCTACGATTGGAATAGTTTAGTGACTCGCTCCGCAGGATACTACGAGTCAGGCGTGTTCGATTTGCGTTCATCACGCCCTAGACAAACAGCGATCGCTAAAATGGTGCGAGATTTAGCCACTGGACATAAACCCAATCATCCATTACTTGATACACCAGGATGGTGGCATCGAGAAGAGCGCCTATTATACCCAGCCGTCAGTTGTCGCATATCTCCCCCATCTCTCCCGTTTTCCTCCCCTGCTTCCAATCGTCCCCTAGCGATCGTCGGAGCCACAGGAACACTAGGCAAGGCTTTTGCTCGGTTGTGTCAAGTGCGAGGAATTTCATATTGCCTGCTAAGACGGCAAGATATGGATATTGCCAATCCTGCTTCCGTCAATAAAGTACTTACCGAGTTGCAACCGTGGGCAGTTGTGAACGCTGCGGGATACGTCCGGGTGGACGATGCCGAACGTGAACCTGATATTTGTTTGAAGGTAAACGCTGAAGGGGCAGCGATTTTAGCTGCTGCTTGCGCTCAACATAATGTGGCGCTGGTAACTTTCTCTTCAGATTTGGTATTCGATGGTGCTGAGTCTAATCCTTATGTCGAAACTGATACCGTTGCGCCCCTCAATGTATATGGATGCAGCAAAGTTTTGGCAGAAAAGTTAGTATTGCAGGCTCATCCGGCATCACTAATGATTCGCACCAGCGCATTTTTCGGCCCGTGGGATGATTACAACTTTGTCACGATCGCCCTACGACAATTAGCTGCTGGAAATACTTTTGTCGCAGCCGAAGATGCGATCGTTTCACCTACTTATGTACCCGATCTTGTCCATACCAGCCTTGATTTATTGATTGATGGCGAGAACGGTTTGTGGCATTTGGCTAACAAAAGTGCTATTGCTTGGTCTGACTTGGCACGATTAGCGGCGAAAAAAGCAGGTGTAAGTGTCAGCAATCTAATTGCTCGTCCTACACAAGAACTTGGTTGGATTGCTCCCCGTCCAGCTTACAGTGTTCTCGGTAGCAATCGAGGTGAATTAATGCCACACCTTGACAATGCAATTTCTCGCTACTTGGAAGAAAGAAATTAGTAGTCTGGCTGGACAATCTAATTTTAAGGGGAGCAGAGGGAAGGGAGCATCTCACAAGGGTAGGTTTTTTAGAATCTCAAAAATAGTTGAGAAAATTCTCAATTGTTTAACGTGGTTTGGTCGTTTTAGGATTTAAGCATCGGCTGAAATAGCCAAAAAATCACCAAATACAAAATACCTACCCTTGAAAGGAAGGGAGCAGCGCGACAGAGAGGACAAGGGGAGAATTATTATTCAAGCTTCTCTCTTGTCTCCCCCTCTTCCTTGTCTCCTATGCCCAATGCCCCATGCCCCATTCCCAATTTCCCATCGCAAAATTATGTCAACTATTTTAGTAACGGGAGGAGCCGGATATATTGGCTCCCATGCTGTATTAGCTCTGAAAAACGCAGGTTATGAAGTAATCGTTTTAGATAATCTGTCGAACGGACGTCGAGAACTTGTAGAAGATGTTTTACAGGTAAAATTGATTGTTGGAGATTTGAGCGATCGCTCTCTTCTCGATGACATATTTTCAACTTACAATATAACTGCGGTTATGCATTTTGCTGCTTATATCGCAGTGGGTGAATCTGTTACCGACCCAGCCAAATATTACCAAAATAATGTTGCAGGCACTCTGACACTTTTAAAAGCAATGCTTGCCGCGTCAGTTAACAAATTTATTTTTTCTTCTACTTGCGCTCTTTATGGTGTGCCAAAGTTCGTTCTCCTTACCGAAGAACATCCGCAAGATCCCATTAGTCCCTACGCTACTAGCAAGTGGATGGTAGAAAGAATTCTATCTGATTTTGATACAGCCTATAATTTAAAGTCTGTACGTTTCCGTTACTTTAACGCCGCAGGTGCTGACACTAATGGGTTGCTGGGTGAAGAACGCGATCGCAGACCAGGCGACCCTCCTATTTTAGTTGGCAGCAGCGACAAAGCAACTAAAATATTGGGTTGGCATCCAGAGTATCCTAATCTGAACGAAATTATCGCCCATGCTTGGCAGTGGCATCACAACATAAATAATTCGTAATTCGTAATCTTAATTAAGAAATCCAGATTTCATCTGAATTTCTAGAGAAAGTATCTGTATGCCGATGTTAGAAAATTGGTGTAATTACAAAAAGCTTAACAATTAAAATGGGCATTATGGAAAAGCTAATGTGCTTATTTCGTTTGGTAGATTAAATTAAAATAAAAGGCGGAAAAATATAAACCTAAAATACATAATTTTCACTTCATTTAAATATATGTATCCAGCAGAAAAGACATGAAATTTCAAATAGAATGTAATACAGGCGACATTAGCAAAATATGTTTAATTTGCCAGGAAAATTTTCAGACAGATGAAGCCAGATTAATTGTATGCAATGACCAAGGCGAAGGCTATGGAGATATCTGCCATCAATGTATAGCCAAGGGCGGTAATTGGATTCAATTTCAACTCCAAAAATTCAGCCAAAAACTACTAGCTTGAAAATTATTTTAAGGATATTAAATGTTTGTAGTAAGCGGCTATAGCTTTTAAAATAGGGCTATAGCCGCTTACTACGAGCAAATTTAATTAATTTTACATTGCATAACATCAGAAGAATAATATAACTGAGATAACTGAATGAGTAAGTTACAAATCGGTACTAGTGGTGTGTATTTCAACAACGACCCCGATGGAAACGCTATTCGTGATGCTCAAAGACTCTATAGTTTACTGGGATGTTGTTGAAATACATAATTGAAAACTTATTATTCCACTTCTATCAGATCAGTTGACTGCTTGATTGGGAATAGGAATCCCATTAGCTGGCCTAGTGGTATAGAGCGTTGCTCTTGAACAAAAACTAAGGGTACAATTGCAAGCATCCGTAGTAAGCCTGAGATAACAAATAGCCCCAGCAAACCCGCAGCACCAGGCAAAGTTGCTAGAAAGCCACCGACAGTAATACCCATTGCTCCAGTGATACCAGCAATTGCACCTGCGATCGCAAAATAACTCGACTGATAACGTAGCGGTGCTATTCCCATCATCAAATTGTTAGTACACAAATCAATTGCGGCCCATGTCCCGCCAGCTAGTACGTGCAATAGAGGTAGCCACATCCAAAAAGAAATTTGATCGCTTCCAACTAAAAGCCACAGCAGAGGTGTCACCGCGACTAAGACCCCCACTAATAGTAGTAGCGGGCGATTCCCAATCCGGTCAGCCAGTTTGCCCCACAAAAGCAGCATTAGCATATTTGCACCAGTTCCTAAGCCGTGATAAATCGTTACCACACTAATATCTATATCCAGGTTATCCAGCATATAGAGGTTAAAGAAGGGAGCGCTGATGTTAACAGCAAAGCACCAGATGCTCAGGTAAAGCACAAACTTCAAAAAATTGCCATCTTTAAGGAAGCTAAAATCTATTCCTTGGGTCTGCGGGTGTGATGTGTCTGAATCCCCAACTTTTAAAAGCTGCGGGTTTATATCAGTCATCCAGAACTGACAGCCCACACTGATTACCCCTAGTATGATTCCTAAAACCAAGACTATGCCATAACCTTGAAGAGTTCCACCAGGCCAAGCTGATACCGTTAAACCTAGCAGAGGTACACCAATAAGGTTAGTCAAACCGAGAATACTATTGCGAAAGCCGAAATATCGCCCTCGCAATCGCTGAGGTACTAATACAGCTGACCACCCCAGCCAAGGCGCACGACCAAAAGCTTCGATGATATTAGCTACTAAGAGAATTGCTAATGTCAACTGTACTACTTGGTATCCAGTGATATGAGATGAAGTAACCAACCAAATCGCTGGTAGAAGAATCAACCATAGCAGCCGCGACGGGATGAAAATACACATAAAATACCAACGGAAGCTGGTACTTCGGTTTACTAAATACGCTCCCAGTGGTTGGAGTAAATTCACCATCTGAGGGATAGCGGCGAGTAGACCAATTTCGACTGGGCCAGCGCCTAACTCTAGCAAGAAATTACTGAGCAATGCGCCGCCGATGATGCTATAAAGAACCGCAGCCAAGACACTTTCATAAGTTAGTGTCCTGAGACTTTGGCGAATTTCTGGCTTAGAAATTTTTAGAAACAGTTTTGGAGTTGGAAAAAGTACCGTCTCTGTTAATGCCCTATCCTCTGAGATTTCTTGAATAGGTACAGGGGGAAGAGAACTAGCTTCTACTGAAATGTCATCTTCTTGGGGCTGAACCATATTATTTAGTCAAGATTTAAAGAGTTAAATTGTTATAGCTACTATTAACCAAAATTAGCAAAACTTATATAGCATTTCCTAACCCATACAAGGTACATTTTAGCCCTCTCTTTGCTTGCGGTGGTGGGGTTCTTGTACCTCACTCAATCAAGAACCGCCATATAAGATTTAATCAATAAGTTCTAAGACATTGCAATTACTTACTTGTCTAGAAGACTAGTCCATAGTAAGTATTGGCTATAAACTGTTTTAATATAAGAGGATGTTTTAAAAGTGGTTGGCTGTAATTTTAGACACTTATTGATACCCCCAACCCCCATTAAAAAGGCTTGTCATTACCAATATTTTTCCAAAGACTGGGTTGAAAAATCGATAGCCCAGCAGATATCCATTAATCGACACCATTCGCGCCATAGAGTTTGCCAACCAGGAAGCCCATCACTTTTACGACCGAGAAAACTACCCAAACGAGCAACACACTTCCAAAACTCACCTAAAGTTAAATCATCACAGAGCAATAAACTCAAGCTTATAAAAAGGTTAGAATATGGTTTTCGTAATTTTGATAATTTTAGATTACGAGCTTTATTAAACTAACATTTTACTATTAATTCGTCATAAACTGAGCGGTAGAAACAAAATATGTTGGTAATGACAAGGCCTAAAAAAGGGGGCAAATTCTCTATAAGTCCCCCTTTTTTACGGGGATATAAAACGTTTTGCTACCGACCAGAAGACTTTTAAAACATCCTCTAAAAAACTAACATATAACTGTGGTTAGGCTTCTATCCAATAAGTCAATTATTTGACATAAAGTTAATACAAATTTTGTTAGAGGCTTTAGTATAATAAAAATTTAGCATTTAATTAATTTTTAGTAAAGAGATAATAATAGAATTTTTTCAAAATCATTCTTGAGGATTAATACCTTTATATAGGAATATTGAAATTTAGCTTCTACTAGTACACATAGACATAAAGAATGCTGCATTTATATAACCAATAGTTAGGATTGGGGTTGAAATTTAACTTATTTGAGTAGTCTTTTTAGATAATGTGGAGAGAAAATTTCCCAGATACGCTGTTTGTCTATTTACCTCCTAATCCCAGAGATGCTGAATAACTAATCTAAGACTAATTGCATAAGTCTTGAGAAAATTATTTTACTATAAATTTCTATCCTAGCTTTTTATCACAGGGATTGCTCCTTTCTTCAATGCACCACCCAAATCAATTGGGTGCAACTCTTTTAGAAAGACGCAGAATAGAGTTTAGACAGGCATTGCAAGAGGTGAAGGGGTAATAAGAACAACGAGCTTGAATAACTTGCTTCATTAAAGGAATACTACCTTTGTATAAAGTGAGGTGATTGCGTTTATGCTCTTGCAGCAAATGAAAGCGCCAATACTCATCCCAATCACCGCTAATGTAGAGAGAACGAAGACGTAGAACAGCCTCAGCACCAGCAAGACTCCATCTAGCCCCAATAATATCCATCCTGTCTTTAATCAAATAACGACAGGCACCCTCAATAACTCCCGTGGCGGTCGGTAATCCTGAATCAGTTATAACACCAAGATGAACGAGATAATTCAGGTCAACAGCACGGCAACCCGTGACCTAGATGCAAGACTCAAAAAGGTGGAGGAGTTTCAGCGCAATTTTGAAAGCTGGCAGGCGGAACTTCGCTCACGCAGCGAATAACTCTCTGGGGATTCCTTTTACTCTGATTCAAATTTATGCCACAAGTCTATTGACTTCAGACAAATCTATTGAGAAGCTAATAGTTAGCTTAACTAATTAATAGAAGTGCATCAAACTTGTGACAATACTGACGGGAAAGATAAATCGATCGCAATCTCCTAGCGAACCAAAACGGTTGATTTTGGAAACTCAGGGACTCACACGCCGTTTTGGTAAGTTAACTGCAGTTAATAACCTGAGTATATCTGTGGAACAGGGCGAAGTATTTGGACTGCTTGGTCCCAATGGTGCAGGGAAAAGTACAGTTATTAAAATGTTGACAACCTTGCTGCCTATCAGTGCAGGGAAAGCAACCTTAGCTGGCTATGACGTGGCTCGTCAATCTAATCCTGTGAGACGGGCTATCGGTTATGTACCTCAGGCGCTATCTGCTGATGGTAGCCTCACGGGGTACGAAAATCTCTTAATCTTCGCCAAGCTGTATGGAATACCTGCCAAAGGACGCGATCGCCGCATTTATGAAATTTTAGAATACATGGGTTTGCAAGATGCGGCGAAACGCTTGGTACGAAACTACTCTGGTGGGATGATTCGCAAGCTGGAAATTGGCATATCAGTTCTACATCAACCCCAAATTCTGTTTCTTGATGAGCCGACTGTCGGACTAGATCCCATCGCTCGAACTCAAGTATGGCAACTTGTACTACAACTCTGTGCTGATTACGGCACAACTATATTTTTAACAACCCACTTTTTAGAAGAAGCGGATAGCCTGTGTAACCGAGTGGCGATTATGCAGCAAGGTGAAGTTGTTACCACAGGTACACCAAGCGATTTAAAAGCTTCTTTAAATAACCCAAATGCAACTTTGGATGATGTCTTTATTCACTATACAGGCGACCAGTTAACATCAGGAGTGAACTACCGTGACACAGCAAGAACCAGACGTACTGCTCAACGGTTGGGTTAAAGCACCACCCACTGTCCGAGTAAATTTGATCTCTGCAATTAAAGAGCTAGTTACGAAAACCCTGGCGATCGCTGAATTGGAAATCCGTAAACTCCGTCACGATCCCACTGATTTAGTTGTTCGGGCTGTGCAACCAGCTTTATGGCTCCTAATCTTTGGGCAAGTTTTCGCCCGAACTCGCGCGATTCCAACAGGCAACTTACCCTATTTGGACTTCATTTCTGCTGGCATCTTGGCTCAGAGTATTCTGTTTGTGGCAATTTTTAGTGGTGGAATGACGCTAATCTGGGAGCGAGATTTAGGCATTGTCCATAAATTTTTAGCTAGTCCTACGCCTCGCGTGGCGATGGTGTTGGGTAAAGCCCTGGCGTGTGGGGTGAGGTGCTTATCTCAGGTAATATTCATTTACGGATTAGCATTGTTATTAGGTGTCAAACTAAATCTCAATCCCCTAGCTATTCTCCAAGTACTGCTGCTAGTCATGCTGGGGGCGGGTTCCTTTTGTATTTTTTCATTAATTATTGGCTGTTTGGTGAAAAGCCGAGAAAGGATGACGGGTATTGGACAATTGTTAACCATGCCGTTATTTTTTGCAAGCAATGCCATCTATCCGATTTCTTTGATGCCCAGTTGGTTAAAGTTCATTTCCCATTTAAATCCATTGACTTATCTAGTTGACGGGTTACGTAGTACCATGCTGTTGAACGGCACTAGCATCTATGGCTTTGGTCTGGATTGTACAATTCTCTTATTCACATTAATAATTTTGGCCATCATTGGTGGAAAACTTTATCCACGGGTGGCCATGTAACTAGGAGAACAACAAGCCCATGACCTTGGATAAACCTAATCAAGGTGCAACTTCCGAAGAATGTGCCGCTAGAGTAATGGAAACAGTTCCATTAATGATGCGGTTTATCCGAGCGGATATGCGTGCCCATAGTGCCGCTTTTTTATCTATACCTCAATTGCGATCGCTAGCATTTATCAACCGCAATCCTGGGGCTTCATTATCTGACCTGGCAGAGCATTTAGGTGTCACCTCTGCCACGGCATCAGCAACCATAGAACGCTTGGTACAACGCGACTTTGTGAAACGGATTGCTCATCCTCAAGAGCGGCGGCGGGTGCTGCTCAATTTAACTGAAGATGGAAAACACCATCTCAAGCAATCCCAAGATCAAACTCGCGCTCATATTACCGATTTGCTGAAAGGTCTTTCAGAAGACCAAATTTCCAACATTGAAGAAGGCTTAACTCTACTAAAAAATGTCTTCGAGAAAACAGAACTCAAAGCCCCATAACTTTGAGGTTGCACAGCACGATCCCTTTGCAGCCTTTAAGTTTCGAGACTATCGGCTATTTACCATCGGACGCGTGCTGCTGTTCGTGGGATCGCAAATGCAAACTGTAGCTATCGGCTGGGAACTCTATGAGCGGACTAACTCAGCGATCGCTTTAGGCGGTGTGGGGCTGGCGCAAGTATTGCCGATGATTATTCTCACCTTAATTGCCGGAGATGTTGCCGATCGCCGCGATCGCAAAGTGACCATGTTACTCTCGGTAATGTTGCTAGCTCTCTGCTCCCTAGCTTTAGGGGTACTTTCCTATACTCAAGGTGCAATTTTTCTAATTTACGCCTGCTTAGTATTAACAGGTGTAGCGAGGGCATTTCTTAAACCTGCCAGTGATGCCTTGATGTGGCAATTAATACCTGTCAGTGCTTTTACCAATGCAGCCACCTGGAATAGTAGTAGCTTTCAGTTAGCTGCTGTTATCGGCCCAGCCTTCGGAGGATTTGGTATTGCACTACTAGGAAGTGCTACAGGAGTTTATGTGCTAGCAGCGATCGCAGCGTTGCTGTGTTTTATTTTAACGCTGGCGATCAAACAGCAAAAAGTCATCCGTTCAACCGAACCAATCTCACTCCAAGCGCTTGCTGCTGGCGCTAAATTTGTTTGGCAGAATCAGTTAATTTTAGCAGCGATCACATTAGATATGTTTGCAGTATTGTTGGGTGGTGCGATCGCATTGCTACCCATTTTTGCCAAAGATATTTTACACGTGGGCCCAGTGGAGTTGGGATATCTACAAGCAGCACACTCCATCGGTGCTTTGACTATGGCGATTACCCTAGCGTATTTACCACCGTTACGCAAAGCAGGCCCAGCCTTATTGTGGTCAGTAGTTGGCTTTGGGGTTGTCACAATTATCTTTGGACTCTCTCGTTCCTTTTGGCTATCTATGTTAATGCTGATTCTTGGTGGCGCACTAGATAGTATTAGCGTTGTAATTCGCCATACATTAGTTCAAATCAGAACACCAGATCATTTGCGTGGTAGAGTTGCTGCTATTAATAGCGTATTTATTAGTGCCTCGAATGAATTAGGGGGCTTTGAATCAGGCTTGACTGCTGCTTTATTTGGCCCGGTAATTTCCGTTGTGGGTGGTGGAATTGGCACAATTGTAGTGGTGATTGCTACGGCAATGATTTGGCCGGGAATTAGCAAGTTAGGAGCTTTGCAGGAGTACAAGTAGAAGTACGTATCAATTATTTTAATTCGTTCAAATCACAAGAGTTAGATCCCCGACTTCTTAGAGAAGTCGGGGATCTTGTTGTTGACTATTGCAGTCCTTGATCCGAAAATTTATTCTTCCAGGATTTTAGAGATTTTTTAAATTGCACTTATATACAAATGTTCTCAAGTAAGTTATTATTCTCATGATGATTTGATAGTAATTATAGTTAATAAGGTTATCCATGCTTTTTCCCTTCTTGATCATGTTCCGAGAGGGCGTTGAAGCTGCGCTTGTCGTGGGTATCATTGCCAGCTATCTTAAGCAAACTGGGCGTACCCATTTGATGAAGTCAGTCTGGATTGGCATCGCACTAGCGACTTTTATTTGTCTAGCTGCTGGGATTATTTTGCAAATAACCAGTCAGGAGTTTCCGCAAAAAGAACAGGAACTATTTGAAGCGGTAATTTCCATCGTCGCAGTTGGGGTTCTCACCTGGATGGTTTTCTGGATGCGTCGTGCGGCTCGTTCGATGAAAGGCGAGTTACAGTCTCAAATTGAAACTGCTATTCAGTCGGGGGATAAATGGGGTACAGCACTAGTTTGGATGTCATTCTTTGCAGTGCTGCGGGAAGGTCTGGAAACAGTAGTGTTTTTGCTAGCCACGTTTCAGCAAAATTTGGGAATTCAAGCTCCCGTGGGAGCATTGTTTGGATATGCAGCCGCACTAGCTGTCGGTGTAGGCATCTATCAGGGTGGTATTCGCATCAACTTGAGGCGATTTTTTAAATGGACGGGAGCCTTCATTATCCTGGTTGCTGCTGGACTTTTAGGAAGTGGGGTGAGAGCTTTCCATGAAGCCGGAGTGTGGAATTTACTACAAACAGTGGTATTTGATGCTAGTGGGGTACTTCCCAATAACGGGTTTATCGGTTCACTTTTGGCAGGATTTTTTGGCTATAACGATGCTCCCACCGTTAGCGAGGCGATCGCCTATTTTGGCTATCTAATTCCTACCATGTCGCTGTTCTTCTTGGGGGAAAAGGCTGGACAGAAGACTACAGCAAGCCATTCTTAGCTACTTCAATAATTTTTAGGAAAATACAACAACAATGAAAAGTATTTTAAAATATTCAACAATTATCTGTCTAATTGCCTTGACAGTAGCTGCCTGTGAATCCAACAAATCAAGCGATACTGCCATAAATAATACTCCAGAGGCTAAAGTAGCCAGTGATACCTCTGCTAACAATTCTGCGGAAACTGCTTTGACTGTGACAGATAAAGGTTGCGAACCCAATCAGCTGACAGTAACATCTGGGCAAAACAGTTTTGTGCTGACCAACAAAAGCAGCAAACCTATGGAGTGGGAGATATTGTCTGGGGTGAAAGTCGTTGAGGAACGGGAAAATATTGCTCCTGGCTTCGTTCAAAAACTCAAAGCCAATCTACAACCGGGTGAGTATGATATGGCTTGTGGTTTACGCAGCAATCCCAAAGGGAAACTTACAGTAAAGGCAGGAGGGGATTCTCAAGCTAAAGGGACTGTAGATCAAGGTCAATTAGTCGGTGCGATCGCAGAATACAAAGTCTACGTCACTAAAGAAACTGACCAGCTGGTGGCAGACAACAAGACCTTCACAGATGCCGTGATTGCTGGCGACCTTGCTAAGGCGCAGAAACTCTATGCCTCTACCCATGTCCACTGGGAACGTGCAGAACCGATAGCTGAACTTTTCTCTGACCTTGACAAAAGCATGGATTCCCGTGCTGATGACTTTGCCAAAAAAGAAGCCGATCCACAATTCACTGGATACCATCGCATAGAGAAAGCTTTATTCCAGGACAAAACTACAAAAGGCATGAAACCCTTTGCCCAAAAGCTACAGAAAGATGGACTAGAGCTACAAAAGCGCATTGCTACCTTGACCATTGAACCGAAAAATATGGTAGGCGGTGCTGCTGGCTTGATTGAAGAAGTGGCGGCTACCAAAATTTCTGGTGAAGAAGACCGTTACAGCCATACTGACCTCTGGGACTTCAGCGCTAACGTAGAGGGTTCCCAAAAGATTGTGGAGTTATTGCGCCCCGTCATTCAAAAAGCCAATCCAGATTTACTGGCGCGTGTTGATACAAATTTCACCAAAGTTAACCAAAAACTTGCTAAATACAAAACCCCTGATCGTGGTTTTGCTACCTACGACAAGGTGAGTGAAATAGACAAGAAAGACATGAAAACAGCGATCGCTGCCCTTTCTGAAGATTTGTCTCAACTGCGCGGCACTCTGGGCGTTAATTAATTAGACATAAAAGTGAAAAAGAATCTAGAGACGTAGTAGTGTTACGTCTCTACAAAGGTTGTGGATAACGCATATTTAATTTCATCAAATGTCTAATTTGTAAACTATGTCTATTACAAAGCAACCAAGTTTACGCATTACTCGCAAGCTAGGCCGTCGTGATTTGCTCATCGGTATGGCAGCAGCAAGTGGAGTAGCAGCTTTGACCACTTTGGGCTATCGCACTCTTTTGGAAACTACTGAAGACCCATCTGAAGAGACTGTGCCGTTCTTTGGGCTTCACCAAGCAGGTATTCTTACCCCTACTCCTGCTTCTGGTTTGATGGTCGCATTTGATACAACTGCTCAAAATAAAGCAGATTTAGTGCGGTTGTTCAAAACTTTAACTGAGCGCATCCAGTTTCTCATGGCAGGGGGAACACCCAAGTCGCGCGACCCCAAATTTCCACCCAGTGATTCGGGGATTCTTGGGCCTGTGGTGGTTCCCAATAATCTGACAATCACTCTAGCAGTGGGTGACTCGTTGTTCGATAACCGTTTTGGACTTGGCAAAATAAAACCCAAACGCTTAGACACTATGCCAGGTTTTCCCAATGATCAGCTTGACCCAGATTTATGTCATGGGGATATACTGTTACAA
The DNA here is from genome assembly GCF_017114965.1 of Nostoc sp. JL31. NCBI lineage: Bacteria > Bacillati > Cyanobacteriota > Cyanophyceae > Nostocales > Nostocaceae > Nostoc > Nostoc sp. JL31. The sequence continues at coordinate 112,318 of NZ_JABXKO010000096.1, forward strand.
TTCTGTGCGAATACTGAGGAATCGAATCTCCACGCTTTACGCGACATCATTAAGAACTTGCCTGACTTGATAACTTTGCGTTGGCAAATAGAAGGTTTTCTACCGCCGAATACCCACAAAAAACAAGGCAAATCTACGGTGCGTAACTTGCTTGGTTTTAAAGATGGGACGGCAAATCTAAATGCTAGTGATGAAAAATTGATGAATCGGATTGTCTGGGTACAGCCAAATAGTGGCGAACCAGCTTGGACAGTAGGAGGAAGCTATCAAGTGGTGCGAGTGATCCGCAACTTAGTCGAACGTTGGGATCGGACTCCACTACAGGAGCAAGAGACAATTATTGGCCGCAATAAGGACTCTGGCGCACCTTTGGGGATGAAGCACGAGAAAGACATTCCCAATTATGCTCAAGACCCAAAGGGTCAACAAATCCCCCTAGATGCTCATATCCGCCTTGCTAATCCACGCAAATCAGAGTCGAGTTTGATTCTGCGGCGTGGTTTCAACTATTCACGCGGGTTTGACAAAGCTGGACAGTTAGATATGGGTTTGTTGTTTGTCTGTTTTCAGGCTGACTTAGAAAAGGGCTTTGTGACGGTGCAAAATCGCTTGATTGGGGAACCTTTGGAGGAGTACATTCGCCCGATTGGTGGTGGATATTTCTTCGCTTTACCTGGTGTCAAAGCTGAAGGAGGTTATCTTGGTCAGTCATTACTAGAAGCATCATCGGTGTAGATTGTGTAGATTTATCTTTAAATTTTGAATTTTATAAGAACAAAGATTCCGCAAAAGCGATCGCATTGCAGGTGCTTGAGATTGGCTCAAAGCAATCTTAGTATAATGGTAGATATAAGCGCCTGGTTATAAGCCAATACAGTTCAGTTAAGCATTTCTTTCTTCTCTTTGCGTCCTTCTCTGACAAGACCCTGCGCGAAGGCGTCCTTGGCGGTTCGTTAAAAAAATTGAATTTGACAAAGAGTTTTACCCTTAACTGAACCGTATTGGGTTATAAGCCTAAATTTTGAATACTATAGATCAGATTGTTTTTATCGGTGAGTATTATGAGCAATAACTTTCCAGCAGACGCTGGAAAAGGTTTTAACTTAGCCTCGACTTCAATGAATAAGGAGTCGCCTTTTATGGAAAGTGATGGATTGCTCTTGTATAAAGATGGGTGCAAGACTCCAGAATTTTTAAACTCATCCTTTTGCATACATCTATTTGGTGAACGAGTTATCGTAGATCATTATGTACTGTTGTTTTCTGATTCAGAAACTCTCACAGACTATGCTAAGACTCTGATCAACTATGATGCCAAAATCACCGAAGGCCCAGGAAAATGGCCTGATGATTTTTGTCCTGAGCAAAACATATTGCCTGAAGATGCTAGCATGTACTTTCTCTCAGTCTTAATGCCGTCAGGCATGATTTTGGTAATGCTTGCACCGAATGCACCAGATGAACAGATTGCTCACTTATTCCAGGAGCAAGGTTTTAATACTGTCCATCACGTTGCCATTCTTGTTGATGATATCTATGCAGGAGCAAAAGTCTGGGAAAAGAAGGGTTTTCTTCCTTTGTCTATGACTCCTCAAGAGGATGGTTCCTTGTCCCAATGGTTTTTACGCAACTGGGCAGGCCAAATTATAGAGCTTATCTGCCGCCCATTGATAGGTAAAGAGACTTTTTCCTGTGAGAATATCACTGGTTTACGCCTTTCAGAATTAGCAGCCTAAATTCGTAATTTGTAATTGTTTGGTCAAGTATGTTCCCTTCGTCGGTGGTTAGCAGCTTGCAACAACAGAGATTCTGCAAAAGCGATCGCGTCACTTGCAGATTTACCACCAGCTAATTGTGCTAATTCTTCCCGACGGGTGTTTAAATTATCCAAGGTAGTAACTCTGACAACGGTACGCTGTTCGGCATTGTCATTGTTGGCTTTTTTACCTTTGCCTTGATTAATAGTTTGCTTATCTACACGAAAATGCCGATCGGCCATTGCCGCAACTAAAGGTTGATGCGTAACACATAACACTTGGTTACGTTGACTTAGCTGGTATAATTTTTCCGCGATCGCTTGGGCTACCCTTCCCGAAACCCCAACATCAATTTCATCAAATACCATTGTCCCAGCCACGTCAACCTGAGAAAAACAAGCTTTCAGCGCCAGTAAAAAGCGACTCATTTCCCCACCAGAGGCAACTTCTGTTAAAGGTTGCAGTGGTTCTCCAGGGTTGGAACTAAATGTAAAGGTAATTTTATCTGCTCCCATCGCAGTTGGGAAAGCTGGTAATATTTCAACCAGAAACTTCACCTTTTCCATCGCTAGGGGCTTGAGTTCAGCTATCAAACGTGATTCTAGATTAGCAGCTGCCTTACTCCGCAGTTGAGTTAATTGATTACTTGCTTGGGTGAGTTTTTCAAAACATGCCTTTTCTTGCTGTTCCAAGTTTTCGATAGATTGTTCGCTGTCGTTAAGTTGGGCTAATTCTCCTTGGATACGTTGGTAATAAGCGATCGCTTCGGTAAGTGTCGGCCCATACTTGCGGCAAATTTGCTTTAACTCCTGAATTCTTTCTTCCACCTCTTCTAATCGGTGCGGATCGGCTTCCAAACCGTCCCCATAAGCATTAATTTGCCTTCCCACTTCCATTACCGCAGCTTGCGCGTCCCGCACCAATTCCAACAGATATTGTAGTTGGCTATCGTATTCCACCATGTCATTTAGTGTCGCCTCACTATCTCCCAGTAGATCTCCTGCGGCTGGGGTTTCATGATCGTTTTGATACAAAGCCTGATAAACTTTGTAACTCATTTGTTGCAAATCGACGACATGATTTAGGCGTTCCCGTTCTTGTCCCAACTGTTCCAATTCATTAGATTCACTGAGATTGGCTGCTCCCAGTTCTTGCACTTGATAAGTGAGCAAGTCGAGTTGTTGCAACCTTTCCCGTTCTGATGTCCGGCGTTTTTCTAGTGCTAAATGCGCCTGTTGGTAACTACTAAAGCTCGTGGCGACTTTATGGCGCTGCTGCATGAGAGAGTCGCCGCCATACAAATCTAACCAGTCCCGGACTTGGGCAGATTGTCCCACTTGTACCGTTTGACCTTGGGCTGTGATTTCTACTAAGCGATCGCGCATTCCTGCCATGATCTGCCGATTTACCAACACACCATTCACCCGCGATCGACTACGGACATTACTCGCAGTGGCTGTGATTTCTCGGCTAATGACTACAGAATTTTCATCAAGCAAATCTATTTCTTGTTCGGTCAACCAAGCCGCTAGGGGAGCGTTTGAGGTGAAAGTAGCTTCTACCATCGCCCGACTTGTCCCCGTGCGAATGACTCTACTAGAGACTTTACCGCCCAAAGCGGCATCAATGGCATCCAAGATAATCGATTTTCCAGCGCCGGTTTCACCTGTTAACACATTTAGTCCCGCGCCAAATTCTAATTCTAATTGGTCAATTAGAGCAAAGTTTTCAATTCTCAGGCAAAGCAACATCAAGCCAAATTCTCCATGAGGGCAGATGCCAGATATTTCTAACTTACAAGACAATAAGTATGATCTTTCAGCAACTAGCAATACCTACTACTATTGAATTAGTATGTATGCCCGTTTAAGTGTAACAGACCTATTAGTACTAGAGAGTGGGGAGTTGGAAGAGACACGATTAATCGCTTACTAGGGAGTAAAGAGAGCAGAGGGAGATGAGGAAAAAATAACTAATACCCAATTTATAAACATATTGTTACAATACTTAATGAATGTGATCGTTCTGACTGGTGGCCTTCTTCATGATTGTTAAGACACTTCCCCCTAGTTCCCAACCGATTCAGGAGGATAGTCGCAACGGCACAAATCGCCGAGACGACGAACTGGATGTTATTGATGTAGTGCCAGAAGATGGTACACCAAGCTTAGTTGTACGCTCGCCAAGACTCTTAGCAGCCCAAAAGGTGAGAATAGCAGCCCAACCTGAGAAGCTTTACGATCCTGTGGGCATAGCAGCGCATTACCAAAATAGAAAAGTGCAAGTTTTACGGCGGATTTTTGCCGTGTTGGGGCCGACTCTATCCTTTGTTTTTGGATTGTGGTCGGATAGTAAACGGGGAATTGTCGTCAAAAATGACCGCCGCCGAGCTACTCAGCTACGAGTATTGCTGACCCAATTAGGGCCTGCTTACATCAAAATTGGCCAAGCTTTATCCACCAGACCGGATCTAGTTCCTCCCGTATATTTAGAAGAATTAACTAAGCTACAAGACCAATTACCGCCTTTTCCTAACGAAATTGCTTACCAGTTTATTAAAGAAGAATTAGGCGCTCCTCCAGAAGAGGTTTACGCCGAACTCTCGGCCCAGCCAATTGCTGCGGCTTCATTGGGACAAGTGTATAAAGGTAAGCTAAAAACTGGTGAAGAAGTCGCCGTTAAAGTTCAACGCCCCGACTTAAGAGAGGGGATCACCATTGACTTGTATATCTTGCGTAACCTCGCCGCTTGGGTGCAGAAAAAGGTTAAACGGGTAAAAAGTGACTTAGTTGGGATTCTCGATGAATTAGGCGATCGCATTTTTGAAGAGATGGATTACATCCATGAAGGCGAAAATGCGGAGCGATTTTTCGAGTTATACGGTCATATAAAAGACGTATATGTACCGAGAATTTACTGGGAATATACCAATCGCCGCGTCTTGACGATGGAGTGGATTAACGGCACTAAATTAACCCAGACAGAAGAAATTAGCGCCCAAGGCATAGATGCTCGTTATCTAATTGAAGTGGGTGTGCAGTGTTCCCTGCGCCAGCTGCTAGAACATGGCTTTTTCCATGCAGATCCCCACCCTGGTAATTTGTTAGCAACAACCGATGGCAAATTAGCTTATCTCGACTTTGGGATGATGAGCGAGATTAAACCACCACAGCGTTATGGTTTGATCGAAGCGATCGTCCACGTCGTCAACCGCGACTTTGAAGGATTAGCAAAAGATTACGTTAAGTTAGATTTTTTATCACCAGAAACCGATTTAACACCAATTATCCCAGCTTTTGCGAGAGTCTTTGCTGATGCCGAAGGAGCCAGTGTTGCCGATCTTAATATTAAAAGCATCACCGATGAACTATCGGCTTTGATGTATGAGTATCCTTTCCGCGTACCGCCCTATTACGCCTTAATTATTCGCTCTCTCGTAACCCTCGAAGGGATTGCAATATTTATAGATCCCAACTTTAAAGTTCTCAGCGAAGCTTATCCCTACGTTTCTAAACGCCTGTTAACCGATCCAGCACCGCAATTAAGAGCATCATTGCAAGATTTGCTATTTAAAGATGGCAGATTTCGCTGGAATCGCTTAGAAAACTTGTTAAAAAATGCGCGTAATAGTCAAGACTACGACTTTAATTTAGTGCTGAATCAGGGGATAGAATTTCTGGCATCTGAACGCGGTGCTTTTATTCGTGACAAGCTAGTAGATGAATCTGTTAACGGACTTGATGCTTTAGGTAAAAATGTTTTGCATAACTTTACCTCCCTGTTGCGAGAACGGGTAGGATTGACAGCAGTTAATGAAACTCCAGCAGCGACTGTTGAGCAACAACAAACCTTGGAGCATATCAAGCGTATATTAGGTATTCTCCGAGAAACAAGAGGCTTTGACCCAGTGCAACTTACATCTCAAATTGCCCAGTTATTGGTAAATTCAGATGTACAACGTTTAGGTCAACAAATTGCCAACCGCTTCACACAGAAAGCTGTAGCCCGGTTAATTCGGCAATTATTGGCATCCTAGTAAAAGTTATGAGTTAAACAAAGTTTTTAACTCATAAATTATTTATTCTAGCAACTATATAACCCAACTCTTCTAGCTTTTCTAAGACCTTAGTTGCACTTTGAGCAACACTTTCCTGGTTAGTTTTGCATTCGACTTCAGGACAGAGTGGTATTTCATAAGGATCATCAATACCAGTGAAGTGCTTAATTTCTCCTGCTCTTGCTTTTTTATATAACCCTTTTACGTCTCGTTGTTCACAAACTTCTAATGATGCGTTGACGTAAACTTCAATGAAAAATGGAGTCATTTGGCGCACTTCCTCCCGAATTTCGCGGTACGGTGAAATTGCCGAAACCAATACAATTACATTATTTCTAGCAAGAAGGTGAGCTACAAAGCCAATGCGCCGAATATTCTCCTCTCGATCCTCTTTGCTGAAACCCAATCCTTTACATAGATTTTGACGTACTGCATCACCATCCAGAACTTCAACTCTGTATCCCTGTATCCGCAGTTCCTTCTCCACGAATTGACAGATAGTAGTTTTACCTGCACCACTCAGACCAGTGAACCATACTGTCACACCACACTCTTGTTGTCTCATCCTACTTTCGTCGTAAATTTTAAATGGCACACCAAAAAAGCTTTTTTAGGTAATTGTGGGTCAAATAGTAATTTTATTTTTATAATCCTTTTTTAGCAGGAATTTCAGCAATTACAAGGTACCCTATGTCAACCTTGCTACTTTTTCCTCTACTGATTTCGAGTGAAAAATCGCATATTTATACGTATTTAGGCTAAATATTTAATACGAAGGATGGCGATGTATACGACGGGCTACATCTACGCATTTTATCTACCCTAACAACGCAATTTGCCGTTATAGTAACAAAACTTGCCGATCAAGTTTTTAAATTATTGAAGTTTTAGCTAATTTTTACATTCAGTATATATACAGTTTATTTTTAAACAAAAAAGTCTTTATTATAACAGTATACTGCTAAACAATATTTACTGCTAGGACATTATAAAAAACTAAGTTCAAAATATCTGCAAAGTTAGATCCAGTGCAGCTTTATGGCGGCGCGACCTATTTTCTGGGGTCGATTCCTTTAGGTACTGTTTCTGGTACAAGCTTGTTTATTGACAATAATGGCACGCTTAGTGGTCTGTGTGATCAATTCTGAGAGTTTCGTAGTGAACGATTTATCAGTCAATTTCAAGGGTTTTAGCTCTGACTACAAACTTTCACAACTCATCAAAACTAATGACATCAATCACTAGTACACTTTGGCATAAATTTGTTCACCTTTAATCAGTTTCTCTGAGCAACTTGTCTGCTTAATTGAGGTGATAGCTGGATTTACGCCATGCTGTACTAGTGCTTTGTGCCAGTAATTTTCGGGGTTCGTAATTGGTAATTGACCGCTCAATTTTAAGAGCTAGAGCCACTGAGTATATTTTGTATTTAACTAAGTCTAAAGTTCCTCAACAAAATTTGAAATTTAATTCAACTGATTTATGTTGTCCACTTTTCCCACTACTGCCCCAGAAGAGAATAACTTAATTCAATGTGATGCCGATCAAGGATTTATCTCCTGGCTTAGTCAAGCCGGAGGCTCAGTTGCCATCACCACCTACCAAGCCGGAAAACTAGCACTAGTAGGCTGGAATGGGGAACAGATAACCATGCTGTTACGCCAATTTTCCAAACCAATGGGATTGGCAGTGAATGGTTCACGATTGGCACTGGCTAGCCATCATGAAGTCTGTTTATTAGCCAATGCCCCCGCCTTAGCTTATGAGTTTTTAGAAGACCAGCCCGGACGCTACGATGCCCTCTTCTTGCCACGGATGACATATTTTACAGGCGACCTGAACATTCACGACCTGGAATTTGGCAGAGAAGGGCTGTGGCTTGTCAATACCCGCTTTTCGTGTCTTTCTACCTTGAGTCCAGACTTTAGCTTTGTACCGCGCTGGCATCCGAAATTTATTTCTGAAGTAGTGCCAGAAGATCGGTGTCACCTAAATGGATTAGCAATGGTGGATGGCAAACCCAAGTATGTGACTGCCCTTGGTGCGACAAATACCGTCGGAGGATGGCGACCGGGTAAAGCCAACGGTGGAGTCGTAGTGGAAGTAGAGAGCAATGAAATTATTGTAGAAGGATTATCAATGCCCCATTCCCCAATTTGGCATGACGGGTTTTTGTGGTTACTCAACTCTGGTGCAGGGGAAATATGGCGCATTCATCCAGAATCAGGAGACAAACAAGTAGTCTGTGTACTCCCTGGATTTTTGCGGGGGTTGTGCTGCGTCGGGTATTACGCCCTAGTCGGACTATGCCAGATTCGGGAACGGCATATTTTCGGAGGTTTGCCCATTACTCAACGGTTTGAGCAGCTGCTTTGTGGGGTGGCAGTCGTGGATTTACGAAATGGGCAACAGGTGGGGATGCTGAAGTTCACCGCAGGCTGTCAAGAACTTTATGATGTACAGTTTCTTACTGGTGTACAGCGTCCGATGGTTTTGAATCAGGAACGAAAAGAAATCCGCCAAGCATTTACTGCACCAGAGTTGAATTATTGGCTGCGACCGAGTGCAGTGATTCCTAATGACTAAGAAATCTGTTTAATCAGGCCGTAATTGTTGAAATCAAATTTCTAGTTTTTTCAGAGGTTTTTTCATGAATGAATTCAAAGTCAATACTTACACCAACAATAATCAAATTAACCCCGCAGTCGCAATGGATGCTGATGGGGACTTCATCATTTCCTGGACTGGTAATGCTCAGGATGGGTCTGGCGATGGGGTGTACGCTCAACGCTACAACAGTACTGGCGTGGCTGTTGGGGGGGAATTCCAAGTCAATACCAACACCAACGGCAATCAACTTAACTCTACAGTAGCGATCGATTCCACAGGGGATTTTGTTATTTCCTGGCAAAGCCAAGATGCGTCTGGCTTTGGGATATATGCCCAACGCTACAACAGTTCTGGAGTGGCTGTTGGGGGCGAATTTCAGGTCAATACCTCCCCTAACAACGATCAGGTTAACCCCATAGTAGCGATGGATACCAATGGGAACTTTGTCATTTCCTGGCAAAGCAGTGGTCAGGACGGGTCTGGCTATGGGGTATATGCTCAACGCTACAACAGTTCTGGAGTGGCTGTTGGGGGCGAATTTCAGGTCAATACCCACACCGAAAGCTCTCAATATAACCCCACAGTAGCGATAGATGCGACTGGGGACTTTGTTATTTCCTGGCAAAGCTATTATCAAGACGGGTCTTACTTGGGTATATATGCCCAACGCTATAACAGTGCTGGGGTGGCTCAAGGAAGTGAATTTTTGGTCAATACCCACACTCAGGGCTATCAAAACAACCCCACAGTAGCAATGGATACCACTGGGGACTTTGTAATTTCTTGGCAAAGCTATGGTCAGGATGGATCTGGCTATGGTGTATATGCCCAACGCTACACCAGTGCTGGGGTAGCTATTGGGGTCGAATTCAAAGTCAATACCCACACTGACGGCAATCAATATAATCCCACAGTAGCGATGGATGCAGATGGGGACTTTATTATTTCCTGGACTAGCAATGGTCAGGACGGGTCTGGCTATGGTATATATGCCCAACGCTATAACAGTTCTGGGGTAGCTATTGGAGGCGAATTTCTGGTCAATACCTACACCAACAACAGTCAAACTAACCCCACAGTAGCAACGGATGCTACTGGAGATTTTGTAATTTCTTGGCAAAGCGATGGTCAGGACGGATCTGGGGAGGGTATATATGCCCAACTAAACAACAACAGCGGGGTTCCTCCGACAGTCACCTCTGGTTCTGTCTCTGCCCTGACATACACTGAGAACGCCACTACAGTACTTGACTCAGGCATCACCGTCAGCGACACAGACTCCCCCAATCTGGCTAGTGCCACCGTCAGGATTACCAGTGGTTTTGCCTCTGCTGAAGATATCCTCGCCTTCACCAACCAAAATGGGATTACCGGCAGCTACAACAGCAGTACAGGAGTCTTAACCTTAATCGGCAGTGCCACCGTTGCTAATTATCAAACTGCACTGCGTTCCATTACTTATACCAACAGCAGTGATAACCCCAGTACTACGCCTCGTACCGTCAGTTTTCTAGTTAATGATGGGACTGCTAATAGTACTGCCGTTACCCGCAATATTAATATTACGTCGGTAAATGATCCACCCGTTGCTACTGCCACGAGTTCTGCCTTATCATATACCGAGAACGCAACTACAGTAATTGACTCAGGCATCACCGTCAGCGATGTAGAATCCCCAAACCTGGTTAGTGCCACCGTCAGCATTACTAGTGGTTTCACTTCTGCTCAAGACACCCTCGCCTTCACTAACCAAAATGGGATTACGGGCAGCTACAACAGCACCACAGGTGTCTTAACCTTAACCGGCAGTGCCACCGTTGCTAATTATCAAACCGCACTGCGTTCCATTACTTATACCAACAGCAGTGATAACCCCAGTACTACAACTAGTACCGTCAGCTTTGTAGTTAATGATGGGACTGCTAATAGTACTGCCGTTACCCGCAATATTAATATTACGGGGGTGAATGATGCACCCATTGCTACTGCCACCAACTCTGCCCTAGTATACACTGAGAATGCTATTACACTCATTGACTCAGGTATCACCGTTAGTGACGTAGACTCCGCCAACCTGGCTAGTGCCACCGTCAGCATTACCAATGGTTTTGTCTCTGCTCAAGATACTCTCGCCTTCACCAACCAAAATGGGATTATCGGCAGCTATAACAGCAACACAGGCATTCTAACCTTAACTGGCAGTTCCACTATTGCTAACTATCAAACCGCACTACGTTCCATTACTTATACCAACAACAGTGATAACCCTAGTCTTACACCTCGTACCGTCAGCTTTCTAGTTAATGATGGGGCTGCTAATAGTACTGCCGTTAGCCGCAATATTAATATTACGGCTGTGAATGATGCGCCTGTTGCTGTTAACGATAACATCACCACAAAAAGAAACATACCCGTTACTATTAGTGCTACTACTCTGTTAAGCAATGATAAAGATGTCGATGTTAGTGATGTTTTGAGTATTACTGGCTTCACCCAACCTAGCCAAGGAAGCTTAGTTAACAACAACGACGGTACTTACACTTATACCCCTGTCCAAAACTATTATGGCTTGGATAGCTTCACTTACACTATAAGTGATGGGCACGGAGGCAATAGTACTGCTACCGTCAACTTGACTATTAATCAGTACAATGTGATTAATGGTACTTTAGGTGCAGACAACCTAAATGGTACAGTCAATATTGATATCATCTCAGGATTGCAGGGCAATGACACGCTCCAAGGACTAGGTGATAATGACACCCTTGATGGTGGCGATGGAAATGATTCCTTAGATGGTGGTGCAGGAGTTGACAGTCTCATAGGTGGTAAAGGCAATGATATTTATATCGTAGACAACCTGAACGATATTATTATTGAAGGCTTAAATGCAGGCACAGATTTAGTTAAGTCTTCGGTGAGTTGGGTGTTGGGAAATAACCTGGAGAACTTGACCCTGACTGGAAATGGGGCAATCAATGGTACTGGTAACAGCCTTAATAACATCTTGATTGGCAATACTGGCGCTAACATTTTGAGTGGAGAATATGGCAACGATAACCTCTTTGGTGATTCCGATAATGACACCTTGTTGGGTGGTGCAGGCAATGATACCTTAGATGGCGGTTTAGGATCTGATAGTCTTGATGGTGGAATCGGTAATGACACTTACATCGTAGATAACGTGAACGATATTATTATCGAAGGCTTAAATGCAGGTACAGATTTAGTTAAGTCTTCGGTGAGTTGGGTGTTGGGAAATAACCTGGAAAGCTTGACCCTGACTGGAAGTGGGGCAATCAATGGTACTGGTAACAGTCTTAAGAACATCTTGATTGGAAATACTGGCGCTAACATCTTGAGTGGAGAAGATAGCAATGATAGCCTAATTGGTGGTACAGGCAATGACACCTTGTTGGGCGGTGCAGGTGATGACACCTTGGATGGAGGTTTAGGGGCTGATAGTCTCAATGGTGGAGTCGGCAATGACATTTATACTGTAGACAACGTAAACGACTTGATTACTGAAGGCTCAGATGTAGGCACAGATTTAGTCAAATCTTCGGTGAATTGGGTGTTGGGAAATAATCTGGAGAACTTGACCCTAACTGGAAGTGGGGCAATCAATGGTACTGGTAACAGCCTTAATAACATCCTGGTGGGAAATAGTGGTGCTAACACGTTGAATGGAGTTGATGGCAACGATAGCCTGTTTGGTAGCTCAGGTAATGACACCTTGTTAGGCGGTGTAGGCGATGACTCCTTGAATGGAGGTGCAGGGACTGACAGTCTTGATGGTGGAGTCGGTAATGATATTTACACTGTAGACAACGTAAACGACTTGATTATTGAATACTTAGATGCAGGTACAGATTTAATCAATTCTTCGGTGAATTGGGTGTTGGGAAATAACCTAGAGAATTTGACTCTGACTGGAACTGGGGCAATCAATGGTACTGGTAATAGCCTTAATAACATCCTGATGGGAAATAATGGTGCTAACACGTTGAATGGAGTTGATGGCAATGATAGCCTCTTTGGTAACTCAGGCAATGACACCTTGTTCGGTAGTGCAGGTGACGATCTAATCGCTGGTGGAGTTGGTCGAGATGTATTGATTGGTGGAACTGGGCAAGATAGCTTCAACCTAAGTGGTACCCGTACTGGAGGGTATGATACGATCGCTGATTTTACTCTTGGAGAGGATACTATCTTGATTTCCAAGGCTGAATTCGGACTGGTTCAATCTCAAAATACTACGCTCGATTCGGGCCTGTTTCGACTTGGTACCACTGCGATAACAGCAAGCGATCGCTTTATCTACGATCAAACTACGGGTAATCTTTTCTTTGACGCGGATGGGATTGGTAAGGCTGCACAAGTTCTTCAAATTGCCCAGTTCTCCAATCAGGTAGCGCTTAGTAGTGCAAATATTACTATCATTGCCTAACGCAAGCTAACTATAGCAAGCATTGAGAAATTACCCAGTAATAGACAGAGCAACTCTTGCTGGGTAATCTTTTATAAATACACATTTGAGTGCAACATAACTGCAAACTTTTAACCTTCCTCTTGGGAATAACCATTTTTCTCGCGTTTGAGGCTTTCTTCTAAGGCTTGAATTTGTTCGCGTCTGGCTTCCAACTCTAAAGAACGCCTTGCTAAGTCTTGGTTTTGCAACGTCAGGGATTGTCGCCAATGTTCTGCTCGCTCGGCCTCATGCTGCAAAAATTCTGGGGTAATGCCGATGGTGAGGTAGTTTTGTACCAGATGCAGTACCCAGTTAGTGGCGTCTTCTAGTCTTTCAATATCGCCTGTAGGAGAAAGTTCGACTAGAACAAGCAAGTTCTCACTCATGATTTTTCCCTTTCCAAGCAGAATGAAAGCTTCTTCGGGAATTATCGCCCACAAGTTATCAGCTTCTTGACGCGCCAATAAGCGTAACTGGTGCTGGTCTAAAAAATCGTTTTTACGCACCTGGGCTAGATATAGCATGAGAGTCGCTTTGCTCCAATTCAAAATTCAAAATTCAAAATTCAAAAAATTTAATAAAAAAATAAGTACTAGAAGTACTAGAATTGATATTTTTACTTTGTTAATTGGTAATGGGTAATTGGGAATTATTAACACTCCCATTACCCATTACAGTTATCCTAAGCCATGCAGGCGATCGCTACGACAACCCCTTCAAACGATCGCGCAAAATTTCAGCTTGCTTCTGTGCTTCTACTAACGCATCGCGCGCTCCCTGTACCACGTCAGCCCTAGCTCTATCTACGAAACTAGGATTGTTTAATCTGGTACTCAGGGATTGAACTTCGGCTTCAGCTTTACTCAAGCTTTTTTCTAGCTTGGCACGCACAGTTTCAATATCTACCACACCGCTTAGAGGAATTAGCACCTGTATTGTACCAATTACACCTGCGATTGCATTTTCTGCTTCTTGTGGTTGTTCTAATTCTTTCTGGGGAAAAAACTGTCTCCATAACTTTTGTCTAGCTTGAGCAGTGAGTAAATTTTGGCTAACAAACCACGCTGTGTAACCAAAACCAACTAGTTCAAAGAAAGTTCCGACGATGGGAATGTCATCAATGGCATTTCCCGCAGCTAAACCCACTCTACCAAAGACAATGGCCACAATAATTAAGCCAATTGTCTTCAAACCCCTTTGAGGTTTTTTCGCAGCAACAGTTTGGTTTTCTTGCTTGTCAGTAATGGTTAAAGTCTCAACCTTCGCCAAATCTTTAATGTAATCTTGTCCAGCAGTGAGAATTTCCCGCTCTTTCTCACTTTCAGTTTGCAAATTCGCTGTCACTTTTACCCCTGGCTTAATATCTGCTTCCGCCCGCAAATTCCGAATTGTGCGGATAGTAGCAATCAGCAATTCAAACTGTTCTTCTAAAGCTGGATCAATTAGGTTTGCATCTACCTGGGGATATATTTGTAATGGTAAAGTTTGCGGGGAATCTACCGGTTGTTGGGTGAGAGTTTGCCAAATTTCTTCGGTAATATGAGGCATCAACGGATGAAGCAGTTTTAAAATTCCTTCTAATATGTAGCCGAGGGTTTCCTGTGCTACCCGCCGCGATACTGGATCGGCATCTGCTTGCAATCTGGATTTCACCAGTTCAATATACTGATCGCAGAAATCACCCCAAATAAACTCATAGAGTCCTTTTGCTGCTTCTCCTAAACCGTAATTATCGATGTAATTGGTGGTTTGTTTGATAACTTGATGATACCGCGAGATAATCCAGCGATCGCTCAATTCTGTAGCGACTGGATTCCCCAGTTGTTGCGGTGTCTGTCCATCCAAATTCATCATCACAAACCGGGCAGCATTCCACAACTTATTTGCAAAGTTGCGGGATGCTTCTACAGATGCTGATTCATCCTTTTTGCGATCGTACTCCAACCGGATATCTTGACCCGCACCAGCCACTTCCCTAATTAGGGTATACCGCAGGGCATCAGTACCATATTTGTCAATTAATAACAGCGGGTCAATACCATTACCTTTGGTCTTTGACATCTTCTGACCTTTTTCATCCAGCACCAAGCCGTGGATGTAAACTGTTTGGAAAGGCATTTGCTGCGTAAAATGCCCAGCCATCATGGTCATTCTGGCTACCCAGAAAAAGATGATGTCAAAGCCTGTCACCAAAGTGGTAGTCGGATAGTAAGTTGCTAAATCCTGAGTTTGTTCTGGCCAGCCCAAAGTCGAAAATGGCCAGAGTCCAGAAGAAAACCAAGTATCTAGCACATCTGGGTCTTGTTCAAGCTTGACATTTTCGCCAAATTGTGATTTAACTTTCTCCCAAGCTTCAGTTTCCGATTTCGCTACCACAAAGGGCGTGGTATCGGTAATTTGCCCATCGGTTTCACTGACAGCGTACCAAGCCGGAATTTGGTGTCCCCACCATAATTGGCGAGAAATACACCAATCTTTGAGTTTTACTAGCCAATCACGATAGACCTTAGTCCAGCGTTGGGGGACAAACTCTGGGGAAGTTTGCTGGTCGAGGAATTTGAGAGTGTTATCAGCTAAGGGGCGAATTTTGACGAACCACTGAGTTGAGAGGAGAGGTTCAATAGGTACTTTACCGCGATCGCTGTAGGGAACGGTATGTTTATAATCTTCTATCTTCACCAAAAAGCCATCTGCTTCTAGGCGAGAAACCACATTTTTTCTAGCAACAAAACGGTCTTGTCCTTGAAATTCCCCAGCATTGGCGTTGAGAGTGCCGTCTTTATTCATAATGTTGATTAACGGCAGATTGTGACGCTTACCCATGTCAAAATCGTTCAGGTCATGGGCGGGAGTTACCTTTACGCAACCCGTGCCGAAGGTAGGATCAACGAATTCATCGCCAATAATGGTAATTTCTCGTTGTAGAATTGGCAGAGTTAAAGTTTTGCCAATGAGATGTTTGTAGCGATCGTCATTAGGATTAACCGCTACTGCCGTATCGCCCAGCATCGTTTCTGGTCGAGTTGTCGCCACCTCTACAAAACCGGAACCATCGGTGAGGGGATAGCGGAAGTGCCAGAGATTTCCATTCACCTCTTGATTTTCTACTTCCACATCAGACACAGCCGACTGAGAAGCGGGACACCAGTTAACTAAATATTCACCACGATAAATTAAGCCTTCCTCGTAGAGACGAGTAAACGCCTCGACAACAGCTTTAGATAAACCCTCATCCAGGGTAAACCTTTCCCGTGACCAGTCCACTGAGACACCTAAGCGTCGTAGCTGATTAAGAATTGTTCCCTCAGACTCCGCCTTCCATTGCCAAGCGCGTTCTAAGAATTTTTCGCGCCCCAATTCATAGCGAGTCTTACCCTCTTTCTTGAGTTGCTTTTCCAGCATACTATGCACAGCAATGCTGGCGTGGTCAGTTCCGGGTAGCCATAGGGTATTGCGTCCCTGCATCCGGTGGTAGCGCACGAGGGTATCAATTAAGGCACTTTCAAAAGCGTGACCCATGTGTAAGCTGCCGGTGACATTTGGAGGGGGAATGACGATGCAGTAGGGTTCGCCGCCTTTGTTGGGGTCAGCTTTGTAAACTTGGTTGTCTTCCCAGAATTTTTGCCACTTGGCTTCAGTGGAAAAGGGGTCGTAGAGACTGGGGAGATTGGGAATGGTTGCGGTCATGCGGGAAAACTAAGGAAGGACTCTAATAAATTTTGCCACAGGGTTGGAGAGGGATTGATGGAAACGAACCGCAGAGGCGCAGAGAACGCGGAGGGAAGAGAGTTAGGAGAGGATATGAATCGGCTTACGGGTGAGGTGATTGGGGCAGCGATTGAGGTGCATAGGGTGTTGGGGTCTGGGTTTTTGGAGGAGGTATATAAGGAGGCGCTAATTATAGAATTTTTCAGGTGCGGGATACCTCATGTGGTTGAGAAGGGGGTAATAGTGAATTACAAAGGACATGAAGTAGGCAAGGGGAGATTAGATTTTCTGGTTGCCAATTGTTTAATTGTGGAATTAAAAGCTGTTCAAAATTTAGCCCCAATCCACGAAGCTCAAGTCCTCTCATACCTTAAAATGACTAATTACCCCTTAGCCCTTCTCATCAACTTTAACGTCCCCCTCCTCAAAGACGGCATCAAACGCATTATCCTCTCTTAATCTCTCTGTGCCCTCTGCGCCTCTGCGGTTCGTCCCCCAAATCCATGAAACACCAAACAACCTCCCCTTGGAAATTCATCCCCACCCTCTATTTCACCTCCGGCATCCCTTACATTATCATCAACACAGTTTCCGTAATCTTTTACAAAAAACTCGGAATAGATAACACTCAAATTGCCTTATGGACAAGTTTTCTCTATCTACCTTGGGTCATCAAAATGTTTTGGGCCCCAATTGTTGATATTTACTCTACCAAACGTAAATGGATACTTTATACCCAATTTGCCATGTTCTGCTGCTTGGGTTTGATAGCCATCTCCTTACAACTGCCAAATTTCTTTTTCATCTCCCTCGCAACATTAACAATAGGAGCCTTTATTTCTGCAACTTATGACATTGCCACAGATGGCTTCTACCTCCTCGCTTTATCTCCAGAACAACAAGCCTTCTTTGTCGGCATTCGCTCACTATCTTATAGACTTGCTGTTATCTTCGGTTCAGGAATATTAGTAGTCTTAGCAGGTCAACTTGAATTATATTTCAATAATATTCCTTTAAGCTGGACTATAGCTATTGGCTTTTCAGCTTTAATTTTAGCAATCCTGTTTATTTATCATCGCCTATTTTTACCTTTACCTCAATCAGATAACAAACAATTAGAAGCTACAGGATATATTCCCTTTTGGTCAATCATTAACTCATATTTTACTCAATATAAAATTATAAGCATTTTAGCATTTATCTTGCTCTACAGACTTGGCGAAGCAATGCTTGTCAAGATAGCTTCTTTATTTTTATTGGACAAAGCAGAAGTAGGTGGTTTAGGGCTATCAACATCAGATGTGGGATTAGTCTACGGTACATTTGGGGTAATATCCCTAATCTGTGGAGGAATTTTAGGAGGCTTACTCATTTCTAGATATGGATTAAAACAATGTCTATTTCCTATGGCTTTAGCATTGAATTTACCTGATGTATTTTATGTGTATATGGCTTACATGAAGCCTTCACTAACATTAGTGTATCCCTTGGTTTCCTTGGAGCAATTTGGGTATGGTTTTGGATTTACAGCTTTTAGTGTTTATTTAATGTATATTTGCCAAGGTGAATATAAAACTTCTCATTTTGCTATCTCCACTGGCATTATGGCTTTAGGAATGATGTTACCAGGCTTAGTTAGCGGTTATTTGCAAAAAGCACTTGGCTATCCATTATTTTTTGTCTTGGTCTGTTTGCTGACCATTCCTGGAATGATTGCTCTCTTTTTTATTCCTTTAAAAGAAAAACCTAAGCATCAAAATAATTAAGATTATTGCAATCTATGAGTTATGTTTTAGGAATAGATGGCGGCGGTAGCAAGACAGTTTGTGTCTTGATGGATGATTCGCGTCAAGTGCTAGTCCGTGGTGAAGCAGGCCCGTCTAACTATCAGAGTATAGGTATCGAAGCAACTTTACAATCTATTCAATCTGCAATTCACAATGCGGTTGAGGCAGCAATAATTACAAATACTGTGAATATTGATGCGATATGTTTGGGTTTAGGAGGTGTAGGTCGTGCAACAGATATCGAAGTAGTAAAAGGTTTAGTAAAAGAGTTACAGAATAATAAATTGCCTATTACTTGGGCATTACAGCCAGCCAATATTGTAATTTGTAATGATGCTTTAATTGCTTTAGTTGGTGGAATTGGTCAGCCTGTAGGAATTGTGGTTGCAGCAGGTACTGGTTCGATAGTTTTCGGCCGAAATCATGAAGGACATACTAAGCGAGTCGGCGGCTGGGGTTACATTTTAGGAGATGAAGGTAGCGCTTATAAAATTGCGCTCGCAGGTATGAATGCAGCATTAAAATCTTATGATGGACGAGAGATTTCAACGAGTTTGATAGAGGGTTTCAAACAGCATCTTAATTTGGAAAATATAGAAGATTTAATAGAAGTAGTATATCGGCGAGAATGGGGAGTTAAACAGATAGCAGCTTTAGCACCAATTGTAGATTTAGCAGCAGCGTCAGGTGATATTGTAGCGAATATCATAATTGATCATGCTGTAAAAGAGTTAGTGAAAACTACATCTACAGTAATTGATGCAATTTTTAGCGCTGACTCAGTTTTAGAGGTAGTCACAACAGGAAGTGTGTGGCGCGGTAGATGCAAGATCCATGAAAGATTTGCAGTGTCTCTTGTTAAGAAGTTTCCTAATGTAAACGTGATTTTTCCGAGGTATGAACCTGCTTATGGTGCTGGGTTATTAGCTTTGCAGACAACTCAAAATTGACGCGAAGAAAGCAATAATAGGAGTTTTCAGTTTGCGAATATGCGCCCCAAGAAAGTGACTATTTCAGACCAAGCAGAGGTGCTAGCAGTAGAATCATAACGATAACCGTCGTCACGCATGAATGTATGTTCTGCTTCGTACAAGAAAACTTGGTGAGGTATGTTAGCATTCTCAATTGCTCTTATTATGATTTGGCGATCGCTCTCTGGTATATGAGGGTCAAGAGTACCGAATACCATTAGCATCTCGCCTTTGATTTCACTTACCCTTTGGATTGTATCGGCTACCTCTTTACCAAGCTTACCACTGGGAATACCAGTAGGATAACAGCAAACGGCAGCCCGAATTTCGCTTTGAAATGCTGCGCGAAAAGCTAAATGTCCACCAATACAAAAGCCGAGAGTGCCTATTTGATTTGGAGAAACCGCACTCTCTGTTTTCAGAAATTCAATTACAGCAAGGCAATCGGCATCATAATCAGTTACGGAGGTTCGACGAGCATCGTCATTTCCCCGCATCCTTCCCAGATCGTCTGGCTCTATTACTAAACCAACTGGCTCAATTCGGTGAAAAATTTCTGGTGCTGCTACTACATAGCCGTATCCTGCTAAGTAGTTAGCTAGACGAATCATTGGATCACCTAACTGATAAATATCACTGTAGAAGACAATACCAGGGTATTTTCCGGCTGCTTTGGGAGATGCAACATAAACACGCATTAAGCTGCCATCTACTCTTAATTCAACATTGCGCTTAGTGATTTGCACTTTTTTGTCTCCGTGTTACGCTTGCTGTCATTAGCTTCTACACTGTAGCGCCGCAGCATCCGGTTACTTTCAACCCACAATTTGGCGTTCTTTTACCATCACTGCGATCGCTTAATATCACCAGTTGTTAAGAAGTTTTCTGAGGTAAAAGTAATTTTTTCGAGGTATGAGCCTGCTTACGGTGCTAGTTTGTTGGCGTTGCAGAGGTTAACGGGAGAAGCGGAATGAAAAGCGATCGCATTTTAACAAAGAAACGAACCGCAGAGGCGCAGAGGAAACAGAGAGGTTAAGAGTGCGATCGCATTTTTAAAGCAGTAAAGTAGTTGGATTTTGTGTAATATGTCACAATAATAATTTTAGTTATCGTTATCAGGTCAAATGACAGAAGTTTTTGTAAATCCAGAATGCCCATTTTCATTAAAAAGTCTTGACCTTCTTGCACAATTAAAAAAACATTCAAATAAAAGAGATTTTTATTTAAAAAACCAAGAAGCTTACAAAAGCTATATTGAGCAGCCATTAGAACAACTCTACCAGTTTACAATTGCTCAGATATCAGGGGAAATAAGAAAGCTACTCAATACAAATGCTGTTTTGAAATATAATTTTCATATTCCTTATTTTGAATATAGATTATTTTTAAAACAAATAGATAGTGAAAACAATAAGGCTCATTTTATTATACAAATTACACAAGAAGCTTTCTATTTTGGATTATACATTCCTGAGACAAGTAACGATAGGCAAAAATTCATTAAAAATATTCAGACTAATAAAATAATCAAAGAAATTTTACTCCAAAATATTCGATTATCAGATAAATATTCTCTATTTACTGAGCCTAGTCAATCGATTAATACAATCAATCGTTTAGCTGAATGGTTAAAAATAGTAGCTCGACAAAATAGTGCTACTAAGAAGATTATAGTATATAGAGCTATCAGATTAGAGAATATATTAACTTTTGACTATCAACAGCTAACTAATGAAATAAAACAGGTATTGGAAGAAATTTTTCCTCTATTTTTGGTGGCAACGTGTGATGAACCAATCACAGCTATTAAAAAATATTTACATCAAACTAATATAGAATATGGGAAAATATACTGCCGACGAGGATTGAGTAAGTATCAAGAAGGAAAGTATCAAGATGCTATTAAACAATTTGACTTCGCTTTAGAAGAAGCTCCCAATTTAGCTGATGCTTATCGATATCGAGGAAAAGTAAAAGCTGAATTAGGATATACTGACGAAGCTATATCTGATTATGATTATTTACTACTTATTCAACCTAAAAATTACGAAATTTACGATGAGCGAGGTCAGATTTACTGTAAACTTGAAAATTACGATAAAGCCATTGGTGATTATAACCAATCTTTACATGTTAATCCTAACTTCGCTTTAGCCTATTACCATAGAGGACTTACCTATTTAAAAATTAATAATCAGCAAAAAGCTTTTGAGGATTTATGCAGAGCTACAGAATTATTTGATAAGGAAAAAGACGTGGATAATTACGAAGAAGCACAGCGTATTCTCAAAACTATTTATCCAGACTATTCTGAACCTTTGTTTACAGAGATTAATCAAAATATCCGCTCTAAAGGTCTGCGTATTTCTGAAAGTATCTTGCGACGCTACCACTTAGCTCTTAAAACAAGAAAATTTGTAATTCTTTCAGGAACTAGCGGGACTGGCAAGACTTGGCTTACCAAAGCTTACACTGAGGTAGTAGCGGCTGAATACCTTTTAGTTCCTGTGGCTCCTAATTGGACTACTAACGAAGATTTGCTCGGCTACTTCAATCCAATGGACAAAGAATACCATTACACTGCGTTTAGTCATTTTTTAGAAAAAGCGGCTCAAGAGTATGAACAAGCTCAAACAGAAAAACGCACCCCTAGACCTTACCATTTAATCTTGGATGAGATGAACTTAGCACGGGTAGAGTATTACTTTGCCAAGTTTCTCTCAGCGATGGAAGTTAGGATGCGTGAAGGATTAGCCCAAATTGAACTTGCATCCGAGAAACAAGTTTTGTTACCACCTAACCTTTACTTTATTGGCACAGTCAATGTAGACGAAACTACTCACAATTTTGCTGACAAAGTTTATGATAGAGCGCAAATGATAGAAATGGAGGTTTGCCGTAATGATTTATTTGAGCATTTGGGTGAAGTTGAGTATCGTGAAATTTTAATGGAAGTTTGGGATAATCTGCACCTAGTAACTCCATTTGCTTTTCGTGTTTTAGATGAAATAAATAACTATGTGAATGAAGCTAAAGTTTTGAATATCTCTTGGGAAGAAGCTTTAGACGAACAATTGTTACAGAAGATTCTGCCCAAACTAAAAGGTGCTGATGATAGGGTGGGAGAAGCCCTTAAAGCATTTGTTGATATTGCTGAAAATAAATTTCATCTAAGCCACGCTAAAGCTAGCAAAATGCTAAAAACATTTGAACAACATGGATTTACCTCCTACTTCTAAACTGAGTTTTCTTAGCCGCGAAGGCGAGATTATAGATGCTCCAGGTGAGTGGCAACCTGCTTGGTTGGAAGTTCATGTACCTCAAGAAAAATTACAACAAACACGGCTTTGGCTTCAAGATAAAAAACTCCCACTCTTGGTAATGGATTTGAGTGGAAAGTTTCGAGTACTAGCTGAGTGGCCTCGCTCAAACCCTGGTTACTACCGACTGCGGCTTGAGTATCAAAATGAGATTGAGGAACAGACAATTGCAGTTTGGCCTCAGAAAATTAGTCGTGAAGCTTTTGCTCAGATGCTAGAGGATCTCGATTCTCGTCTGCCAACCTCAGTAGCGATAGGCTTACAGCGTACCGGGGCTTTAGCTGGTCTGAAATTACCGCAACTAGGCGAAACTACTTTAGCTCAGGAACTACTTCGCTTACGTCGGGCTATTAATGGCACAGGCAAAAGACCAGGACTGAGTGAGATTTTGAGTCAACTTTCTCGTAATCCTCATCAAATCCTCAAAACTAATGAAATTTGGGTTCGGCAAGATCAAGTCCGCAAACCTCCTCTTGGTGGGCTAGTTCAAGCTTTTTTTCGAGGGCATAACTTGGATGTGAGTGGAAGACCGATTCGCGTACCGGATATCAGAGTTGAGCATACTGTTGATGTTTATGAGAACCAGTTGGTTAGGTTATTTTTTGAGCTTGTCAATCAGAGAATTAGACGAATTCGGCAAGCTTTTGAAGCTGACCCTAAAGGTAAGCCTTTGGAAGAGATTAAGTCTCTGTTTTACCAATTAAAAAAGGCTCGTCAACAAGCAGCTTTTCTGGATGAGGTGAGTCAGCCTAAATATTTGCCCAATCAAATTACGATGGTTTTGTTAAACCGTTCACTTTACCATGCTGCTTTAGAAGGCTATCTGGAATTCATCAGAAGTCCTGCTGTGCGTTTGGATGATTCAGACCTTGATGCACCTTTGGAGAATCTCTACAAACTTTACCAAATTTGGGGAACTTTGTGGATAATTGCAACGCTGCTGGAAGTAGCTATAGACAAAGGATACAAAGTTGAAACCCAGTGTTTAGTTGCTAGAGATAAAACGGGAGTCTACGTCAGAATTTTACCCAATGGACAACCAGCATTAGTTTTAATTCACCCACAACACAAGACAAAAATTAAGTTAATTCCTGAACGAAGCTATGGCAAAGATGGAGAACTACGAAGCGCCAGCGTTACATTGCGCCCTGATGTAGCAGTAGAGATCAAACTAGCTAATGGCTCTCAACAAGTTTATTTATTTGATCCCAAGTACAAACTTGAGAGTGAGCCACTGGAAAACACCAGCAACGAAGGAAAACCTAAAACTGCTGATATTCAGAAGATGCACACTTACCATGACGCTATTCAAAACAGAGAAGGTAGGCAAGTAGTTAATTATGCTGCGATTATTTACCCTGGCTCCTATGTATCTCATTCCAACGCTGAAATTGAGGCTCTTCCAGCTTATCCTGGGGCTGAAAGTATCCTACAGGAGCATCTGCGTCGCTTGCTAAATAAAGCCTTTGAAGTTTCCTGACAATGAACCATCTGGACTTCTGATGTCCGACTTGACGAATCCGGCAAAGGGCATTCATGGCTTTCTTTTACCATCACTGCGATCACTTAATATCCCCAGTGAAAGTTTGTCATGTTTGCCTTAATGCACCCATTACTTATGAGTGTAAACTAGTTATAAATCATACCAGTAATTAATAAAGGGGACAGATGACATTCGCTTGCTGCGAAGCACCCATCCCCGAATAGCTGCCCAGATGATGAACCTGGAATCTATAGTCCGGTATCTAATCATCCAAGTATCGTCGGAGATATGTCGATTGTCACTGGGATAGATACTGATTTAAAAGATATCTACCAAAAGATGCGTTGTTGATTAACCCCTTTTTCTCTCTCCCATCGCCAACAGCGCCGTTCCGTAAGCCGCTTCTGTGTACACTGACGCGACTACAGGAACCTGCAAATGACGCGCCCTAATCGCAGTCCAAGTATAATTCGCCGCGCCACCGCCAGCAGTATAAACACGGCTCAATTTGTCTGCGCCCATTTGCTGTAATAATTCATACCCTCGCACTTCTATGCGGGCAATGTTTTCTAACAAGCCATGCAAAAATTCCACTGGATTATCTGGGCGTGGTTCCAAGCGTGGGGGTAGATTGGGATCATTAATCGGAAAGCGATCGCCTACCTTCAACAATGGATAATAATCTAACTCGCTGGCTTTTGAGGCATCAATCTCCCGACTAAGGCTTTCTAACTCAGCGTTTGTGAAAAATTTCTTTAGTACTGCACCCCCAGTATTAGAAGCGCCCCCAGTTAGCCACAAATCACCCAGGCGATGGCTGTAAATCCCATATCTGGCATCCTCTACACGGGTACGACTTAATAACTTTAGTACCAACGTTGAACCAAGGGAAGTCACGGCTTCACCGGGTAATTTTGCGCCACTGGCGAGAAAAGCTGCAATACTATCAGTTGTACCAGCACATATCAGACAATCACGCCGGAAACCGAACTTGTCGGCAATTTCAGGACGCAATTGGGCAATGGGAGTACCAGGAGGTAAAACTTTGGGTAGCTGAATTGGTATTTCTAGCTTTTCTAGCCATTGTGGGTATTTCAACTCTTCTACGTCATAACCCAGCTTTAAAGCATTATGGTAATCGCTAATACCCAACTGTCCATGTAGAAGAAACGCCAGCCAATCTGCTTGATGCAGGAAATATCTAGCTTCACTAAAAGAGGGTTGTTGCCTCATCCACAAAAGTTTGGCTAGGCTGGAGGTGGCACTCAACACGGTATGATTGGGGGGTGCAATACTCCTCAAATGCTCTAGCACAGATGATCCCCGCGCATCGTTATACAGCAATGGTGCATCTACAGGGTTGCCAGCAGCATCGACCAGCAAGACGGTGGAAGAAGTCCCATTAATTGCGATCGCTTTAATTTCTTGCCGCAATTGGTCAGGTATTTGTTCCACCAACACAAACAAAGCCTCCTGCCAAATTTTTGGCGTAACGGCGGCTGATGTGTTGTTGAAGGGATATCGCACCTCTACCTGAATACAAGAGGCTTCCTCGTCAATCACCACACCGCGCCCGCCAGATGTGCCGAAGTCGATACCCAGATATAAATTCATAATTTTTATAAATTTTTTTAATGGAGAATAAATAAGGACTACTGACAAATAACTGCTTTTGTTGCATCTTGTAACAAGATATTCCACAATCTTGGCAAAACAAGGAAAAGTAGTAAACGAACTGTTCAAAATCTATTCAGGTTAGGAGGTTTTCAGCCATGCCTATCTTAGATACTCTGTACATCGCTCAGATATCTTCCATCTCAGATACTCAAGTCTACATCGCTCTAGTTGTAGCCTTGATCCCAGGGGTTCTAGCTTGGCGATTAGCCACAGAACTTTACAAATAACGCTCCGATGTGACACAGTTAAAAAGTTAATAATCCTGGCAGTACGGGGTGCAATTTCCAGATTTTATGGCTTTATGCCATAAGTACCTAGAAACCTTGCACTTACGTAAGCCAGGTTATTTTTTAACTAATGCGACACTTGTAGCTATTTCAAAAAAATGAAGTAATATGACAGCTAAATCAAGCATTCAGGAGTGCTGATATCTGAGTACTGAGTGCTAAATGCTGAGTATTGAGTTAGAAATCTCACTCAGCACTCATAACTCAGCACTCTTGATAGTACTTCACTTCACTAAGCGAGCTTATCTTTTAGCATAATGAACGCGATTCAACCCTCCAGACCACCGTTACAACCTATACAAAAACGCCAGGTCATTTCTCGACCCAAGCGGCATCTTCGTCAACGTTCTTACCAGGTGATGGCACTGGAAAGCACAGCCAAAATAGCGGTCAATCTTGTGATTACAGCCGTTGCAGCATCTGCTTTAACACAACTCTTGCCTTATCATTGGTTACAGCAAGAAAAATTGCGAGAAATGAGTACTGAAGTCAAGCTGATGGAAGGACATGTCAATGGTTTACAGGCGGAATTTAGCCGTAACTTTGATCCGCAAGAAGCTAAAACTATTAGACAACGACAAGGATACCGATTCGATCCTAGCCAGCGTCAGATCGTGTTGATGAATCAAGATCGCCGAGAAGATGAGCCAACAGACTCGTTACCCTAAGACAAATGGCGAATTTGGGATTATTTCGGTTTATTGTGATTCAGGCTACGTATAAACTGGGTGTTAATTTATATTATTGCTAATAAGTAATGGTTAATAGCTAATTTTTGAATAGCTATGTATTTATCATCTATTAATCATTAGCGATACAGCGTCGCTTCTCTACGAGACGCTGCGCGAACGCTCCAATTCAAAATTCAAAATTCAAAATGAAGAATTTACTTTTTGAATCTTGAATTTGCAAAAAGGACTAATCTACCAATTAGGACGCTGATTGAGATAATAACTCGTCTAGCCGATTTTCGAGTTGTAAACGCAAGCGACAACCAATAATATCCTTATCATTGTCGAGAGAGGGTAGTTGAGTAAGGGCGCGACGATAATCAGCGATCGCACAATTCCAGTCGCCCCAAAGATGGTAAGTTCTGCCACGTTCAGCCCAGATATGACCTTCTAGTTGACCGAAAAGCAGTGCTACCTCAAAATTCTCAATTGCCACTTCGTATTGCCCCAAATCACGCCAGGTAATGCCTCGGTTAATCCACGCGCGGACATGGTGAGGTTTCAAATCAATCGCTTGATCGTAGTCGGCAAGTGCTACAGCTAATTCTCCACAAGCCGCGTAGTAATTTGCTCGGTTATTATAAGCACTAGCCAAATAGGGATTAAGTTTCAGGGCGGTGTTATAGTCGTAAAGCGCTTTTTGCCTTTCACCACTTTGGAAATAAATTAGCCCCCGGTTGTTGTAATCAACGGCATTGTGAGGATGGCGGCAAATTAGTTGGCTTAAAAGTGCGATCGCCTCAGTATAATCTCCTTGTTGAGCCAACCTCAAAGCACAAGAGCGTAAGTAGCTATCCCCAAAAATAGATTCGCTGCGATCGCTTTTCCTTCGCTCTTGAAGTTTTTTTGTAGTATTTAGAACATACTTATATTGGTTACTTTGCTGGTCATCGTCAGCTAAAAATGAGTGAATATTCATCTTTCCCTGCTTGAAATCCCTGCTTTTTTAAATAAAAGTCTAGTTTTTTAACGCTGGTGATTTTACCACTGTGTCTATTCTCAAGGTAGTTATGGTTACTTTAAAGCCATCTTAAGACTGAGATTTAAACTACTCACACCAGTAGAAATCTACCCCTTAAATAAACAATTGCTCCTCAAACCTAATCATAGATACTTGATCCCGAAGGAAAATTCCAGAAATAGCAGACGTTAATCTCAAAGACTAGTCAAGTAGTGAGAGCGACAACTTGGTAGAATGCCAACAAGCCGTTCATTTAGAGATGAGAAAGAAGAGACGGGGACTGGTGGCAAGGGAAATGAGGGAGATGAGAGAGACAAGGGAAATAATAATCCCCAATGCCCCATGCCCAATGCCCAATGCCCCAGTCCCCAATCCCCATATTCAATTTTTTTGAGAAATTTCCCGATGACAACTGCAATTTCCTATCCCAATGCCCCTGATTTAGCAACCGATGATTACATTGTCATCGGCTTGGCAACCTGCTTCGTCAAAGAAGATGGAGAAGTTTATCAAATCGAAGTTATAGAACCGATTCCCTCTGCGGCTTTGGAAGCGCTGTTAAAGGGCATTCCTACCTCCTATAAGCTGGCTCATGCCACAACTTTGGGATCTGTGCTGGATGGCGATTCACAACTGCTGCCAGATGGCTTCCCAGAGTCGGCTCAGTTTGGAGAGGAATTTGTGCCACGGGCATTTGCAGCAGCTCGTACCTACAAGCGTCGTGAATCTGCAAAATCTCTGATTCCATTAGGTACAAACTACACTGAGTTTAAGTATTCCATTGAGCGGAAACGGGTGTTAAACGCCGCTAGAGTTGTCACCAAAGAAGACAACGTTAAGCAGCATTCTCATACTCACAAAGTTCTTTAAGTAATTATGCTAAAACTTTACGGTGGCGCTCGTAGTCGAGCATCAATTGTTCACTGGTATTTAGAGGAATTAGGAATTCCCTACGAATTCGTCAAGCTTGATATGCAGGCCGGTGAACACCTCAAGCCTGAGTATTTAGCAATCAACCCATTTGGTAAAGTTCCAGCAATTGTTGATGAGGATTTTCAGCTTTGGGAATCTGGGGCAATTTTGCTGTATCTTGCCGATAAGTATAGTAAAACTCCACTTTCACCAGAGGAACGTGCTGTATTTTCCCAATGGGTTTTGTTTGCTAATGCTACCCTTGCTCCAGGGATTTTTGGAGAAGAGAATCGAGAACGGGAAATGCCCCGCTTGTTGACTCCCTTAAATGAAATTTTCAGTAAGCAACCTTTTTTACTTGCCAATGAGTTCACTGTTGCTGATGTGGCAGTGGGGTCTATTTTGAATTACATTCCTATGATACTGAAGCTAGACCTCAGCCCCTATCCAGCGGTGTTGAACTATATGAAGCAGTTATCTGAGCGTCCGGCATTTCAAAGAAGTATTGGCGGACGGACTTAAAATAATTCGTAATGACGCTCCTGCGTCGCTAACGCTGCGCTAACGTAATTCGTAATTAAATTTTTAACTACGAATTACGAATCTTTTAACGATAATTTGTAAATTGCAAAGCAACTGGGTAGTCTTCTTGTTTTAGCCGCTGCATGACAACTTGCAAGTCATCTTTCGATTTGGCAGAAACCCGCACAGCATCACCTTGAATTGAAGCTTGTACCTTTTTGAATTCATCCCGAATCAATTTGGAAATTTGTTTGGCGATTTCCTGGCTGATACCTTTTTTGAGTTTGATTTCTTGACGCACGCGATTACCACTGGCTGATTCAACCTTGCCAAAATCAAAGATTTTTTGGGAGAGGTTACGCTTGGCGGCTTTTTCTCGCAGAATGGTGTGTACAGAATCTAAGGTAAACTCGCTGTCAGTGCTAACATTAATGCTTTCTTCAACTAACTCGACAGTAGTTTCAGTGTCTTTGAGGTCGTAACGACCTTTGATGTCTCGTATAACTTGATCGACAGCGTTGACCAATTCTTGTCGGTCAAAGTCGCTCACAATGTCAAAGGAAAAAGTAGAAGCCATAAAATATTTTGGATTTTAGATTTTGGATTTTGGAATTGGGCATAAAACATTAATAATAATTCCCATGCCCAATGCCCCATGCCCAATGCCCCACTTAATTAGTAGCTTGGATGATGCTCAAGAAAAAGAGAGTGGCACAGCCAAGGATGCCAATAGCAAACATCAGCGATCGCAAAAGGGGTATATTCAAAATATAAAAAATTGAGTATAGGAAACGAGCCACCACAAAGGCGATCGCAGCTACTTGGGCTGTAAAAGAATTTACACCAGTTACATAAGCCATCAATGCGGCTGCGGCAAATATCATAAAGGCTTCAAAGGTGTTCTGATGTGCCCAAGTAGCCCGTTGGGCATAAGGTGGCAATTTATCAAACATGGCGCGAGGAGTAGAAAACATTTCATACCCAATACGCGCACGGGCATAAGCTACTAGCAAAAATGGCACGTAAATTAGAACGGCAGCAGCAGCGATCGAGTACAAAAAAATTATCATTACTTATTAGTCGTTGGTTATTAGTCATCAGTCATCAGTCATCAGTCATTAGTCAAATACAAATGACAAAAGACAAATGACAAATGACTAATCAAAGTAGAAAAGCGTCACCACTTTTCTTTGTTCTTCTGCATCCTGACAAGTTTGTAACAGGGTGCGACTGTCGTGAAACGCAAAGCAGATTAGTTGCTGGCAACGGGAAACAATTTCCTTGTTGCACAAATAACTAGCTTCCGCCAGAGACAAATTATCATTACTGGGATTTTCGACTAGATGCATTACCTGTTCTAGTTGCTGGCGCGATTCCAAAGGCTGGCGTTCCAGGCTTTGGGGTAAAATCACCGTCAACAAATTTGCATCAGCCCGGGTTGCTCCCTTGATGGCCGCGGAATTTGTACCTGTAGCACCAGAAGTAATGATTCGATTACCCGATAAAACTAGGGCATAAGTCATCATTTCAATAAGATTCTGATGCGTAATCGGGACGTGACGAGAACCCAGCAAGGCAATTCTTTTAGAACCCGTTTGCTGGATTGTCGCCAGTTCTTGCGCTAATGTATCGAGGTTAATAAGGTCTGTTGATTGGCTCAAAGATGGAGATAATCAGACTAAACGACCCAGATATTTTACCAAACAGCGTGTAGATGCGAAGAAAACTTAAGTTAGACATTGCGACTATTTTTCGATTGTTTGGTTCAGTAACTCCATTACTTGGTTACACCAGGCTAGCCAATGTGTTTCGTAACTAATGCCATTTAAGAGAGTTAAATACTGAAATTTGCCTGATTCTGGCAGTTCTTGCGGATTCTGAAAGTAACGCTGTTCTAGGTTATGGTACGTAGACAATTTTTTTTGATGGGCTTTTTGGTGATTTTCTAGCTCTGCCAAGATAATTTGGTTAGGAACAATATGACCAGCAAAAATTTTTACTAGTAAATCATCTTTAATCGGTGTGGGTTCACAAGGTTGAGCAATCCACTCTTTGAGGTGCTGTTCTCCCAAGTCTGTAACGCTGTAGAGCCTTTTATCTGGCCGTCCTGCTTGAAGAATTGACTCAGAACTGATCCATCCTTGATCTTCTAGCTTCGCCAACTCCCGATAAATCTGCTGGTGACTTGCTGACCAGAAAAAGCCTACAGAGCCATCGAATCGTTTTGCTAAATCATACCCACTACATGGTGCGTCAACCAGAGCCGCTAAGATTGCGTGCGCTAATGCCATAATTTTTAATTCACTACTTGACTTATGCAACTAATTGCATAACAATAACTATATGCAATTAGTTGCATATTAACTTAAACAACCAGGAGTGAGAGATGCCTCAAGTAATACCGGGACGATTTACAGCCGAGATTGATGAACCTTTTGTTGTGTTTCTAATTGGGATGCGAATTAATAAATTATTCGCTTTTTCTAAATGGATTCCCACAGCCAGGGCAATGTCACCCATGCTACAAAGCCTTAATCAGAATCCTGAAAAAGGGTTTTTAGGGGGAGAAAAGTTTATCTACCCGCAAGGGGTAGGACTGATTCAGTATTGGCGATCGTTCGAGGATTTGGAGCGTTTTGCCAGAAATCCAGCCGATGCACATTTAAAAGCTTGGCAAAGGTTTAATCAAGCCATTGGTGCTGATGGCAGTGTTGGCATTTGGCACGAAACTTATTTAATCGAGCCGGGAAGATATGAGGCAATTTACGGCAATATGCCTGTCTTTGGATTAGCTGCTGCAACTAAACACGTCCCAGCGATGGGACGGAAGGAAACAGCACGCCGTCGCCTGGGAGGTGACGGCGAACCAGCTGTATCCTAGCAATACAGCCTCCTAAGTAATAACTGAGCATAGATGCTCTTAAAAGTTTGAGTTGATGAATCTAAGACAATGCCGCTGCGGGAGTTAAACCTAGTTTGGATAACAAGCGGTCAATGTCAAAATGCTCGGACATCAACTGACGAATATACTGAACCTTAATCGGCTCGTGGACACGGACTTGACCAAAAGTGCGGTCAACAATTCCTACAGTAGTTAGGGTATCTAAGTCAACAGACAAAATGGGTATTTCTAGTTCTTCAGCGCGACTGAGAATGAACGGTGGGGGTGGTAGTTGCCCAGTGAGAATTAAACATTGGGTAGATGTTTCCAAAGCCGCTTGCTGAATTTCCACCCGATCGCCTCCTGTCACCACTGCCATATTTCGGCGTTTGCGGAAATATTTAACAGCTGAATTGACATTCATCGCTCCAATTGCCAGACTTTCTACCAACAAATCCATGCGATCGTTGCGACAGAGAACATCAGCCTTTAACTGTTTGACTAGTTCGCCAACACTCACACTGCGGAGCAAATCGCTGTTTGGCAGCATTGCTAGCACCGGAATACCCTGCTGTTCCAAAAATGGTAGCACGAGAGTTTCAACTGCTTCTAGTTCGGTGACTGGGATATCATTGATCACAGCTCCAATCAAGCGATCGCCCAGACGCTGTTTTGCAGCCAATAGTGCCTCAACCGAAAGCAAGGATTTATAGCGGCTTACTAACAGCACACCAGCATCCAATACTTCAGCCATTTGCAACAAAGACAAATCAAACAAATTGCCTTCGGACAAATTACCAGGCCCCTCCAGTAACACTAAATCTCCTTGAGACTTATGTAAATATTGCTGTATTAGGGACTGCTGATAATCGGTTTTGTCTTCCCCTCGCAAGCGCTTTTGCACATTTGGTTCATCCAAAGCCAGCATTGTAGGTGCAACGCGGTTTTCCGGCAAATTGAGGCTAAGAGCGATGAACTGGACATCTTCCTCAATTACGGTTCCACTAGACGAATTGAAAGACGTACCGAGTGGTTTACCGTAGCTAATATCCAGACCTTTTTGCTGTAGCTGATGAGACAAACCCAGAACAGTTGCAGATTTACCGCTGTAATTCTCGGTTGATCCAATCAGCAAATATTTAGGGGATTTTGGCACACATGCACTCCTAATTTCAAAAGTCAGAAGAACCCAGCTAGGTGTTTCCTAATTCTAGTTCCTTCTGGCAAAAGCCTCTCGCTCTCACAAATTAAGGTTTCCCAGAATTACCTTCTGATTGAACAAGCAAGGGAGCTACTTATGGGTAGGCTTTTCAGATTAGACCAATTTTTTGGGTTTTAGAACCAATAAAGATTGTCTGAAACCTTAAAACTAGGTTCAATGCCTTCTAGGTTTCTAGCTGTTCCAGTTCCCGACTACGGGAGTTGGCGATGTTCTATGCTACTAAAGTGATGACTTATCCCAAACACCTGACGGGGTGACAAAGAGGCTAGAGCGCTGATTGAATAAGGGTCATAGCACGTAAACCCCTCTGAAAATAGGGTAGTTTACCGGGCTTAAGACGCACAAGTGCGATCGCCAAATCTGACCAAAACTCCATAGCACCTACCCATAAACACCCATATAATCCAACCCAAAAAGCACTATGCCGGCGTGCATAACGCTTTAATTCTTGAAGCCGACCAACATATTGTTGTAGTCCCATTTTTCGGGAGTTGCGACCAGCTAAAACTGCAATTGTGTAAGCGATTGCAATCAATAAAATTAGTGCAATTAATCGTTGTCCAGTTGCATACGTTGATTCCAAATTATAACCACCAGTTTTACAATCTTTAAACATAGCTTCGATGCCGCTTCGCAATCTTATTTGCTTTAATGGCATCTGCAAGACTCTCAAGATTTGTTAGTAAAAACCAGCCAGCAGGTTCAAGCTTACCCCGGTATTTACGCTTGTAATACCCAGCTAAATTAAAATGAGCAAAGCCTTTTTGTTTAGTGGCTTGAATACCCGTCAGGAAGAACGAGATACCAGGATTTAATCCCAAAGATTGTAACCGTTGATATGATTCATTTCCTTGGCGAATATACGTGCCTTGTTTTTGACGTAGCACAAAGTCAATTCCCTTACTGTGTAACCAATGAGCCAGTTTTATACTATGAAATTCTCTATCTCCCAGTACGAGAATTCGATATCCTTTGAATAACCGTAGCAATGGGCGGATTAATCTTTTCTGCTCACCCAAATTGCTACATCCTTTTTTGGGTAATAATATCCAGTAAACTGGTATTGCTCTTTTCTGTTCAATTAAGCTGATTACAAATACATTTTCACAGCGCCACTGTGTTCTATCAATGGCGAATATCAGTTTTTTCTTCACTGATTTTGGATTATTTTTGACCCATCGTTTTAGTACTGGAAACCAGAGGTATTGAATTGATAACTGGGGCAACAATAAAAACCTTTGAATACTGCGTCGCCGACTTTCAAATTTTATTGGTTGGGGAAATACAGATGAGAGCTTCTCAATCGTCACAGTTTTATGAAACTGCAAGAGCATTATCAAGATTTCGAGCATCTTGTACTGTCCAGGTGTCAGTAGATTCTGAAAGCAGCTTTGGTAGAATTTAGGTAACATTATCATTTGATGGGTCTTGTTGAGAATGCCTGACCTATCTTTTTTTACCCCAAAACGGTCACACTCTTATATTTCGTCGGTTTTAGCCCCTTTGTCACCCCTTCAGCCCAAACACTCTGCTTCTAAAATTACGTTAAGTCGATCGACTGGTAGTAGTATTTATTTGCTAAAATTTAGCTCGTAGATACGTATAAGATACAAAAGTGGTAATGAAAACTACCCATAATTAAGGTAAAAACCTTTCTCTTCGCTAAGTAAGATTTAGGTTTAAAAAAAGAGGTATTGATATGAACACAAACTTAGAAGAATTTTCATATCTTTGGGAGGACTCTGATTGGGCACTCTTAAAATTCAATGCTTCACCTTCAGAAAAAGAACCAAGATATGCAATTGTAAACACGAAAACTAAACATGGTTTGCTAGTTAGTGATGATACTCTCTATCAGGATCTCAAAGAAACTATGCGTAAAAAAGGAGTTCGTATTGTTTCAGGTTTATGATATGTAGTAGATAAAAATCAATTATTCGTGGATTAAAACTTGTGCTATTTTAGCTGGTCGTAACTCCCGCCAAATGGGACTATAAAAATATGTTGGTCGTCTCAAGGAATTACAGCAATGCCTTCGGCCGGCTACGCCTACGCAGTATAGACATAGTGTATTTTGGATCGGTTTGTATGAGAAGTTATGGGTAGGTGCAATAGAGTTTTAGGCTGATTTAGCTCATGATTTGATGCGTCTCAAGCCCAGTAAACTACCCTATTTTCAGAAGGGTATACGTGCTATGACTATTATCCAGTCTGCTTTGTAGCTACTTTATCACCCCTTAGAGCGAGTACTGTTAACCGTTGATCCATTAAGGAAACGTAACCAGATTTGTTCCGATTCTTCCAAGTACTGCGATCACCGATGAAAAGCTTTCATAGTTTTCCTCAAAAACCCAACACCTGCATTGATTTTTCAAGTACTTCTTTGGGGCGAAATGGTTTAGTTAGATATAAGTCTGCACCAACCTCAATTCCTTTTTGTTTATCAAATTCTTGCCCCTTAGCTGTCAAGATTATGATGTAGATGTCAGTCATTTGTAGGTCATGTTTTACAATATGGCAGACTTGCAAACCATTCATTTTCGGCATCATCACATCAAGAAAAACCAGGTTTGGTTTTTCAATTTTAATAGTTTCGAGAGCTTCTTCTCCATTTCTAGCAGTTAGAAGTTCAACACCTTCGTCCTCTAATGCTTCTAAGGCTTGTTCCATCAAAATCAAGATATTGGGTTCATCATCAACAATTAGAATTTTCTGGGTCATAGGGATTGGGGATTGGGGATTAGGGGACTTGTACTGAGCGAACACGAACAGCGTCTCTAAGAGTTGCCGTTGGCGCAGCCTCTCCAAGAGTTGTATTGGGGACTGGGGATTAGAGATTGGGGATTAGATTATATAGTAAGGTCCCACTAATTTTTTCCAGTACTCAGCACCCAGTCGCCAGCACCAGCGATTACTGTTCAGACAACATAATAAAAAATACATTTTCCAACTCCTTCTCAAAGCGTAGGGTTTTCACCAAATCGGCTTCTTGAGAGAAGATAGAATCGATGATGATCATGTCAGGTTTGGCTGACAAGGCTTTATAAATGCATTCTTGTGGATCGGAGGCTTCAATCACGCTGTATCCCTGAGTTTGCAGTACATCTGATAGGGTTTTTAAGGCTGATGCATTTTTATCTACAACCAATACCTTTTTACTAGAAGTGCCTTGGTAAAGCAGTGAGCCAATTTCGCTAAGGAGTTTTTCTGTGTCAATAGGCTTGGTGAGATAGCGATCAATGCCAATGTGGTAGCCGCGTTCTTTGTTTTCAATAATCGACAGAATGATAATCGGAATGTCTGCGGTCTGTGGATCATTTTTGAGAACGGCTGCCACATCGAAGCCGTTGATTTGGGGCATCATCACGTCTAAGAGAATCAGATCGGGACGGGATATTTTGATTTGATGAATTGCATCCATGCCGTCCTTTCCTTCGCGAACATTGTAGCCTTCGTTTTCCAGTTGTTGGCGGAGCAGTTCTCGAATGTTAGCGTCATCATCTACAACCAAAATGGTTTTACGGTTTTGGTTCAGTACAGTGTTTTTGGTGATGACGTGTTCTTTGAGTTGTTTGACTAGCGTATCCAAATTTAGATTAGCAGTGGTTTTTTGATCGCTGGCGTAGGTGGGAATGATGAACGAGAATACGCTGCCCTTACCTGCTTCACTCTCAACCCAGATTCTACCGCCGTGATGATCGACGATTTGTTTACAGATGGGCAGTCCTAATCCTGTGCCTTTGGGTTTGTCGGTGAGAGTGTCGCCAACTTGACGGAATTTCTCGAATACTTTCGGCTGGTCTTCAGGTGCAATCCCAATGCCTGTGTCGATGACGCTGATGCAAACACCGTCATTTCCTTGTTTGACGCGACAGGTAACACAACCAGATTCGGTAAACTTAACGGCATTAGAAATCAGGTTGATTAAAACTTGCAGCAGACGGTTGCGATCGCCTACTATCTGAGGCAGTCCTGGTTCAATCTCGCTGACTAACTGCAAGCCATTGCTTTCAAATAACCCGGCAGTAGAATTAGTTGCCCAATCCAGTAATTCGCTAGGATCGAGGGGCTGCATCTGCCATTCCACCTTACCTGCTTCCATTTTGGCGATGTCCAGGACATCGTTAATCAAAGATGTGAGCCGTTCTGCTTCCGACACAATAATGTTGAGATTGTCAGCCACCCGCTTAATCGTTTTCTGAAGCTTGCGGTCTTCGGTAGCAAGCATTGGGAACACATCGGTTTCTAGCTTTTCTTGAATGATGGACGCAAAACCCAGGACAGAAGTCAGTGGCGTCCGCAGCTCATGGGAAACTGTTGAGATGAAATCGGTCTTCATCTGGTCGATTTCCTTTTCTGCTGTCACATCTCGAATCAGTAGTGCCGAACCGAAGCAGGCAGCGGGTTCTGAATCTGCCGTCTTTTTGAAAATGGCGGTTGCCACTGCTTGACCAATGCGTTCTTTGGTCAATGCAACTTCGGCAGAGAAGACCTCACCGGGATGGGACTGAGTTCGTGCAACCAGGTCTGCTAAACCAGGTATCGGCAATTCTCGGTAGTGACCGTTGACGGCGTTAGCTGTCAATTCATACATAGCTAAAAAGGCAGGATTGAAGTGGGTGATTTGTCCTGTAGTATCTGCCACTAACAAACCATCAGCTAAGTTATCTAAAATGGCATTTAATCCCTGCGCTTCTGCTAAGGTATTTTGCAAGGCAGCCGTCCGCTCAACAACTCTGGCTTCCAGTTCTTGATTCAGTTGCCGTAGAGCAATTTCTACTTGTTTACGGGCAGTGATGTCAGTATTGATTTCTAGCATGGCGCAGGGTTGACCGGATAAATCTCGTTGCAAAGTCCAGCGGCTCTGAACGGTGATCGGTCTGCCATCGCGCGTGATGTGTTCCAGTTCTCCTTCCCAAGTGCCCTCCTGTAGAAACTCTGATAGAATTTCTTCTAAAGGTTTTGGAAAGGTTGATTTGAGAAATGCGTGAATGCATTGGTCTTTCACTTCCTCCCGCGTCCAACCGTAGAGTCTTTCGGCACCCTGATTCCAGTGAGAGATTTTGTCGCTCATGTCGCGGACGATGATGGCATCGCTGGAATGATTCAACATATCCAATAAACGTTGATTTTCAGCTTCTGCCAGCTTGCGATCGTGAATATCAGTACAGGTGCCAATCCATTCCCGAATACTGCCGTCTTCTTCCAGGACGGGGGCACCACAGACCCAAAAGTAGCGGTATGTGCCATCTTTACCATGCAACCGATATTCGGTTTGGTAGATACCTCGGTTTGCCACAGCAGCATTCCAGACTTCTGTAGAGTGGGCACGGTCATCGGGGTGAATTGGATCGATCCAGCCCCAACCTTCTACTTCAGCTTCGCTCTGCCCCGTATAGTCCATCCATGTGAGCATTTCACTACTTATTCCCAGTCCTTCCGGGGTAGCTCCCCAGACGATCTGTGAAGTAGCAGTTACTAACGAGCGATATCGTTCTTTAAGACGCTGATTTTCGGCTTCTGCCAGCTTGCGCTCATGAATATCGGTGCAGGTGCCAATCCACTCTCGGACGCTGCCATCTTCTTCTATAACGGGCGCACCCCAGACCCAAAAGTAGCGATAGTTGCCCTCCTTGCCACGAATTCGGTATTCAATTTGATACATACTCAGGTTTGCCACGGCAGCACTCCAGACTTCTCCGGTATAGGCGCGATCGTCAGGATGAACGGCATCAATCCAGCCCCCATTTTCTGCTTCAGCTAGACTTTGACCTGTATAGGCTATCCAGCTTGCCAGTTCAAAGCAAATTCCCTCTGGTGTGCTTACCCAGACAATTTGTGTATTAGCTGTCACCAAAGAACGGTATCGGGCTTCACTCTGTTTCAGTATTTGTTCAGTATCTTGGCGTTCCTGCTGGACGCGTCGAAGGTAGCTGATGTCCTCTACACTACACCAGATCAGTCGCTCTCCATCTTTCTCAATCATCTGTCCAGAAATCCTCACCGGAACTAGATGCCCGTCTTTGTGGATTAACTCCTTTTCAGATGGGCCGTAGCGACCAGTTTGCTCTAGTTTCTCTAGGGTAGCTTGGTCAGTGATGGCATAGTTTTCAGGAGTAATCTGGCGATCGCCCAGATTCAGGGTTTCTGAAACAGTTCGCCCCAAAATGTCAGCATAGGCAGGGTTGATGCTAATTAGCGTCCCATCTATTCGGCACAGTACCAGCCCAACGGGACATTGTTCAAATAGCTGACTGTTGTATTCATCAAGTTGGTTAAACATGGTTGAGGTTTCTTTAGTGGCGTATTTGAGTAGGGTTAGAACAACAGAACCAAGACAACAAAGTGGCGTAAAGCTTTAACGAAATTGGGTGGCGTTGGAACATCTGGTAAATTTGATCGGGTGATGCACCTTCCACATCTGGACTGTGCTGTGAAAGTCGCTGGATCAGTTGAGTATGGCGGATCAGTAGATCCGTCGGTTTGAGTATTGGAACAGTTGATGAAATGAAGCCGTCGGTATCGGGAGTCGGCGATGGTTTCGTTGTGGGAGTTGGCAATGCAGAGGTGCTATTTTGTTCTTCAGGAGCGTCTGCCAATGCACAATTTATTGGAATCTGAATCCAAAATTCTGTCCCTTCACTCGGTTGAGAACGACACTTAAGCATTCCCCCATGTTTGTCTACAACAATTTGGTAGCTGATTGCCATGCCTAACCCCGTTCCCTTCCCAACATCTTTCGTGGTGAAGAAGGGATCGTAAATGCGGCGAATTACCTCCTCCTTCATGCCTGGGCCGTTGTCGGCAATGCGAATTACAACCCACTGCTGGTCAATGGCTATGGTACGAATAGTGATTTGGGGATTGGGGGTTGGGGATTGAGGATTATTTTTGAGTCCCCAATTTTCCATACTTTCTTCCAAAGCATCAATGGCATTTGCCAGGATGTTCATAAACACCTGATTCAATTGTCCGGGATAGCATTGAATCAGAGGAAGTGTTGCATAGTCTTTAACAATTTCAATTGCCGGACGATGAACATCTGCTTTCAGACGATGATGAAGAATCATTAGCGTTCCGTCGATGCCATCGTGGATGTTCACGGCTTTCATTTCAGCTTCATCATGCCGGGAGAAGTTTTTCAAGGATTGGACAATTTCGACGATGCGACCTGTGCCCAGTTTCATTGAATTTACCAGTTTAGGGAAATCCTGCATGATAAATTCTAGGTCTATATTGTCTAACTCTGATTCCAGTTCTGGAGGAGCAACAGGTAGAAATTTCTGATACTTTTCCAACAGGTGTAACAAGTCTTGGGCGTATTCGGCAACATACTTTAAATTGCCGCAAATAAAGTTAACCGGGTTGTTGATTTCGTGGGCAACTCCGGCAATAAGTTGCCCGAGACTGGACATTTTTTCGCTTTGGATTAACTGAGTTTGGGCTAATTGCAACTCATGGAGAGCTTGCTGAAGCTTCTGTGTCTGAGCTTTTGCCTGGAGAGCTGCTTGAATGCTTTGCTCGTAAAGCACAGCTTTTTCAATAGCGATCGCTGTTTGAGAGGCAAAGATACTCACCAGTTTCAGGTGTTCAGCCTTGTATGAGTCAGTTTTGGGCGTTCCAATGGCGATCGCTCCCAGTACCCGCTCTTTGGCTCGTAACGGTACACAAATCATTGCACTAACGTTTTTTTGCCCCTCTAATCGCGGATCGGCTTGCACATCATTGACGAGTTCTGCCCGGTTGGATTGCACAATGTTGCCGATAATTCCCTTACCCGGTTCTGGCTGATTGTGGTCAAAAAACACTCCAAATTCGGCAATGATTTCAAACGCAGTTGCATCTGAACTCAAAAGCAGAATCATCCCCGCAGATGATTCAATTAATTGACTCAATTCTTGAAGCACAAGTTGGGCAATCTGTCGCGTATCTAAACTTGTTGTCAGTTGAGTCGAGATATCGTCAAACAAATCAATTTCCTGATATCGCTCCAGCAATTCTTTGGCGAGTACTTTCTTCTCAGCTTCCTGCTTTGCCAGAAATGAGAGCAAATTTGCAAGTAGAGTTGCCTGTTCTTGCCCAACAACCCAACCGATAATTTCTCCTGAAACCTCGATTGGATATCGATTTTCTCCAGTTTGCTCCCCAATGCTAATCAGTTTCGTACCGTCTACCAGTTCAACATCAATCGCGATGTTGAACTGGTAGACTAAGTTATGAATAAGAGATGGCAACTCTTTTTTGTTGAGCATCTTTCTGAGGCTAACTGCGGGCATGAAACACCTCATCTAGAGCAGGTTGCAAATTTCTAGCAATCAGTGTTGGTTCGTTGGCGTAGTGTCTCAAAGAGAAACCTACACTGTATTGCAACTTCCTGCCACCTTCACCGTAGCTATCCGTCCCCCTTTGCATAACCAAACTACGCCTAGCATCTCCCGAAAAGAGAGGAATTGTCATAAAAATCTAGGGATATAATAATTTACTAATTAAGACTAGTTTTCCCAAAAACATTAGCGATATAACAGCGAAGTCGAGCG
Organism: Nostoc sp. JL31; assembly: GCF_017114965.1. Classification (NCBI taxonomy): domain Bacteria; kingdom Bacillati; phylum Cyanobacteriota; class Cyanophyceae; order Nostocales; family Nostocaceae; genus Nostoc; species Nostoc sp. JL31. Next base: position 154,212 of record NZ_JABXKO010000096.1, read on the forward strand.
GTAGCAAATACCTTTAAACTCTGTACCAGAGCCATTCTTCCTTGTAACTCGCTTACTGTTTAATCAGTTAAAATAACTATAAATAAAAAAATAATAGTTAGAAAAAAGCATAGATTTAAGTCTATGGTAAATTCATGTCTCTTATTGCTACTCCTCATAAATTGGGAATTAGCTTTTTGAACATATAGGTGAGCGCTATTTCGGAGAGTAGAATAATCGCCCTGAGTGTACCAAAAGAAGCTGCGATCGCAGCTTCTTTTGGTAATTTTAAAAAGTATTTAGGTAAGCGCTAGTTTTAATTAGATCCGAGAGTCGCGAAAACGAAGTCTGAGTAATCGTAGCCAGCGTAACCAAATTTGTGCAGGCTGTCCAAAGAAGGTGAAAATATCGCCGAAACCTAAATTAGTTTTGTGATGATGTAACCAGTGTCTCTCAGGAGTGGTAATAAATAGAATTTGACATAAAATATTTACAGGCTTTGGAGTTTGCCAACCCAGTACACTTATGTGTCTCCACCATACATGAAACTGACCAAGCAGTAATCCAGAGATAACGCCAATGGGAGAGAAAGACCACAAAACTACTGCTATAAGTACATAAGGTAAAGCTCCCAAGATACCATCCAAAAGAACTTGGGGATTAAAAGTCAAAATAGCGTAGTGGCGGAAGTCTTTCTTCCAGGAGTGGTGCGTTTTTAAATGAAGGCTACCAAAAACGTGCTCGGGTACGTGGTAAAAGAATGTAGATAGAAAATCACCAAAAAACAGTAATAACCAAGCAACAGCGATAGCCTCAAGCATTTGTACTCCTCAAGAATAGTTAAGAAAACTCCACAGAAAATATGCAAATGTCATGCGGTGGACGTAGACACCTATTTTTCCGCTATTCAAGCAGCATCTGTGCGTCTCATGTGTCTACGCTCCAGGTAATTTGGCTTAGAGTATAATGGCACGAAGAAAAGATACAGCCCTTGCTCTGACTGGAACAAGCCTCTAGGCTGGGAACCCATTCTGGAAGGGCTGCCGCCTCCAGTAGCTTGAATTGAGGCAGAAGCCCACTTTAAGTACATTCCCAGCCTGGAGGCTGGGAACAAGACTACACAAGCCTTTGGGCTTTTCTTAGTGCCATTTTGCTCAGAGTATATGTAATTGGGTCAGTTGCAGTTTCTATGAATCTCCGATCCTTAATGCACTAATCAGCAACTCGTAAGAACCTCCAATTTGACTTTTAGCTCTGGGTTAATGGTATCAATACATCTAAAACACGATGGGAGTGCAGTATTTTGCCATAGTTACTACACAATCTTCTTACTAAGGCATACAGCGTAAGCAAAGGTTGAGTTAAACTTAGTACAAATTTAGGTTAAGGCTTTCTGCAATATTGTTAATTCTAAATTTATTGCAATTAAGCTTCAATTATGACTCGAATTAGAAGCATATAAATAGATATTCTGCCAATATTCATTGAGTTATTGAGGTGAATCAAGCAGGTTTATATTTTAATTTAAATGCTGTAAAATTTGGATAATCTAGAATTAACTAGATGCCATAAATATTTTTCTGTAAATCGAGTAATAATATCGCTATCAACCTGCACTTTCAATGATGAATATTGAAAAGACAGGGATACTTTTATAATTTATCTTTATTTGCCAAGTGCGTTTGAATTCGCTGACTCTAGACTATTAGCTCGCTCTTGTTGTAGACACTAGTGACTTTATGTGTCACCCTTGTCCTGTGGTTGCTGCTGCGCATAGCTTGCTACGCATAGCGAACGGGTAAGCATGAGACTATAGTCTAAGCTAAAAGGTATAAAAAATTAAATGATAGAGTAACAAATATTGATTCTTCCTTTATCATTTATAGACAAGTTAGTAAATCAGTAAAGCACACCTGCAATATTTATTTACAACGTGTCCTATTTAAAGGGTATCTCAGTTTATCCAAAATTTCGGTTACTTTCCATCTGGAAGGTAAAATCAGGATTTGAAGTTATGATTACACGATTTATCTGTTTCAGCATGAACAAAAAATGGGCGGTCAAGCGAATCACTATAAACCTGGCATCAAATGAAGCCAAAAACCTTGAAAAATATTGTGAACAGACAGGCAGACCAGCAACAGATGTAATTAGAGAACTCATTCGAGCCTTGCCACTGACGAAATAAAAGTAGATTTGCGAACAATTTTACCTTGGTTGATTTTCAAGATATAAGCATTATAATTTGGTTTAATTGGAGGTCTGAAATTAAGAGGTAGTAATTTTTTGATATGATTGAGAGGATATAAAAATTTAGTTTCAGGCGTGCTGCGCCCATTTACGACGAGCGCAGCGCGCCGAAAAGAAGATGCACGATCGCTATTATTGAGTTGCACAATGAAGAGTGAGAGAATATTTTTTTGGTTCGATGACTATCCTTATTCTGTCGTCACCTTCGTCAGAAAATAATCTCTAACCCATATTGTTTATAATTTTTACAATAAACAACAGCATTGAGGTAACAAATATACAGCCGTGAGGAGCTAATCTATGATTACTGCTCCTGCAACTACTCATGTCAGAGTAAAATTAAAAACCTTTGTCCAAATCTGCAACACCTTCTACTTCAGCGATGACTTTTCTGGACTGGGGCTTTTCAGGCTTGGTGTCAACGTTCAGCAGTTTAAGGCAAAGCTTGAATGAGTTCTCGAATCACGTCTAATGGTAGTCTGCCTGTCTGTTCACAATACTTTTCAAGGTTTTGGGCTTCATCTGATGTCAAGTTGATAGTGATTCGCTTAAGCGCTCTTTTTTTACTAGAGGTTGTCAAACGGGGAAATTTAAGTACAGCAGTTTTATTCATTGATTGATAAGCTAGATATATACAAACTTTCCTTAACAAGATTGCCAATTCCAAGCTGTCTTTACCAGTGAAAATCGAGATTTTGAGATTGAACTTAAGCTTTACGCCCCGAAAATATTACGGAAAAATACGAGGTATTAAATAACTATTACCATACGTAATAAATCTGCGATCACCAAATGTAAGAAGCTTTCGGCTGAAGAGATGATGTCAGCAATGCCCTACAGACCAGATAGTCTGTTGAGCAAGCGGTGTTGAATTAACGAGATGAGTAGATGCCAAAGGTGGTTTTTATCAGTGAATATTTTGCTAATATACCTGTTTTAAATCCTCTGCAAAATGAAATTATTCGATTGTTATGGCTATTACCCCATATCTATAGCAACCTAGTAGATAATTCCTTTTAGTAAAAAGTGATTAAACGAACAGTGAGTTAATACATGACTTTACAGAATTGGAGACGTAAGCGTGGCGTTGCACTTACTACCAAGGGTTTACAAAAAATAAAAGAAGCAAAGCATCAGTCAGAAGCAAAAGAAAATTTTGGAAATAGATACACTCTTGAAGAAATGAGTGTACGTTCTGGTTTATATTCCGCTACCATCTCGAAAGTATTGAATCGGGAAGGAGGAGTTGATAAACAGACTATTGAGAAGCTTTTTTCAGTTTTTAACTTAAAAATAGATAAAAGTGACTATTCAAGCTCAAATACTCGTTTAGATTGGGGAGAGGCTATCTTTAACTCCGCTTTTTATGGGCGTGTAGAAGAACTTATTACACTAGAGCAATGGATTCTCAATGAGCACTGCCAATTGGTTGCACTATTGGGAATAGGAGGTATTGGCAAAACAGCACTGTCTGTAAAGTTTGCTCAAAAAATTCAGGACAACTTTGAGTATGTGATCTGGCGATCGCTACGAGAAGCACCACCTGTTAAAATTATTCTAGGTAACTTAATCCAATTTTTATCTGACGAACAGGAAACAGAAAGTAACTTACCAGAAAGTTTTAGCGATCGCGTATCGCGACTACTCTATTATTTACAAAATTATCGCTGTTTAGTGATCCTTGATAATGCAGAATCAATTCTCCGCAGTGGTAGCCGCGCCGGACTTTATCGAGAAGGATATGAGGAATATGGTGAGCTTTTAAGACGGGTAGGAGAAGCAACTCACCAAAGCTGCTTAGTGCTTACTAGTCGTGAAAAACCTAGAGAAGTGGCATTGCTAGAAGGACAAGCGCTAACAGTTCGCTCATTACCATTGAGTGGCTTAAAGGTGGCAGAAGGGCAAGAAATCTTAAAACTCAAGGGACTATCGGCGGCAGAAGATGAATGGAAACTAATGATTGAACATTACGCAGGCAATCCATTAGCCTTAAAGATAGTTGCCACGACCATTCAAGATGTTTTTGATGGTAATATAACTGAGTTTTTGCAACAAGACACTGCTGTTTTTGGAGACATTCGCGATATCTTAGAGCAGCAGTTTGAGCGCTTGTCAGATTTAGAAAAGGAAATAATGTATTGGCTCGCGATTAATCGGGAGTCCATCGCACTATCAGAATTGCGAGATGATATTATATCACCAGTACCACAAGCAAAATTACTAGAAGCTGTGGAATCTTTAGGAAGGCGATCGCTAATCGAAAAGGCTACGCCTACGCTCCTTGAAAAAACTGGATCACTTTTTACCCTCCAGCCTGTGGTCATGGAGTATGTGACTACTAACTTGATAGAACTCATCTGTGAGGAGATTGCCACTCAGAATATTGATTTATTCACAAGCAAAGCTTTGATAAAAGCGACGGCAAAAGAATATGTTAGGGATACTCAAATTCGCCTCATTATCAAACCAGTTATAAATGGTCTGCTTACTGCCTTTAGAAGTAAAAAAAACTTAGAAAATCACTTAGTTCAAATTTTAGCAACCCTACGAGAGATATCCCCTCTAGAACAAAGTTATACGGCAGGAAATGTCTTTAACCTACTTTGTGATTTAGAAACTGATCTTAGTGGTTATGATTTTTCTTATCTAACTATTTGGCAAGCCGACCTGCAAAACGTCAAGTTACATAATACAAATTTTGCTCACGCCCATCTAGCTAAGTCTGTTTTTGTTGAAACCTTTGGTGGTATTTTTTCGGTAGCCTTTAGCCCCAGTGGAAAGCTTTTAGCTACTGGTGATACCAATGGAGAAATTCGCTTGTACGAAGTTGCCAGTAGTCAGCAAATTCTGACTTGTAAGGGTCATGCTGGTTGGGTTTGGTCGGTTTCCTTTAGTCCCGACGGTCAGGTTCTTGCTAGTGGTAGTAATGATCAAACAATAAAGCTGTGGGATACCGATAATGGTCAGTGTTTTAAAACTTTAGAGGGTCATAGTGGTGGGGTTCGTTCAGTCACTTTTAGTCCCGACAGTCAGGTTCTTGCTAGTGGCAGTGATGACCAAACAGTGAAGCTATGGAATACCACTACAGGCAAATGTCTAAAAACCTTACAAGAAGTTGGTTGTAGTGTATGGTCTGTTGCCTTCAGTCCAAAAGATTACATATTGGCAAGTGGAAATGATGACTATACGGTAAGGCTGTGGGATATTAACAGCAGTTCATGTATTCAAACCTTAGAGGGTCATACTCAGAGGGTATACTCAGTCACTTTCAGCCCTGATGGTAATACACTAGCTAGTGGGAGCCATGACCAAACAGTGAAACTTTGGGACATTAGTACTGCTCAATGTTTTAAAACTTTGCAGGGGCATACTGACTTGGTACATTCAGTTACCTTTAGTGTAGATGGTAATGCGCTTGTTAGTTGCGGTGATGATCAAACAGTTAAGGTATGGGATTTTAGTACTGGTCAATGTCTTAAAACTTTACAAGGACATAGAAATAGGGTATGGTCGTTAGCGACATGTATAAATAAAAACATTTGCGCCAGTAGCAGTGATGACCAAACGGTAAAGTTATGGAATATCGCTACTGGTAGATGTGTTAAGACATTCCAGGGTTACAACAATGGGATATGGTCAGTTGCTGTCAGTCCAAACGATAATATCCTTGCCAGTGGCAGTAATGACCAAACAGTGACATTGTGGAATGCTACGACTGGTAAATCTCTCAAAACTTTGCACGGACATGGTACGAGAGTCACATCAGTTGTGTTTAGCCCTGATTCTCAATTACTTGCTAGTGGCAGCGAAGACCGAACCATAAGGTTATGGGATCTGAGTACTGGTAAATGTCTTAAAATCTTGAGAGGGCATGGTAATCGAGTTACATCAGTTACTTTTAGTGCCGACAGCCATTTTCTTGCCAGTGGTAGCGATGACCAAACAATAAAACTCTGGGATATCAGTACTGGTGAATGCCTCAATACTTTACGAGAACATAATGGTAGAACATGGTCAGTCATTTTCAGCCCTGACAGTTATACATTAGCTAGTGGTAGTCATGACCGAACAGTGAAACTTTGGGATGTTCGCACTGGCGGATGCCTTCAGACTCTACAGGGTCATGCTGACTGGATATATTCAGTTACTTTCAATGCAGATGGTTGCACCGTGGCTAGTGGCAGTGGCGATCAAACGATAAAACTCTGGGATGTCAGAACTGGTAAGTGTGTCACAACTTTGCAAGGGCATACAAATACTGTATATTCAGTTGCTTTCAGTTCGGATGGTCGCATACTAGCGAGTGGTAGTGGTGACCAAACAGTGAAGCTTTGGGATGTTGACACAGGTGACTGTTTAAGGACTTTATCAGGACATACTAGGTGGGTTTGGTCAGTTGGCTTTAGTCCCGATGGTCAAACTGTGGTCAGTTGCAGTGAAGATGAGACAATTAAGATTTGGGATGTAGAAACAGGTGAATGCTTGAAAACTTGGAGAAGCAAAAGCCCTTATGAGGGAATGAATATCACTAGCATAACTGGGTTAACAGAGTCTCAGAAGGATACTTTAAAAGCTTTAGGAGCAGTTGAGTATTAAATAAAGCTTAATATTTAGACTGATAATACAGATTTAACCTGGACTGTAATCAAACGCTAATTCAGTTGATTACTTTGCGTTTCAGTAACAAAACTGCACTTAAAACACTGTATTCTAGCATCCCTAATCCAGCAGATGGTTCGGGTACTGGTACTGGCTTAAGTGCTGAGAATGCTAAATCTCGCTCCAATTTTTAGAGCTTTTTTTTGCTGATTTAGAGCTTTCAAGAGGGTCTGAACCTAGCACCACATTACCCCAGCGCATTACACTTGCACTGGCAACACCTGCTGCACCAGAACCATAAATAAGAACCAAGTCATTTTCATGAATCTTGCCTAACTGTGCAGCATAGTACATATTTGCCACAGTTAGTACTGACCCTATGTTTGCACATACAGGGTAGAGGTTGATTGTGCGTTCTGGATCAATACCGAGTAGCCGCGTGCAGAAGCTTGTAACCCAAGCAGTAGGGGTATTGAAAAGAAAAAAGTCGATTTGCTCCAACGTGACACCAGCAGATGCGATCGCACCCTCGCAACATACACAAAGAAACTCCGCAGCCGTTTCGCGTAGAGCCTTCGCACCCTTGCCCGTCTGCATACGAACTCGTGAATTTCCTTGTTCGTCTTTTACGAGATCAGCAGATACTACCTCACACAGCGCACCTGTATGAACTGTCTTGGTGCCAAGGATACCCTGATTTGGTTCGAGTGAACCGACTACGAAGGCGCCGGCAGCATCACCAAGGAACCAAGACACAGTATCTTGCTCGTCAAAAACGCGAGAGTAGGAACACGAAATCACTACAAGTACATTACGATACTCTCCTGCTCGCACCAAAGCACAGGCAGTTTGAAGTACAACTGGCGTACTTCCGCATGTTCCATCAAGATTCCATGCAGCACCCACAAGACCAAGTTTACGGGCAAGGAAGGCGGCATTGCCAAATCCAATGTGTTCAGGCCAAACTGAGGCGACAATCATCAGATCAACCTCATTGGGAGAAAGTTTGGCCGCATTGAGGGCATCTATTGCCGCACGATACTCCAAGGTTAACGAGGACTCGCCAGGGCCAAGCACCCAGCGCTCAACAGTACCACGAAAGGGATCTGAGAGATAAGGCAGCATTTCCATGTCAAACTCGTTACTCGGGGGAGTTCCAGTCAGCGAAAACAGCCTTGCTAATCCTTTTTGTTCAGCCTGAGCTATTAACTCAGGATACTTTTCTACGTAATAGTTATTAGTACGTTTAATAGTTGGAAAAGTGAGTGCAAGTGAGCGAATACCTACTGGGGAATGTACCATATAAAAAAATTGTCTCTTATCTTAATAGTTGGTAGCGCCTTGTGAAAACAGGCTTTGATTACGAGTTTGAGTAGGTGCGATTTGCGTCGGATCTATGACCACATCAACGACAAATGGAGTAGTCGCTGCGATCGCTTCTTCTAACGCTGCTTGCACCTCAGTCTCTTGTTTCACGCGAACACCTTCTGCTCCCATTCCCTCAGCAAGTTTTACGAAATCTACTTGGGGAATAGTAGCATCGGCATCTTTAAATCCTAGATACCCCATGCCTTGTTCACAGATGTTGTAACGCCCATCGTTAAGGACAATCCAGACTGTAGGAACTTGATATTTTACGGCTGTGCTGACCTCGTTGTTCATGAGCATAGCGCCATCTCCAACAATGGCAACAGCCTTACGATTTCCCGTCAAAGCTGCACCAACTACACCAGTTACAAAATGTCCCATAGAACCAAAGCCAGTGCTGACCCTAAAACGATGCGGTTCGGCAAATCGTAGCAGGTTAATTGCCCAAACTAATGAGTTACCCGCCTCAGCCATGACAACTGCATTGCTCTCTTCGACAATCAACTTTTGAATTGCATTCATAAGCACATTTGGTCTTACTTGAGCGTCTGCATGGAGGTTGATTAAGTTGGATTCGGGGATTGACCGCTTAACTATTGACTGTGACAGAACTGTTGTCTTGTCAGGACGCTCAGGAAAATATTTTAGTAAGGACTTGACAAAAACTCTCACATCGGATTGGACGGCAAAAGTTTCGATAGATGGGTACGCGGTTCCTGGCACTTCTGGGTCTATATCAACATGCAAAAAGCCTTGCCGAGGAGCCATTATGGGGTTCCAAAACGAGGTAAGTTCACCCAAGCGTGTTCCTAAAACTAATGTCCGTAAAGGACAATACTCCTGCATGTACCTGAAAACTGACTCATGCCCACCAAAGCCAGTTACACCTACGAACTGAGGATGGTCTTCAGGAAAAATACCCTTACCCCGTGGTGAACACATTACACCAGCCCCTGTATTCTCAGCAAGCTGGCGAATCTCTTTTGCAGCACCTCGTGCCCCGAAACCGACCCAGATTGCAAACGGCCCCTCAGACAGTAACTGGACACTTTTTGCGATTGTTTCCTCAGCTGCTGTTACTACACCATGAGACAGAGTTAAGCGTGGCAATGATGTCTTTAATGAACTTGTCTGGATATTTGTAGGAATACTTATATGAGCTACGAATCCTCCTGGTTGTCCTAGTCCAAGAGCAAGCCTTCGAGAAACCTCTGGGAGTTCATCGCTGGATTCGAGAGTGGTTGCATAATGGAATATTTGCCCAGAAGTAAAAATCCCGGCGCTAGGCATTGTGTAGGTGCTAGTTTCTTGGCAAGCCCACCGGCCACGCTGTGGTGCTGAGGTCGAAGCTGACACGAAAATGACCTTAGCGCCCTCCCAACGGGCAGCTAACAGCCCTGTCAAAGCGTTGGTGATCCCCGGACCTGTGGTAGTGAATACTACAACCGGGCGATCGCTAGCAAAGTACGCCTCAATGGCTGCAAAAGCTGCTCCAGCTTCGTGCCGAAAATGCAGCACCTGGATGGAACTTTGATGTAATGCAGCCCACACTGGCGCGATCGCACCTCCCGAGACACCAAAGGCATACTGCACTCCCATCTCTTCCAGGATTTTTACTACTGTTTCCGCTACCGACAAAGTTTCGGATGCCTTGCTATGAGATGACTGTTTACTTGAGTTTAATTCTTTAGTGGTATTCGCTTGTGTATCCTGAAATTTAACATCCATACAAACTATACTTAGGAATAATTTCCTTTCTGGAATAACTATTATCCCATATCTCACACCTAAACTTAGTAACATTGTATTATCAATGTAATATGAATTTGTTTGGATAACGGCTATACAACTTCGGTTAGCACTGCTCTCTAACGCAGGTATAACGGTAAAACTACCTTGGTGGTTCACTTTGCCAATCTTTGAGCAACCTATAAGTTCCGCGTTGCCGTGATATAGAAAATTGTTCAGAGACTTCAATAACAGTGGATGTCGCAATGCCTGCGGCGGGCTGGGCCAACGCAGATGGGTTCACCCGTCTTTTGGTTGGTGAAAACTGAACGCTATTAATCAAGCTCTGGAGTATAAAAAGGTGATTGAATTAAATCAGTATAAGGCTTTAACTTTCGATTGTTACGGAACCCTAATTGATTGGGAGAATGGCATCTTACGAGTGTTAAAGCCACTTCTGCTGGCACACAAAACTAATTTGGATGATGAGCAAATTCTCAATATTTTTGCTGAATTTGAAGCAGAAATGGAAAAAGGAGAATATATCAAATATCGAGAAGTTTTGAAAAGAGTAGTTCAGAAATTTGGTGAACGATTTGGTTTTGAGCCAACTGCTGACGAACTAAACTCACTTGCCGATTCGATTCAGGATTGGCTGCCTTTCCCCGATACAGTTGAGGCACTTAGAACTTTAAAGCAAAAGTTTAAGCTGGTAATTATCTCAAATGTAGATGACGATCTTTTTGCTTTCTCGGCAAAGCACTTGGAGGTGGAATTTGACCAGATAATCACAGCAGAACAGGCCAAAAGCTACAAACCCTCCTTCAACAACTTCAGACTGGCTATTGAGAGAATTGATTTGCCGCTAGAGCAGATATTACACGTTGCTGCTAGTGTATATCATGATATTGTGACAGCCAAATCTTTGGGATTATCAACAGTCTGGGTAAATCGTCGAGCAGAGGAAGGGGTTAGTGCAAACTTACCACCAGTCAGTCAACCTGATTTAGAAGTGCCTGATTTGAAGACTATCGCTGCTTTAAGTTCATACTAATTTGCTGATTTTAATTTAACCACGAGAGGAACAAAAAGTAGATCGCATTATTGACCAAAAATTGCAGAAAATTGTAGAGAGATAGAGAGATGCCAAAGAAAGAATTTGTTGTTAAAAAACTAAACAGGGATTGCAACATAGATTGATTCTGTTTTACTCTAGAAAAACTACTATGCCAGTTTAATGTTCTTAAACTTTGAGAACCACAGCATATAACTGGCTTTCCAGATCAGCGCCCTGCCGATAACCTTGTTCAATAAAACACTTTGATAGCCTAAAACGATGAAAGCATCTGCTAATTTTGACTTTGAAGACGATAAATTCAATGCACCGCCTTCTCAAGTCCTTCCCTGGTGTCAGATGATTAATCCTCGGTATGGCACAGATGGTATACAATCTCACGGTTTGGCGATTAAGCTGGATAATGCCAATGCTGTCGGCTTTGTGCCAGATGATAATTGGCAGCAAGTTGAGCATGAATTTAGCTCTGGAGTAGAAACAGTCTTTATTAGTGCTACTCCACGCTTGGTTATAGTGCGTCGGGGGCCATTGTCTGTTAAAGACCGAGAAAGTGGTCTAAAGCTGGGTACGCTCAAAGACAATTATGATGCTTTTTTAGCCGACAAACTTAAATTTAAAACCTTTACTCGCTATCTAATTTTTATAGTGGGTGAGAATAAAAAGTTTTTACATGAATCACCACTACAACTAACTCTTAATGGTGCAGCCGGAGCGAGTTTCAGCAAAACCTACTGCGAATATCAACAAGGCAGAGTAGTAAGTGGATTCGTTGCTGAACTAGAAAAAGCTTATGCTATCTACCGCAAGCAACCTTTGACACCAAAAGGGCCTTTATTCCACGCTCACGGGATTTTTTGTCCCATCATTGAGTGTGAAGAAAGAGGTATTGAACCAAATACAGTTTTGGTAGCTTCAACTGTAGACTATAAACATCCGACCGTAGGGACTTTAACACAATATTTAATTGCTTCCGATGCTCTTGAGTCTGCAATGATTTGTAAGACTTTTGAAGAATACAAAGAATTTGGCAAGGAACCTATAAAATCAGAAACCCCTAAATTGGCAATGGCAGGAGTTTCCAACTCTTACGTTTATGCTGATGAAGATGATTTTGCTTATCCGCCGTATTAAAAAGAGTGAGGAGTTAGGAGTGATGAATAATCAGTTTTGAATTAATAACTCCTAACTTCTAACTTCTAACTTTATTCTTTGAGCAGCAAATAATATAGTGAACCGTTACCACCTGTGACACCAGCGCGATCGCCTGCTAGTTTGCCAGACCCCATAAAATAATCCACCCGGCCCGGCCCTTTGATGGCGCTTCCTGTATCCTGGTCAAGCACAAAGCGGCTGACAGTAAGCCTCTCTAGTTTGCCACCATTGGCAGGATAGGGAAATGAGTTGTAAATCAGGGCTAACGCTCCCGGTGGCATGAGAGACTTATCTGTAGCAATGGAACGTTCTGCTGTTACTGGCACATGAATACTACCAGTAGCACCTCTACCGCTTGTTTCTTGGAAGAAAATAAATCGTTCCCAGCGGGGCAGATAATTGTTCAACTCTTGAGGCTTTTGTCGGAAATAACTAATCAAACGTGGCATTGTTAATCCATTTAGTGGCAGTTTGCCATCTTTGGCTAGTTCTTTGCCGATACTAGTCCAAGGGTAATCAGTTCCACCGGCATAGCCAATTGATGTTGTCTTGCCATTAGTTAATTTAATTTGGGCAGAACCTTGGATATGTACCATGTATGCGTCTAGGCGATCGCGAAACCAAAGCAGTTCTAAACCGCGTAACTTGCTCTTATTCCCTTTTAAACCATCTTTCCCTTCCAAATCAATTCGTTTTGGGTGAGGTTTAGGCCATTGGCTGAAATCAGGTGGTAGCCGATAAAGAGGATACTTATAGATTGCAGTCTTGACACGGCTAGCAGTGTAAACAGGTTCATAGTAAGCAGTGAACTTAACAGTACCCTTGCCATCGTTGCCCACGGACTGGTAGAAGACAAACTCACGACTGACAGCAGCTTGTAGTTGCGCTGCTGACTTAGAACTGACAACCAGTTGGCGGAAACGTAGCAAACTCCGGCGGACGCGATCAAGGGTAATTTCCCGAACTGGATAATTTTGATATGCTGCGATCGCGTCACCCTTTGTTAGGTAAAGCAGACTGTTATCAATGGAAGCCAAGAGCGCTTTGCGATCGCCTATTTTACCTCTTTGACCCCAAATTTGCTCATCCCAACCCAAGCAAGTCGGCCGGACTGTACAATCGCTTCCGATAGTGATTGGTTTTAGCGGCGGCGTGATCGCAGGAGCGATCGGTATTGGTATAGGTGGAAGATCGGGAGTAGTCGGTAGTGGCAACGGCAGTAAGTTAGGAACCTGAGCAACAGCCGACCAGAGAGGGTTTACGAGGGCAATTCCTAGACTCAAGGAAAGCAAAGCAAGGGTTTTTCTCATCATTTAGTTGAATCTTTCAACACTGGAACTAAAAATGGGTTCTACCCGGATTGCCACAATCCGAGAAGGGCGTACTACCATATATTCCCCTTGAATATTTTTGATCGGTACGCTAATAAAGTCATTAGAAGCAGATTTTGGCACAAGTTCGCCGCTATACCATTTCTGAAACTCTTGAATAGTAGGAAAACGTACTTCTTCTCGGTGGCCGCTTTCCAGTAGGATGTATACGGCATATTCATTTGCAGTTCTAGCCATAAAATTGAATCATTTAAAAAACATTCAACCCATTGTTAACCACGTAACCCCCGAATGAAAAGGGTAAGCATACGGGAGGTTGGGAGCAGGGGAGCAGGAAAGTAGAGGAGAAGTTGCAGTAAGTTTTCCCCTCTGCCCCTCTGCCTCCCCTGCAATGCCCAATGCCCAATGACTCTTCACTCTAGACGCCTAATCCTTTAAGCAGTTCCTTAAAAAAGTGTAAGTTTACCTTAACTCTTGCATAACTCTCTAATCAACGTCTGATAAGTCATTGGCATTATTGAAAAATAGTTATTCAGGAGACGAAAATTATGAAACTTTACTATCGTGGTCTGAGCTACGAATATAACCCAAACAAAGTTGGTAGTAAAAAAACAGAACAGCCGTTTCAACCAGTTCCTCAAATTGGGCCAGCTTATAATTTGATGTACCGTGGCGTTAACTATCGTGTCGATCCAAATTCCAAATCGGCGGAAGCTCCTCTACCACCAGTAACCTATAAACTGAGCTTTCGGGGAATCACCTATTTTGTAAATAAAAATCAATTAGGAGAAGTTAGCGTCGTCTCTCAACCAACAACTACTTCAAAAGCTGAGGCACTGGCAATTTCTGAGGAATTATTAAAGCTTCAACAATAATATGCCTACAAGCCGATCTGGAGTTTAGTTAGTCATAAACTTGTAATATAATCCTCAAAAAACCTTGCTTGAAATTTTGGCACTACCGACTTTCTATCTCAACAAACCTTACCAAAGCTGGTAGTTGTGCCAAGATTAATTTGAGGACTTAAGTCTTGTGACACAATGTTAGGACAATTATTAGACGGACGTTACCAAGTCCTTCAGACATTAGGTGGAGGTGGATTTGGTCAAACTTACATAGCCCAAGATACCCATCGGCCAGGTTTCCCAAAATGCGTTGTCAAACACCTGAAGCCCGTCACTCGTAGCCCTGAATTTCTCGAAACTGCCAGACGGCTATTTACTAGTGAGGCAGAAACGCTAGAACAACTCGGCTACCATGATCAAATTCCTCGGCTTTTAGCCTATTTTGAAGACAACCAAGAGTTCTTCTTGGTGCAAGAGTTCATTGAAGGACATACCCTGAAAGCGGAACTATTCCCCAATCAACGTTGGACAGAAGATCGAGTAATTCAATTGCTCCAACAAGTTCTGGGTATTCTACAATTTATTCACAGCCACAACGTTATTCATCGAGATATCAAACCGGACAATATAATTAGGCGGCAACAAGATGGTAAGTTTGTGCTGATTGACTTTGGCGCAGTTAAACAAGTCCAAACTCAACTGCTTACAATTGCAGGGCACACGAGGGCTACTATTATCATTGGTACTCCCGGATATATGTCTACAGAACAGGGGCAAGGTAAGCCCCGCCCCAACAGTGATATTTATTCCTTGGGTATTATTGGTATACAATCGCTGACAGGGTTACATCCGATAAACTTTGAAGAAGACCCAGATACAGGAGAAATTTCTTGGCAGCATCAAGCTAACGTCAGTTCTGAGTTGGCATCTGTGCTATCTAAGATGGTGCTACATCACTTTAAACAGCGCTATCAGTCTGCGGCTGAAGTTTTACACGTGCTTAAGGATCTCGATACTAGAGTAGAACCGCAATCACTTCAACTACCATCTTTTACACAATCGCCTCAAACTTCGCTTGCTCAACAAAACTTAATTGGGTATCCGACTGCTTCTATTCTGTCTGGGGAAAATTACAACCGCTTAGAAACAATTCTTTTAGAATTTGTCGGCCCCATCGCCTCAAGATTACTACGACAAGTTGCGGCCTCAGCATCCAATTTTGAAGAATTAATTAGTCAATTAGCTATTCATCTTCGAGAAAATCAACAAATTGATTTTAAGAAGACAACAATGTTTCTACTAGAGAAACCTACTCTACTACAACAACTTACTGTTAAATCCGATCAATCTGGTATTAACTCAAACAATTTACTAAACCAAGAATCTCAAGTCATTAGTGACAAATTTCTGGAAGAGTGCGAACGGGAGTTGGCTAAATTAATTGGCCCAATAGCTAAGTTTCTAGTTCAAAAAGCTGTGAAATCTTCTGGAGAAATCTCTCGTGTAGAATTTGTGAAAATTTTAGCATCACAAATACCCGAACCTCAAAAAGCTTTGCAATTTGAGCAACGCCTACTATCTTGAATTTTTCAAAATTGCGTTTTTGTCTTCGTTAATTACGAATTACAAATTACGAATTATTAGCTCTGATTATTCAGCATCTCCAGAGCTATTTTCAAGCTAGCTTTCATCCGATTAAATGCTTCTGCTAACCCGCCAATTTCATCATGAGAGCTTTCTTCAAAATCAGCGCTCATATCACCAATACTAACTTTTTGAGCTATTTTCTCTATTCTTCTGATACGCTGAATCACATATTTTGTAATTAAGAAGTTAATTAAGAAAACTACGATCGCAAAGATCGTAATTAAAAGTCCCATTATCAATATCCAAGTCCGTTTGGCATTGGCAAAAATATCTTGAGAAGGAACAGAGATGATTTGGGCAGACACAATCTGATTGAGTTGCCAGCCAAAACCATTTTCCGAGCCATAATTTAGCAACTGACTTTTAGGAGCCTGATCTGGTGTAGAATGGCATCGCAAACATTTCGCTTCTGTAATCTTTAGTGGTTGTGCAATGTAAAATACTTCGCCTTCTGACAATTTACGAAAGCCTGTAATTTCTAGAGTATTAGGTTCGTTGCGAAAACGCTCGACAAGTTGAGTTTCAAAATTATCAGCTTTATCCGCTAAATTGGTTGGATTAAGTGTTGCATCCTTATGAAAAAAGTTTTTAAATTCAGGCTTTTTACGAAAATTTTCAAAAACCTCTTTAGACGAAAAAGTTGGTACTATTTCAGGCGTAAACGTTGGGTTAGTATATAATCTAGGTTCTAATAGGGGATCTATACGATTTTGTGTATAGTCTCTAACTGCATTCACCATTTGGATGAGAATCTGCGCTTGAGAACTTACTTCATTTTGCGCTCTCCCTTGAAGTACACTGGATAAGGCAATGCCACTTCCCAAAATACTGATGATGAAAACTAATATTAAAAGCAAGTTAAATTTAGCACCTATTTTTAAGTTTTTTAACGTAATGTTGTTTAACATAACCTAAGCAACGAAGGTAGCCTGCGAGTTTATCTAATATTTATTTATACCTGTTAGAAAGCCTCTGAACAATATTTAAATAAATATTAACTTTTTACTGCAATATAACCGCTTTAGGCAGCAGTCAAATTTATCTAAATTAGTCCTGAAAGCCAAATTATTTCCTTAACCATAATTAGTGATGTTTGTGCGATTTCCCCGTCGTTTATTTCTGTTTCATCTACTAGGTTTTACATTTGCTGCCTGCAAACCACAAAATGGAGATGGGGTTGAGGGCACGTTAACTATTGGTGTAATCAACTATGGTGGAGGCGAACAGATAATTAATCAATATGCTAAATTTAATAGTTACTTGGGTGAAAAAACAAACTCATATATTCAGCTAGAGCCTGTTTTTAATGAAAATAGAGCGGTTGAGCGCCTTGATGCTCGTGCTTGGTCATTGGTATTTGCTCCACCGGGTTTAGCGGCTATTGCGATCGCACGTCACCAATATGTTCCCCTATTTCCTTTAATAGGTATTAGTAATTTACGTTCAATCTTCGTTGTTCGTAAAGATAATCCGATAACTGACTTGAAACAATTGCAAGGCAAAACAGTGGCTTTAGGACAGTTAGGTTCAGCAACAGGATATTATCTTCCTCTTTACAATCTTTATGGTACAACGCTGGCTGAGATAATGTTTGCACCCACACCCAAAGCAGCACTGGAATTGGTCGCTCAAGGAAAAGCGATCGCTTGTGCTGTCTCGGAGGCGGAATTAAGTCTCTACAGTTCACAATTGGCGCCAACCGAATTCCGCATACTATTTAAAGACCCTCATTATGTACCATTAGGTGTGGTCTTGATTGGGCCGAATGTAGAACGTAACCGACAAGAGTTTATCCGCAAAGTAATGAGTGATTCACCTTCAGGTTTAGCTCAAGAAGTGGGGTATGTACCTAATGGACAAGTACCAGATTACAAATACATGATTTCTGTGGTCGATCGGGTAAGTTCAATTAGTTCCAAGCTGCAAAAGAAGCCTATTCGTTTATTCTAATTAAAGCAATAACAATACTTTTAGTCTTTGCTTTCGCTAAAAAAAGCCCTCCTGTGAAAGAGAGCATTGTTATTACTAGATTGTGTCAAGTATAAACTGAGAAGAAAAAACAGCCAGCAAGTCTGACAGGGAAATTCGGTCAAAAAAACAATTTGAATCGTGCTAGCTGGTTTTTAATCGTCTCTATCAGAATTTTATTCAGTTCTGTAGTGTCTTGGAATTGCAAAATTTGCTGTGTCGGTAGGTCGAAGGGAAATTCACCTTCAAAATCTGGGCGTTGCATTTGCGCTAGTAGAATCTGTTCAGACCGCTTACTTTGGAGGGCATAGCCAATCTCAATACAGACATTCGGACTAGGAATTAATTGGGAGGTTTCTTTCCCATCAATACTAGCAATGGGCGTGGTGTCAGCGATAAATAACAAACTCTTACGGATTTTCCGCATAATTGTGCGGTTAATTCGGAAAGTAGCACCGCTGGGACGCGAGGATTCTATCAATGTTAGGGGAAGACGCGATCGCAAGTTTAAATTATCCAAACTTTTTCGCAGTTCTTCTTTGAGAATATTCGTCGCTGCGGCATA
This sequence comes from Nostoc sp. JL31, assembly GCF_017114965.1. Taxonomy (NCBI): domain Bacteria; kingdom Bacillati; phylum Cyanobacteriota; class Cyanophyceae; order Nostocales; family Nostocaceae; genus Nostoc; species Nostoc sp. JL31. The sequence continues at coordinate 172,719 of NZ_JABXKO010000096.1, forward strand.
CTCAGTTTGATAGGATAAAAAAATCGTTGGTTCTAACTGAGCCAACACCGCCTGCTTGGTGAAATAAATTTCATGACTAATTAAGTCAATGTTAGAGACGCAATAGCCGCCACTACCTTCAATATAAAATTCAATATTTTCCCCTTCTAAATAGCGCCCAAACCAAGTTGATTTCTTAACTTCGTCACTATCTTCCAAAAAGTCTGCTCGCAATGCTGATTTCAGCAGGCTTTTTTTGCTTAAGCGAATGTCTGGCGGACGTTTTTCCAGTTCTGGAATCGGCTCATAATCTTGTAGATACCACGCTCTGAGCGCAATTATTGACATAAGGCGCTATTTTAACTGTTTCTCACTATTCAACTTCGTATAATCTTACACCCAGAGGAGTCCCTATTTCAGACTTCTCTTTAAACACAACAACACCCAAACCTCTACTCACTGAACTATCTCCTCTCTTTGTCGATCGTAGCTAGGGATGTACTAACTTCCATTGCTTTTGTAAACAAGTAATGAAAATCAGTTACAGTGCCCCCTAATCTTCCACATTTGAGGAAACAGCAGTTTTCGCGTTGGGTGTTGCTGTATTTTGACGAGACAGATGTAAGTTAAACAGCGTCTTATACCTCTTGCTAACATTTCAAATGCAGCTGTTATATCTGCCAAGAAAGCTTTTTTATTAGCTTCTACTATTAGATTATCACTTGTAGCTGGAAGAGATTTATTTTGCAACTAAACTTTACTTTTAAATGATTTTAAGCAAATTCAATATATTGCACACTCTGATCGTTGATAGATATTTCTTTACATTATATCTTCAGAATATTATCATCTACCTTTTGGATGAATTTAAAAATTTCTCAGTCAATTTTTAAGTTTTGAAACTAACAATTGAGCATTGCTCAATAACCAATAGTGATTCTTCGCCTGCGTCCTTATCGTAAATTAAAGGGTTTAACACCCCTACATCTACATGTATCAGCCATTTCAGTCGGGGTTTAAATCCCCGTCTGAAATGCCTTTAATTTTGAATTTTGAATTGTTAACCCCCGCTCCCTATTGCTAGTTAACTATTTTGGCTGGAGGCTTGACGGGAATCTCAATCCAGAACTCTGTACCTTTGCCAGGTTCTGAAACGCACTCCATTATTCCCCCATGTTTTTCGACAATAATCTGATAGCTGATTGCTAGTCCCAATCCTGTACCTTTGCCCACAGGCTTGGTAGTGTAAAACGGGTCAAAAATTCGCTTTTTCACGTCTTCATTCATTCCGGGCCCGTTGTCAGTAATACGAATTAACAGACGAGAGTTATCCACTGAGACTTTAGTGGAAATCTGGATCGTTGGAATTGGGCATGAGTTATTCTCCTTGTCACCCTGATTTTGCCACTTCCGACTACCTACTTCCAGAGCATCTATGGCATTGGTGAAAATATTCATGAATACTTGATTCATTTGGCCAGCATAGCATTCCACCAGTGGGATGTTGCCATAATCTTTAATTATCTCAATGCGTGGAAATTCAGCATTTCCTTTCAGCCGATGTTGCAAAATTAATAAGGTATTGTCAATGCCTTCATGCAGGTCAACACGCTTGTTTTCAGCCTCATCCAAGCGAGAAAAATTGCGTAACGACAACACTATTGAACGGATGCGCTCAGTTCCTACTTGCATTGAGGTCATGATTTTTGGCAGGTCTTCTACCAAAAATTCAAAATCGATCGCTTCGATCGCGGCTTGAATTTCACTATGGGGATGGGGATAGTGTAGCTGGTAGAGACGTAAAATTTCTAGCAGTTGTTCAGTGTAATCACTGGCGTGGCACAGATTACCGTAAATAAAGTTAACGGGGTTATTGATTTCGTGGGCGACACCCGCCACCAACTGTCCTAAGCCGGACATTTTTTCAGTCTGAATCAATCTTGTTTGTGTTTCTTGGAGTTCATGTAGGGTCTGCTCTAACTGAACAGCTTGATTTCTGGCTTCAGTTTCGGCATCAGAGGTTTGTTGGTAGAGTTGTGCTTGTTGAATAGCGATCGCAGCCTGATCTGCCACCTGCTGCAATAAATCAATTTCTATATCCTGCCAATTTCTGGGAGCCTCACACTCATGGGCAATTAGTAAACCCCATAGTTCCATACCTATATTAATCGGAACTATTAAGTTTGCTTGCACTTGCAGACTTTGCAAAAACTCTCGATGACAATCACTTAAAGAAGCCGTTGAAAGGTTGTTAATTGCCCGTATCCTACCCTGACAGTAGAGACGGGTATACTCATCAGGAAAGCATTCTGGTGGTGCATTCACTTCCAAAACTGACTGCCAATTGCCATGAATTTCTTCCACAATCACTGATTTGGTCTTCAGGTAGAAAATCAGCACTCGGTCTGAATTTAGCAGGGGACGGACTTCCCGAACTATAGATTGCAGAGTTGCCTGCAAGTCCAATGTGCGGCGAATATGCTCTGTAACTTGCTTGATGACTTTGGTAAATAGTAATGATTTTTCGAGTTCAGCGGTTTGCTCTTGCACCCGCTGTTCTAAGTTAGCATTCAGTGATTGTACCTGTTTATACATTTGCTGCTGCTGAATAGCCATTGAGAAATGATCGTATAAGGCTTGTGCCAAAAAGATGTCTTCCAACTTCCACTCAGGTGCTTGCCCTTTTTTTTGCTCTCGCCAAACCTCAAAGGAAAGCTGGGGTAATAGTTGTCGCCGATTTTGTTCGCATCGTCCCGCCCACAAGATTTCCGTTTCAAATTCAGAGCGGAAAATACTTAATACACCGATAAATTTTTCGCGATAATGTAGGGGAATCACCATGAGTCCGCGAATTTGAGTAGAACGGAATGCTAAAGACAAAACTTGTAAATGTGGTTCTTTATAGAGGTCAGTGGTTGCCCAAATATTACCTTGTTGAAAATCAGCCATCCATTTTTGCCAGATGGGATGCTGTTCGATAATACTGTTATCTAACTCGTAGGAGAGTGTCGGTTGGTCGCCCCAGGTGTATAATTCTTGGCTCTCTGCAATGTAAAGCCGGCCACCAACTCCACAAAAAGCAGTAATAACTTCTTCTAGCGCTCCTTGTAATTGGATTGTCGGCAGTTTATGCAATAGTGTTGTGACTCGATTAATAGTAGCTTCTCGCTTTTGCTTGGCGTGGGCTTCAGTAAGTAAATTACTTTGAGCGATCGCGATCACTACCTGGTCAGCAACTTGCTGCAATACTTTTAGCTGCCGCTTCAAAATCTTTTGCGGTTCACTGTGGTGACATACCAACAATCCCCATAATTTAGGCTTTGCTGATTGTCCTTGTGGGTCGCAATCTAAAATTGGTACTACCAACGAAGACTGCACGCCCATTGCTTTTAGGTATTGAATATGACACTGGTCTACCTGCCGATAGTAGATATTAGTTTCTAGACGTTTGCCAGTTTCTTTTGACTGTAGAGGTGATAGCCCGATCTTCTCATTTGCCACATCGACAATCGAACGTTGCCCCACTAACAAAAACATCTCTCTGGCGGCTTCTGGAATATCATCAACTGGGAAGCGTTGACCTAATAAGGATGGCAGACGTTGCTCATAAATAGATTCTGCAATAACTTCACCACTACCATCAGCATCAAAGCGATACATTTTCACCCGATCTGCACCCAAAAATAAACGCACTTCGTTAACAGTTGTCGTTAATATTTCTTGAAGGTCGAGCGATCGCCTGATCTGTTTTGTCATTCGGTGCAGTAAACTTTCTCGATTAAAGGTTTGCTGCAACTCGTTTGGTTTATCCCTACGTGTCATTGCTTTGTATACACCATGACTTAAGTATAATTTTTTATATATTTGTCTCTGATCGGAATTTTCAACTTACAATGCTTTGATTTTCATCCTATTTCAAGAAATGCTTGCTACTAATGCATTGCTCAGGGCATACATGTATTACAAATTTTGAAAATGGATTAGAGGATGTTTGAAAAGTAACAGATATTTTGCTTGTTCCCTGTAGCCCTTATATAGTGGATTTAGGGAGATATAAAACTGCTGTATCATTAGATACTTTTCAACTATCGTCTCAAGTCTAAAGTTAAGAAGTTTTTCATCATTGACATCTACTAATTTTATACTCTAAATCATTAAATTATTCCAGTATTTTTACTTAACTTAAAGCTTGAATAATTTCTTGAAAATAAAAATATTATTTTCATATTTTTGCCCATTAATTTAATTACTTAAGATTCCATCAAAGCAATAAATAAATTATTAGTAATTTCTTAAAATATTTTGGGCTGGGGAATTTTACTATTCCCCGTTTAATTACTGACTTTATGTTGAATGTAACTATTTTGATTAAATCATTCGTAAATTACCGTTAAAGATAGTAAATTACGAATTTCTTCACGCACACTCATGAGAGTTTTACCGAGATGGTTTTGACCGCTTTTATTAGCACCACAGCCCCAAAAAGAATCGGTTGGGGAATTTTCAACCAAAATCTCATCACCTGTCTTCAGGAGAACTTCTCTGATATCGGTATGAGTGAGAAACTTTTTGAGTACAGCTTCTCGCATAATTTGAGTTTTAACCAAATCCCAGTCTCGTCGGAGTTGGCGAGTGCTACATCTTCCCAAAGTGGCAGCTTCTTCTGGGGTGGCGGCAGCATGGATGAGAGGTATAATTGCCGCATCTGTGCTGCCTACAAACTTTTGCGCTTGATAATAATGCTCAACCGTTGGCCAGTAAGCACCCTCGATGTGGATTCCGTGGAGAGAAAAGTTAGAAAAACAGCCATAAGGCTGCCAAACCTTATAAAAGTAAATGGTCATTTGAAAATTGCTCTTTTATATATCAACTTCAGGGTAACTGAAAGTTTAGATTTCAAAACCCTTCATTTGTATGAAGGGTTTTAACATCAGGTCACGGGAATCACTTTACACAATTCTTGGAACAGTAAGTTTACTACTTTACTCATGAGCTTTCCCTAGATGTGTTTACCACCTAGCAATTTTTCACCCTGTTCACTGACGTTAGCCTTGAGTGAGTCACGGTAATTAATCAATTCTCTACTAAGTTCGTTTTCTGGTGCTTATCTATGTGAATATTTTATGAGTAAAATACGGTAAATCGCCCGAATTATAGTAGTATTTATATTGCTTGTAGTTTAAATGTAGGTATGTTCGCTAAGTTTTTACCAAATCGACTGATGAAGATTGTCAGCAGCTTTCTTCAGAATTATGAAATATCCAGAATTGGCATATTTGCCTTATTCTTTACCTGTGGGTTAAGTTTGACTCTTGTGATATCTGCGTGTTCTGCCAACAATACAGGTAACTCTGTAGCAACACAGAGAGCAAATCAAGGTGTGGTAGTTCGTATCGGCTATCAAAAAGCGGCGACTATTCTCAGTGCTCTCAAAAACCGAGGCAATTTAGCGCAAGCTTTAACGACTGCTGGTGCTTCAGTGACATGGGCAGAATTTCCCGCCGGCCCACCTATGCTAGAAGCAATGAACGCAGGTAGTATTGACTTTGGCTATACAGGTGAATCACCACCAATATTTGCCCAAGCCGGAGGTACTCCCTTGCTTTATGTTGCTTATGATCCTTGGAGTCCCAAAGCTGAAGCAATTATTGTACCGAAAGATTCACCAATTAAAACGGTTGCTGACCTTAAAGGGAAAAAATTAGCCTTTGCTAAAGGCTCGAACACTAATTATCTTGTTGTCAAAGCTATAGAAGCTGCCGGATTAAACTATAGTGACATTCAACCAGCACATCTAACACCAGCAGATGCCCGTGCAGCATTTACTGGTGGTAACGTTGATGCTTGGGCAATTTGGGACCCTTACCTAGCAGCAGTTGAACACGACACAAAGGTTAGGATATTAACAGATGCGACAAATTTAGCACCGAATCGGGGTTACTATCTTGCGCGTCAAGAGTTTGTTAAATCTCACCCAGATTTGTTGAAAACCCTGTTAGATGAAGTCAGCAAAGTAAATGAATGGGCAACAAATAATCCAGAAGAAGTTGCCAAGTTTTTAGAACCAGAGTTAGGTATTCCCGCAGCAGCATTAGAAATTGCCGAAAAGCGACGAAAGTATGGTGTTTTACCGCTAACAGATGAAGTAATCACTCAGCAACAAAATATTGCCGATACTTTTTACAAAATCAAGCTAGTTCCCAAGCAAATCCAAGTCAAAGATATTGTTTGGAACGGTAATAAATCTTAGAAGTTCCTCCCTACTCGCAAAAGTTTATGGACATCAACTCCCAACAAATAAAAACGGATGTACTTGTCATTGGTGGCGGTACAGCTGGGACAATGGCTGGAATTAAAGCCAAACAAGCGAATCCCGATGCAGAGGTGCTTATTTTAGAAAAGGCTAACATCCGACGGAGTGGTGCGATCGCAATGGGTATGGATGGAGTGAATACCGCAGTCATTCCCGGACATTCCACCCCAGAACAATACGTGCGTGAAATTACCCTAGCTAACGATGGGATTGTCAACCAAAAAGCCGTTTATCAAACAGGCAAATTAGGTTACGAAGTCATCCAAGAATTAGAAAGTTGGGGTGTGAAATTTCAAAAAGATGCCCAAGGCAACTATGACTTAAAACAAGTGCATCGTGTGGGTAAATATGTCTTACCCATGCCAGAAGGAAAAGACCTCAAAACCATTCTCACTCGCCAAGTTAAACGTCACAAAGTCAAAGTGACAAATCGCGTCATGGCAACCCGTGTATTAGTCAAAGCAGGACGTGCTATTGGTGCGGTGGGATTTGATGTCAGAAACGGAGATTATATTGTCATTCAAGCTAAAGCAGTCATCCTGTGTACAGGTGCTTGTGGCAGATTAGGATTACCCGCTTCTGGCTATCTCTACGGCACTTATGAAAATCCTACTAATGCTGGAGATGGCTATTCAATGGCTTATCATGCAGGTGCAGAACTTAGTAATATTGAATGCTTTCAAGTTAATCCTTTAATCAAAGATTACAATGGCCCCGCCTGTGCCTATGTTGCTGGGCCTTTTGGCGCTCATACTGCTAACGCCGAAGGAAATCGCTTCATTAGCTGTGACTATTGGAGTGGTCAAATGATGTTGGAAATCTGGAAAGAATTAAATTCTGGAAAAGGGCCAGTCCAATTGAAAATGACCCATCTTGATGAAGATACAATCGCTGAAATCGAATCCATATTGTGGGCGAATGAACGACCGAGTAGAGAACGTTTTCATCAAGGTAGAAATGAAGATTACCGCACTCACGGCGTAGAGATGCACATTTCCGAAATAGGCTTATGTAGCGGTCATAGTGCTTCTGGTGTATGGGTAAATGAAAACGCTCAAACAACCGTCACAGGTTTATATGCAGCTGGAGACATGGCCAGTGTTCCCCATAATTACATGATTGGGGCATTTGTTTTCGGTCGCATAGCCGGAACTCATGCCATTGAATATATCCAAAATATAGATTTTATTGAACCAGACACAGATTTTTTAGAAGCTGAAAAAACCAGAATTTATGCACCTTTAACTCGTCCGAATGGTGTACCTCACACCCAGGTAGAATATAAATTAAGACGCTTAGTTAATGATTATCTGCAACCACCAAAATCAGGTAATAAAATCGAGATTGGTTTAAAACATTTTGTGCAATATCAAGAAACATTAGATTTAATGGGCGCTCGTGATCCTCATGAATTAATGCGTAGTCTAGAAGTTCACTTTATTCGCGACTGTGCAGAAATGGCAGCCAGAGCATCATTATATCGTCAAGAGACTCGTTGGGGACTTTATCATTACCGCTTAGATTATCCCGAAAAGAATGATGATGAGTGGTTTTGTCATGTCAACTTAAAAAAAGATGAATTAGGGGAAATGATATTGTTTAAACGTCCTGTAGATCCTTACATTGTGGATGTAAATTTACATCATGAAATTTATGATATAGCAGCGAGATAAAAATGAAATATTTATTTTGGGATTTTGATAATACACTAGGTTATCGTCAAGGAATGTGGAGTGAAACATTACATTCAATTTTAATATTGAATAGAATCTACAACATAGATTTAGAAGAGATTCGACCATTCTTGAAGAATGTCTTTCCTTGGCACTCGCCTGAAACTTCTCATAGTTTATTGTTTAATGAAAAAACATGGTGGGAATACATGAATGAATACTTTGCAGAAATATATGAGAGAGTAGGGATAAATAGAAATCAGGCAATAAAATATGCTTTTCAAGTCCAAAATGAATATAAGAATATTGAAAAATGGCATTTATATGATGATGTAATTCCTACTTTACAATATACAATCAAGAATAATTATAAAAATATAATTTTATCAAATCATATACCTGAGTTACACGAAATCATAGACCAATTAAATATTACAGAATACTTTGAAAAAATATATACGTCTGGAAAAATTGGATATGAAAAACCCAACCTCAAATTTTATGCTCATGTCATCAATGATTTAAAGATTGAAAAAACAGAATGTGTAATGATAGGTGATAGCTACGATGCTGATATCGCTGGAGCATTACGGGCAGATATACAAGCGATTTTAGTCAGGAAGCCTAATGATAAAAATTATAAACTTTATAGTCAAGATTTTAGAGGAATACTAAAAATAATTAGAGAAATCTCAACTATTGAAGAAAGCATTTTCGTGAATTAAAGAATTGAATGAGTTATAAAGCCATAATTTTCGATCTCGATAATACACTATTAAATTTTGAAATATGTGAACGTCAAGCTATTCTTGGTGCCTTGGAAGCTTGTACAATATCTTTAGATTTACATGGAATAAGTGAAAATGTTTTTCTGCAAGTATTTGAAACTTATAATTCCAAGTATTGGAGACACCGAGAAATTTTTTCTCCTAGTGAGTTAATCGAGATGTCTTATCGAAGTACACTTGCTGAATTAGATATACAAACAGATAAAATCAGTAATCTTAGTCAAAGTTTTTGGCATATTTTTAATCATTTTGCTGTAATGGAACCTGATGTAAATGAAGTACTAACTGTTCTCGCAGGTAATTATCGTTTGGCTGTCATCACCAATGGTTTTGTATCAGCACAACTACCAAGAATGCAAGCTGCTGGAATTGAGCATTTTTTTGAGGAAGTTGTAGTTTCTGAAGCAATTGGTTTTGCTAAACCATCTCCTAAGATATTCCATCATGCTTTATCTAGGTTAAATTTAACACCAGCAGAAGTTATTTACGTTGGAGATTCTCTAAAGCACGACTATGCGGGAGCAACACAAGTCAAAATGGATTTTTGCTATTACAACAGAAAAAATCGAAATTTACCACAAGAAGCAAAACCAAAGTTTATGATAAGTGAACTCTTAAATTTGCTGAAATTGTTTAACTAACAGAATTTTTATTCATCTAAAGTTAGATTTTAAATGGTTTATTGTAAATTATTTTGAAGAATTTTTCAATATGTCTATATATAATTCAATTGGTCAACAATACTCAAAAACTCGCGTTCCTGATATCCGCATTGTCAATAAATTAATTGATTTACTCAATTTACCCAAAGGTAGCATTATTGCTGATATCGGCGCTGGTACCGGTGGCTACAGTCTAGCGCTAGCCAATAAAGGATTTCTTGTTAATGCTGTTGAACCTTCTGTAGTTATGCAAAAACAAGCAGTAGAACATCAGCAAATTAAGTGGTTTACTGGCTATGCAGAAAATTTACCTCTATTAGATAACTCTGTTGATGGCATTGTAAGTATCCTAGCAATTCATCACTTTTCTCATCTCGAAAAAGCTTTTCAGGAAATGCACAGAATAATTAGAGATGGGGCAATAATTTTGTTAACTTTTGATATTAGATTAGCTCAGAAAATATGGCTTTATGATTATTTTCCGTTTTTGTGGGAAGATGCGTTGCGATTTTTACCACTTAATGAACAGGTTAATTTAATTCAGATTAATACTAAAAGGCGTGTTGAAGCTATACCCCTTTTGTTACCATACGATTTATCTGATTTATTCGCAGCAGCAGGCTGGAGGCCGCCAGAGTTATATCTTCAAGCAGAAGTACGTGCGGGAATATCATCTTTTGCGTTAGCAAATCAAGATTTAGTAGAGCAAGGAGTAAAGTTACTTGCAGCAAATTTAAGTAGTGGCGAATGGAGAAAAAAATATGGTGATATTCACAATTTGACAGAGATTGATATAGGCTATCGTTTTATCCGTGCAACGCTGGATAACTAAATAATTGTAATTTCAAATAAAATTATGACAAATAAAGTTAGTGTAGGTGAAAAAATTAAAATTAGACAAGCTGAGATTAAATATGTAGAGCAAATTGCTAGTCTTTGCGAACAACTTGAATATTCTGTAACAAATCAACATATAGAGCAGCGCCTTACTAAAATTAACAATAACGATGCTCATATTGTGTATGTTGCCACTTTAGAAGATGAATATGTAATTGGTTGGGCACACGCTCATATTTGTGACTCAATAGTTATTTCGACTCCAGCGATTCTTTTGGGATTAGTTGTAGATAAAGATTATCGTCATAGTGGAATTGGACGTTTTTTGATGCATCAAATTGAACAGTGGGCTTCTCTGGCTGGATGTGATAGTGTTCTGTTACGTTCTAATATTAAACGCAAAGAGGCTCACTTGTTTTATGATAAAATTGGCTATACCAATATCAAGCAATCATTAACTTTTCAGAAGAAATTGATTTAATAAAAAATATGGAGTGCGATCGCTCTTTCCTGTAGGTTGGGTGGAACGTAGTGGAACCCAACACATAATATCGGAAAAACAGAAAATCTTCACACTATAATAATCTTTCAATTTATTGGATAAAATCAATGCTAAAGCTATTTTATATATTTAATTATTTGCTAAGATTAATATCCCTTGATGTTGGGTTACGGCGCAATATAAATTGTTCATTTGTTGCCAAGATACTAATTTGCGCCTCCACCCAACCTACACAGTTTAAGATTTTTGGCGCTAACCCAAGCGTATTGGGTTTTGGGCTTATCTAAACTGTATTGAACTATAGGTGATGATTAATAAAGAGACTTGCAAACAGTAAACGTTACTTGGTAGTTTCTCTAAATATTCTGAGGATTACCATTTGCAAGTAAACTTTATTTTATATGAACAACGGTAACACCAGTGCCGCCATCTGCTTGTTCTGCTGGTTCGTAGTTGTTCACTCTGGAATGCTGTTGCAAAAAGGCGTGAACTCCTTGGCGCAGCTTACCAGTGCCGTACCCGTGAATAATCCAGAGTGGGCCTGTAGCTTCCGAGATGGCTTTATCTAAAATGTATTCGGCATCAGCCACCCGTTTACCACGCAAATCGATGGTATTTTTGGAAGTCCGAATTTCTGGGACAGCTGGCGGTGGCGGGGTTACTGCTGCTGGGGCTGGTTTGGCTTTAACAACTGGTTCGGGTTTTTGACCATCTAGAGATTCTACATCTTGCAACTTCACGTTCATCTTCATTAGCCCAAACCGAACGCTTAACTCGCCATCTTCATCGGGGGCGGTGATCACATCTGCTATCTGTCCCAATTTTGGAATGCGGACGCGATCGCCTACTTTGGGCATAAACCCAGCTTTTGGTTTTGCTGGCGTTGCTGGCTGATATTGCTGGCCAATTTGATTCAAAGCATTGGTAGCTTGCTGGGCTTCTTGGGCTGTGGGCGTACCTTTCTGCAAGCGCCGAATCACTTGGGCAATTTCACCTTTTGCTTGAGCGATCGCTTGCTGGACGGCTATTTCTTGTGAAGCCCGCAAGCTACTTTCCCTTTCTTCCAAACTTGCGGCTTTTGCGGATACTTCTTTGTATAAACGTTCCGCTTGCTGCAACAAACTTTGGGCTTCGGCTGCTTTGGTTTCCTGGCGGCGGCGTTGGGCTTCTAAGCCAGCAATTACTTGGTTGACTTCATCTGTGGCCTCTCCCACTTGGATTTTCGCCTCTTCTACCACTTCTGGTTTTAATCCCAGGCGTAAGGCAATGGTTAAGGCATTAGAACGTCCGGGGATGCCCCATAGCAGACGGTAAGTAGGCGAGAGAGTACTTTCGTCAAATTCTACAGAGGCATTTTCAAACCGCTCGTCTTCGTATTTCAGGGCTTTTAGTTCCCCGAAGTGAGTTGTGGCGATCGTTAGTTGGGCATGGTTAGCGAGATATTGCAACAAGGCGATCGCTAAGGCACTTCCTTCAACTGGATCGGTTCCTGCGCCGACTTCATCAAGTAAAACTAGGGAATTGGGCATGGGGCATGGGGCATTGGACTCTCCCTCATCTCCCAATGCTTCTAAAATCCGACTAATTCGGCGGATGTGTCCAGAAAATGTGGATAAACTTTGCTGCAAGGATTGTTCATCGCCAATATCTGCTAACACTTTGTCAAACCAAGGAATTTCCACTGGTTCGCGGGCGGGGACAAATAAACCCACTTTGGCCATCAATGCTGCTAACCCCAAGGTTTTTAAGGTTACAGTTTTACCGCCAGTATTTGGCCCGGTAATGGTTACAACCCGAATTAGCGGGTTAATCAGCAAATCTACAGGAACTACTGGTTGCCCTTGTTCATGTTGTTGTTGCCACACTAACAAAGGATGTCGTAAGTTCCGTAAGGTAATGATTTCCTTATCTTCACGTTGAATAAATCGCGGGGGATTCGCTCCTAGCCAGAAACTATATCTCGATCTAGCGGTTGCCATATCTAAAGTGGTGGCGATCGCTAACAATCTCTCTAAATCTGGTTTGACTGCGGCTACTTGTTCAGTCAAAATACGGCGAATCGCTTCTTCTTCCGCTTGCTCTCTGCGGATGATTTGCCGCAGTTGGTTGCCTAGAGGCACTACCGAATTCGGTTCTACGTAAAGGGTTGCGCCACTGGTAGATGTGTCGTGAACAATACCGGGGATAGCATCTTTTTGCGGTGCTTTTACGGGGATGACAAAGCGATCGCTGCGTTGCGTAATTAGCTGTTCTTGAACTGCCCCAGATTTTGCCTGTAAGATATTTTGCAGCTTTTGGGTAATTTGGCTGCGTAATCGCCGCAAATCTGTGCGAATTTCTCCCAGTTTTTGACTCGCGCGGTCAGTTACCTGGGCCCGTTCATCAATACATCGGTGAATTTCTTGTTCTAGTTCTGGATAAGTCCGCAAGTCGGCAACTAACTCAGTCAGTATTGGCAAATCTTCCTGATTGTCGATGACACGGCGCAAAGTTCTAGCACCCGCGAGGGTGGTGGCGATCGCTAACAGTTCCTCTCCTGCCAAAACTCCACTGCGTTCTGCCCGTTCTAAGGAATCGCCAATATCTTGAATTCCCTCAAATGACAGTCCCGTAGTCAGGCGACTTTCCAGTTGGTAGACTTCTTTGGTTTGCTCTAACAACTGTTCGCTTTGGGTCTGAGAATCGGGTATTTTCAGATGACGCGCAGCTGTCGCCCCCAGCTTAGTTGCCGCGAAGGTGGCAAGGTGCTGGCAGAGGCGATGCCATTCTAATAATTCTAAGGTTTCAGATTGGATCAAGGTTTCAACATCTAATCTGAAATTATCGTAACAATTCTAGCTCCTAGATGGCTAAATCTTAAAGGAGAAAATTTCGCTTTATTCAAATCAGCCAGATAGTGTGTGGTAATCACCAAGTAATAAATAGCACGTCAAGCTATCTTTCTTGAGAAATTACCTTAACACAAACTGTCATCGAAAACAATACGGAAACTAATTTAAGTAGCGACTATTTCCTTCACCAAAACGTAAGGTTGAACGATGAGAGTATTAAATCGCTTACTGCGCTCAAGATTCCATTCTCCCACCTGTACTGTTGTGGGTTTGGTAATTAATTGCTCATCAATCCACTGTTCTACTGATGGAATGTTATCACTGGCGATCGCTACTCCAACATCCACTAAGTTTAACTCCGGTGCTACCAAAATTACTGCATCTCGTTGTACATGAGGAATTAGCCACTCCCACTCTGCCTCATCCAAAATTTCTGTTAATTCCGCTTTTAAATCCGACATCATTCTTCAATTTGTCTTGGCTAATAAATTATTTTACATTAATTGCTACTTTTAAAAACTCCAAACTCTTGTACAGACGCGATTAATCGCGTCTCTCCTAACTCCTGTAAGGACACAATTAATCGCGTCTCTTTCACCTTTTAGCTAAACTTCTGACTTCATTTCATCAATTTCAAATAAAGATACAATTACTCCCGCAATTGGAATAGATATAAAAACACCTAATAATCCTGCTACTCTGGCACCTACTAGCAAAGCAAAAAATATCACTACAGGATTAAGATTTAGCGCATCTTGCATAATTCGAGGCGAAATTAAATTGTCTTGTATCTGCTGTAGGACAATACAAGCTATCAAGACTTTCAATGCTAACCAAACACCTTGAGATAAGACAAATAAAGTAATTGTGCTTACTCCTAATGTCGCTCCAATGCCAGGAATAATATCAAGAAAACCGACTATTATTGATAATATCAAAGCAAAAGGTACTTTTAATATTAAGAAAACTAGGAAAGTTGTACTTGTGAGAAATGCACTTAATAATAACTGTCGTCTAAAAAATCCTAGAAAAGACCGCCTGATTATATTTGTAAATCTATTGCGGCGATGTTTGGGGACTATTTTTAAAATCAAATTCCACAATTTATCTCCATCTAATAGCATGAAGAAAGCCACAACTGCAATCAATATAAAAGTCACAAAATTCGTCATGAACCCTTGCAAGATAGCCAAACTAGTCACAAGACTTGATACAGCTTGATTCCGCAATTGTTCTTCAATGAAACTTAAATCTATTTGTAAATTACGGCTTCGCAAAAATGCTTCTAGTCCTTCTAATAAAGGTACTAAAGAATTTAAAAACACAGTGATACTATCAATTAATTCTTGTCCTTGAGATAAAACCGTTAAGCCCACGGTAATTATCAGACCGCCTATAATCACAATACTGAGTAAGAAAACTAAGCCAACAGCTACACCGTGGGGCAAAAAACGCCGCAGCCCTTGTACAGGATAGCTGAGTAAAAAAGCCAAAATTGCCGCAAATGTAAAAATAACAATGACTGCTTCAAAGTAAGCTAAAAGCTGTACAATTGCCCAGCCAGAAGCAACTAAAAGCAAAAAGCGGACTAATGCCAGATTATTTAATCGCTCCCAAAAATTCTTGGCTTCAAAGCCGCTCATAATGCTGTTTAGAGTGAAATTGCTGGTAGATTTGCCTAGCAGTTGCATTTAAGCACAAAGTCTAATGTCATTGCTAGAGCAGATTGACCTTAAACATACAGAGATTAAGGGGCGATCGCTACCTCCCTAAAGCATATACAGCAGTTTTCTTTCGTATGAAGTACAAAGCTACTGGTTTGGAGGCAGGGGGCAGAAACTTTTTATATTATGATTTTTAGTCCTGCATTTTATACCTTATTTACTTGCAAACTGCGTTATCTGAGCTTGTCTAGCTTATCGCCCTAAATCATGCATTTCGTTAATTACCGTGGCACACTTTTGTGTCAATCCTTCCAATTCCTCTTTATTACTGGAAGTTGGAGCATCAATCAAGTTACCAATTCTCACAGTGATGGGAACTGCATGAGGTCGGGACGAGCCTTTTTGTAAAATCTTCTCAGTACCCCAGACACTTACTGGTAATATTGGGGCTTTTGCTTTCGCAGCCAGCAGCAGTGCGCCTCTTTTGGGGTCTGTAATTCGACCATCTGGGGTGCGAGTACCTTGCAAGAAAACACCGACAGCCCAACCATTATTGAGATATTCTAGGGCGGAACGGATAGCATTGCGATCGGCACTTCCTCGACTCACCGGGTAAGCACCGTACAGTTTAATCGCTTGCGCCAAAACAGGGATTTTAAATAACTCTTCTTTAGCCATGTACGCCACAGGACGACGTACACAATTAGAGACAATCGGTGGGTCAAAGTAACTAGCGTGATTACTTACTACTAATAACGGCCCTGATTGGGGGACATTTTCCGTACCATGAATCTGGCCCCGAAAGTAAGCGTGAAGCATGGGGCTGACTACTGACCATTTAAAGGCGTGGTAAAGTGCCAGACTGATAAACGGTTCGCGGTTTTTGTCCACAGAAGATAATGCAAATCAAACTGAATTTAGCATAAGCGATCGCAAGGCCCAGAGCAAACGCAAAAAAGCTGTGCAGATGAATTGGTTCACCATTTGGGAATACTAAATCCATAAAATATTAGGATTTTGCAGTATGGATAGCACTACAGTCAGTATTCCCGGATATCGCATCAGTGAAGAACTCTACAATGGTTCTAAAACAATGGTTTATCGAGGGTTTCGAGAGACTGACTCATTACCTGTAGTGATTAAACTGCTGAAAAATCCTTATCCCAGTTTCAGTGAACTAGTGCAGTTTCGCAACCAGTACACTATAGCTAAAAATCTTAACTCACCTCTAATCATCCAAAATTATAGCCTGGAACTATACCAAAATGGCTATGCGTTGGTGATGGAAGACTTTGGCGGGATTTCTCTTAAAAATTATTTCGCCTCGGTAGGAATGCAATATATCGCGTCTCTCCAAGAGTTTTTACTAATTGCGATCGCACTATGCAATACCTTAGAGATACTCCACCGCTGGCGGATTATTCATAAAGATATTAAACCCGCCAATATTTTAATTAATCCCGAAACCAAACAAGTTAAATTAATTGACTTTAGTATTGCATCTTTACTGCCACGAGAAACTCAAACACTCATCAATCCCAATGTTTTAGAAGGGACACTTGCTTATATTTCCCCAGAACAAACTGGCAGAATGAATCGGGGGATTGATTACCGCACGGATTTCTATTCTTTGGGCGTAACTTTTTACGAATTACTGACTGGTGAATTACCGTTTCAGTCAAATGACCCAATGGAGTTAGTACATTGTCATATTGCAAAATTTCCACCATCCCTTCGGGAAGTTAAAAGTCAAAAGTCAAAAGTCAAAAGTGAAGAGATTCCGCAAGTGTTGTCAGATATTGTCATGAAATTGATGGCGAAAAATGCCGAAGACCGCTATCAGAGTGCATTAGGAATTAAATTTGATTTAGAAGATTGTTTAACTCAACTCCAAGAAACTGGTAAGATTGAGAACTTTGAAATTGCCCAAAGGGATGTGTGCGATCGCTTTATTATCCCTGATAAACTCTATGGGCGAGAAACAGAAGTAGAAAACCTACTCCAAGCATTTGAAAGAGTTAGCCTTGGTGCGACAGAAATGATGCTGGTAGCTGGTTTTTCGGGTATTGGTAAAACTGTTGTAGTTAACGAAGTTCATAAACCAATTGTCAAACAACGCGGTTATTTTATCAAAGGTAAATATGACCAATTTCAAAGGAATATTCCCTTCAGTGCATTTGTGCAAGCCTTCCGGGATTTAATGTGGCAATTGTTAACAGAAAGCGATGCTCAAATCCAGCAATGGCAAAGCCAGATTTTAGCAGCTATTGGAGAAAATGGACAGGTAATTATTCAAGTTATCCCCGAATTATCAAGAATTATTGGTCAACAACCACCTGCGACAGAATTATCAGGAACTGCGGCACAAAATCGATTTAATTTATTATTCCAGAAATTTACCCAAGTCTTTACTAGTGCTGAACATCCATTAGTAATATTTTTAGATGATTTGCAATGGGCTGATTCAGCATCCCTGAATTTAATGCAGTTATTAATGGCTGATACAAAGCATCTTTTCTTAATTGGTGCCTATCGTGATAACGAAGTCAACCCATCACATCCTTTGATGTTGACTTTGAATGAGATTCAAAAAACAGCAGCCACAATTAATACGATTACTTTAGCACCACTGAGTCAAGGACAAGTGAATCAATTAGTTGCTGAGACACTTAAATGTACAGAAAATTTGGCATTACCTCTTTCTATACTGATATCTCAAAAAACTCAAGGTAATCCATTTTTTGCTATTCAGTTTCTCAAGGCATTACACCAAGATGGATTAATTGAATTCACCCCCCCAACCCCCCCTTACCAAGGGGGGGCTACGGGGGGGTGGCAATATGATATCACACAAATAAATCAACAAGCGGTTACAGATGATGTTGTTAAGTTCATGGTATTTCAATTACAAAGACTGCCTCAATCAACTCAAAAGGTGTTGCAGTTAGCAGCTTGTATCGGCAATCGATTTAATTTAACAACTTTGGCAATTGTTTCCGAAGAATCAGAAGTTGAAACAGCTGCTAGTTTATGGAAAGCTTTACAAGAAGGGTTGATTTTACCCATTAGTGATGTTTATAAGTTTTATCAGGGAGAAGATTATGATAAATTGGCGCTGTCAACTGGGAATACCAATAAACAATTAGCCAAATATAGATTTTTACATGACAGGGTGCAACAAGCTGCCTATTCTCTAATTCCTGATAACCAAAAACAAGCAACTCATCTCCAGATTGGCCAATTACTTTTACAAAATTCCTCTGTGAGAGAACAAGAGGAAAAACTGTTTGATATTGTCGGGCATTTGAATCTAGGACAAGAGTTAATTACCGAATCAAACGAACGAGAAGCCTTGGCTCAACTTAACTTGGCAGCAGGAGGTAAAGCTAAAAATTCTACCGCATACACTGCGTCCAGAGTCTATTTACAGACTGGGATTGAGCTACTCACGGCCAACTGCTGGCAAGATCAATATGAATTGACCCTGAGTCTCTATGTTGCCGCTACCGAAGCCGCCTACTTGAATGCTGACTTTGATGGTATGGAACAGATAGCAGTACAGGTGTTGCAATCAGCCCAGACGATTTTAGACAAAATTAAAATTTACGAAATTCAAATTGCTGCCCAGACAGCCCAGAGCAGACTATTAGAAGCTATTACACTGGGCAGAGATGCACTCTTAGAATTGGGAGTTGAGCTATCTATCGAGCTAAACGATGCTGAGATTGCTAAAGCTCTACAAGTTCTTGCCAGTCAACTCGAAGGCAAACGAATTGAGGAACTGGCTGACCTACCAGTGATGACTGATCCCAAAGCAAAAGCAGCCATACAATTGTTAGGAATGTTGTTTTCACCTATTATCCAGATAATACCGGGTTTATTGCCCCTAGTTAGCTCGAAAATGGTGAGTCTATCGCTTCAGTTTGGGAATACACCCGCCTCCACGGTGGGGTATGTGCTTCACGGAATGGTGCTGTGTACCTTTTTGGGAGAGATCGAAACAGGCTATGGCTTTGGGCAATTGGCATTGAATTTGCTCGATCGGTTTGATGTGGGGGAATTCAAATCTATGATTCTAATTTTGTTTGGTGGCTTTATTCAGCATCGCCAAGAGAGCTTTAGGGCAACGATATCGACACTGAAACTTGGTTTTACGTCTGGTATGGAAACTGGCGATTTTTTACACGCTGGTTATAACGTTTGCTGTTACAGCTATGCCGGCTTTTGGAGTGGTGCTGAACTAAGCAATTGGGAATCAGATATAGCAAATTACAACGCTGTCTTGACTCAGGTGAAGCAACATTCTGCTCAGACCCATTTAAATCTTATGCGGCGGACGGCAGAGAACTTCAGGGAAACCCGGATTCAGCCGGATTGTTTGAGTGGCACTATCTATGATGAAATCATGATTCCCAAGCATCGCGAGGCTAATGAACTTTCGGTGATGGCTGAGATATATATCCACAAACTTTTACTTGCCTATTCTTTTGGTAACTACAAGGCTGCGAGCGACTACATTGACCAAGCCCAGCAGTATTTGATCGCAGTAGCAGGAGTGATTTTTGCGCCGATTTTCTATTTCTATGCTGCCCTGACGCACCTGGCACTATTTCCCAAGTCAGAAATTGAGCTTTGTGTAATTCTCGCCCAGGTAGAAATCCATCAAACCACTCTGTACCAATGGGCGCAATATGCTCCCATGAATCATCTGCATAAATGGCATTTAGTTGAGGCTGAAAAACAACGAGTGTTGGGAAATAAAACAGAAGCACTTGAACATTACGATCGCGCCATCTCCCTCGCCAAAGAAAACGAGTACGTTAACGAAGAAGCACTTAGCAATGAACTAGTAGCCAAATTTTATCTCGATTGGGGTAAAGAAAAAGTCGCCCAAGCATATATGCAAGAAGCATACTACTGTTACGCTCGTTGGGGTGCAAAAGCCAAAATAGAAGACCTAGAAAAACGCTATCCGCAACTACTCCAATCCATTCTGCAACAGCAACGAATTGACCTCAACTCCCTAGAAACTATTAGCTTTGATGGCACTTCTTCATCTTTTCGCACTTCTAGCACTAGCAGCAGCAGTATTCCCGACGTTCTAGATTTTACCTCTGTCCTCAAAGCCGCTCAAGCTATCTCCAGTTCTCTAGAATTAGACACACTCATCGCCAGTCTCACCCGTATTATCCTAGAAAACTCTGGCGCGAACAAATCTGCACTAATTCTTCCACAAGAAAAGGACACTGCCGTGCGGGGGTTGCCCCCGTTGAGCCAAGTGTCTGGTGATACTTGGCAAGTTAGGGCAATTACCTTTATTGCTCATGAGGAAATACAAACCATTCTTGAGCCACAATCACTCTTCAATTGTCAAGATATTCCCCTAAATATTATTCATTACGTCAAAAATACCCAACAAACAGTTGTAATTAATAATTGTAAAACAGATATTCCTGGTTTAATTGGCAAGTATATGCTGCAACATCAGCCTCTGAGTGTATTTTGTACTCCAATTCTTAATCAAGGGCTGATGGTGGGGATTCTCTACCTAGAAAATAGCTTAACTTCTGGCGTATTTACTAGCGATCGCCTCAGGATAATTAACCTCCTGTCGTCTCAAGCAGCAATATCCCTAGAAAATGCTCGACTATATCAACAAGCAGGAATTGCATTACAAGACTTACAACAAGCACAATTACAAGTTGTTCAAAGTGAGAAAATGTCGGCACTGGGTAATTTAGTTGCAGGGATAGCTCATGAAATGAATAATCCTTTGGGCTTTATTTATGCCAGCCTCCAACAAGCTAAACCCACCCTTACTGATATTGTTGAACACTTGAAACTATATCAAGAAAGTCTACCCAATCCAGGTGATGAAATCAAAGACCATGCCGAAAAAATTGACTTAGATTATACCTTAGAAGATTTACCCAAGATAATTGATTCAATGGTGATGGCGTGCGATCGCCTGGAAAATATCAGCACTAGTTTAAGAACTTTTTCCCGTGCTGATAAAGATTACAAAGTGCCGTTTAATATCCATGAAGGTATCGACAGTACGATTTTAATTCTCAAACATCGCCTGAAAGCAAACGAACAACGTCCAGCAATTGAAGTGATAACTGATTATGGCAATTTACCTAAGGTTGAATGTTTTCCTGGACAATTAAATCAAGTATTTATGAATCTTCTGGCAAATGCCATTGATGCGCTAGATGAATCAAATACAGAACAGAGTTTTCAGGAAATTAAGGCCAATCCCAACCGAATTATAATTAAAACTTCCCAAAAAAGTGAAGGCGTGGAAATTGCGATCGCTGATAATGGTAAGGGAATGAGTGAATCAGTAAAACAAAAGATTTTTGACCACTTATTTACTACAAAAGCCGTGGGGAAAGGGACAGGATTAGGATTAGCGATCGCTCGGCAAATTGTTGAAGAAACCCACGGCGGAAAATTGAGCGTTAACTCAGTTATGGGTAAGGGTACAGAATTTGTAATTGCAATTCCGGAATGATAGTACGTTATTGATTTTGCAACATCATCTGAAAGAGCAATCGCAGTGTCTAGTCATAGAAGTGATAAAAAACTATGGTAACTTGCCTCCGGCGATCTGCTACCCCGGACAACTCAATCAGATATTTATGAATATTCTGTCTAATGCTATTGATGCCTTAGAAGATGCAAATCAGCAGCGCACGCCTAATTTGGATTCATACTTGCTTGGTATCTGAAAACCAAATCAAGATTTCCATTGCAGATAATGGTCTTGGATTTCCAGACACAACTTTAACAAGATTATTTGACCCCTTTTTCACAACTAAAGATGTGGGTAAAGGATCTGGATTGGGTTTATCTATCAGCTATCAAATTGCGACTGAACTACATCAAGGTAAACTTGATTGTAATTCCACATTAGGAAAGGGCGCAGAATTTGTCGTAACCCTACCGATATAAGCTAAAAAAATTAACCAGGCAAATTAGCAGCACTCTGGATATTTTCTAATATTAAATCAGGGCTATTACGTTTAATCAAGCCAGTTAGCACTTTACCAGGGCCAATTTCTATTACTCGCTGGATACCGTTGGCTGGTAATTGCAGACAAATTTCTCGCCATCTTACAGAACCAGTCATTTGTTTGTTCAGGCGTTGCTTTAAAATACCAGCATCAATGGACGGAATTGGTTCGACATTAGACAAAACTGGCACAATAGCTGGCTGAAATTCTACAGATTCTAGAATATCTTGGAATTCCGCAGCTGCTGGTGCGATTAAATGTGAATGAAATGCTCCAGAAACTTTTAAGGGAATAGCACGTTTTGCTTTAACTTGAGTCATCACCGCTTGTACAGCTTCAGTAGTGCCTGAAATTACCACCTGAGCCGAACTATTATCATTTGCGATTACCACATCAGGCGTTTGAGCAATAACTTTTTCTAACTGTTCGCGGTCAAAGTTCATCAAAGCTGCCATCATCCCACCGACGGCATTATCCATGAGTTCTGCACGACGCTTCACCAGATATAAACCAGCTGACCACTCAAAGACACCCGCTATATAAAGAGCAGTATATTCCCCCAAACTGTGGCCAGCAACTAAATCTGGCTGGTGTCCTCGTTCTCGAAGCAGGTCAGCAAGAATGCTTTCGACCACATAAAGACTTGGCTGAGTATACAGCGTCTGTGATAACTTCTCTTCTTGAGTTTGACAAATTTCAGTCACAGACCAACCCAAAATATCCTCAGCTTTGGCAAGCTTGTCTTTAGCGGACGGTATATCTAGTAAATCCATTCCCATTCCCAGCGCTTGGGAACCTTGTCCGGGAAACACCCATGCAGTTTTTGTCATTGGTCAATAGTCAGTGGTCATTGGTCATTTATCATTAGTCATTTGTCATTCACAAAGGACAAATGACTAATGACTAATGACAAAATATTTATCTTCCCCATTGAAAGATTGCCGCGCCCCAAGTAAGACCGGCACCAAAGCCGGATGTCGCAACGATGTCATTGGGTTTAATTTTACCTTGTCGTACTGCTTCATCTAAAGCTAAGGGGATGGAAGCAGCTGAGGTATTGCCGTACTGAGCAAGATTACTTATAACTTTATGTTCTGGGATATTTAGGCGTTGGGCAACGGCATCGATAATCCGCTGATTAGCTTGATGCAATATCAGCCAATCTATTTGATCGACGCTGATGTTAGCTTGAAACAAGGCTTTATCAATTATTTCTGGCACTTTTTGTACAGCAAAGCGGTAAACTTCTTTGCCATTCATCGTAATCGGTTGGTAAGTACCTTTGGTGATATTTACATCAGTCAACAGTTCTTGGGAAGTACCTGTATAAGCAAGGTTGAGGTAATGGTTTTGAGTACCATCACTTTTAAGTGCAAATCCTAATAAGCGATCGCTTTTGGCAGCCTGTAACACCACTGCCCCGGCACCATCACCAAACAATACACAAGTCCGCCGATCTTCCCAATCTACCCAGCGAGAGAGTATATCTGCCCCGATCAATAGTACATTTCTATAGACACCAGTTCTAATGTATTGGGCTGCTGTAACCAAACCAAAAACAAAGCCGGAACAGGCAGCGGTCAAGTCAAAGGCAACTGCGTTGGTAGCTCCCAATTTAGCCTGCACTTGACAAGCACTACCAAACAAATCATCAGGGGTGGAAGTCGCTAGCAAAATCAGGTCTAGGTCTTCTGGTTTAATTCCTGAAGCTGCGATCGCCTGACTGCTGGCGGCAGTAGCGAGTGCGCTCAAGGACTCAGATGGCAGAGCTAATCGACGCTGACGAATTCCCGTTCTTGTCGCGATCCACTCATCTGATGTTTCAACTAGTTCACTCAATGTCTCGTTGTGTAGGGAAGTTGCTGGTACTGCCGAGCCGCTTCCAGTGATCGCTACGCCTAAGTTTTGCACTCCTAATCTCCCAAGCTATCAGCTTTTTGTCTTTTGTCCAAAGTCCAATTGTCAGTTGTCCTTTGTCAGTTGTCATTAGTCATTGGTCAGTTGTCCTTTACAAATGACCAATGACTAATGACCAATGACTAATGACCAATGACTAATGACCAATGACTAACCGCTCTCGCGCTCTAGGATATATTGGGACTGAATTCGTTGTATCACCTCGTTGTCAACAGCTTCTTTTGCCATGCGAATTGCATTAAAAATTGAAGGTGCTTGGGAACTACCGTGACCGATAAAACAGACTCCTGCCACGCCTAGCAGTAAAGCACCACCATGTTCTGCGTGATCCATTCGCTGCTTAATCCGCTTCAAGTTGGGTTTTAAGAGTGCGGAACCGATTTGACCGTGCAATCCTTGGGGTAATTCTTCCCGCAGAATTTGCAGAATCACTTCTCCAACGGCTTCGGCAAATTTTAACAATACATTGCCCACAAAGCCATCGCAGACAATCACATCAAAGCGGCCGGAAAGCACATCACGCCCTTCAGCATTGCCAATAAAATTAATTTGGGAATTTTCGCGTAGCAGTTGGTGGGCGCGGACGGCTGCATCATTGCCCTTCGAGTCTTCTTCACCGATATTCAGCAAACCCACTTTCGGTTCAGGTGTACCCAAAACATACTGACTGTAAGCTGACCCCATAACGCCAAACTGCTCTAAAAACTTGGGGCGGCAATCTACATTAGCACCGACATCAAGTACCAGCACTGGCTTACCAGCAATAATTGTGGGAAAAACTGTCCCGATCGCTGGGCGATCGATTCCTGGCAATCTTCCTAAGCGGAGCAAAGCTGATGCCATAGCGGCCCCAGAGTGACCCGCAGAAAATACGGCATCTGCCTTTTGCTGCTTGACTAAATCCATCGCCACATTGATAGAAGCCTTGCGTTTGCGTCTAACTGCATTTAAAGGCTCCTCATCCATTGCGATCGCTTCCTCAGCAGTCACGATCTCTACCTGCCCTAAACTTGTTTTTGATGGCAAGGCAGCTTCTATTTGTTGGGGATCGCCAACCAACAATATATCTACACCCAATTCTTCTCTTGCTCGCAATGCGCCAGCAACGATTTCACCGGGTGCATGATCCCCTCCCATTGCGTCAATTGCGATCCGTACGCGAGTCGATCCCATTGCTCACAGCTTCTAGAAACCTTACAAATTTTACCAGATGGCAAAGCCCGAAAAAGCTTAATTTTCTGACCGCCAAATTAATTCTGTTACTATTGCAACAATATTTGCTGGCAAGCTCAAGATAGCACGAATTGTTTGGTAGTAGGGAGTAGGGCATTGGGCATGGGGCATTGGGCATTGGGCATTGGGCATTGGGCATTAATTATTCTCCCCTGCCCCCCTGCTCCCCTACTCCTTATTCCCCACTTCCCAGCACCCAATCAACTAGCGTCCGAACGCCGTAGCCAGTTGCTCCAGCGCTGTTGTAGCCATTTTCTTTATCTGTCCACACTGGGCCAGCAATATCTATGTGCGCCCAAGGGGTTTGTTTGACAAATTGCTTGAGGAAAAGGGCTGCGGTAATTGCACCACCTGGACGCGGCCCTGTATTTTTCATATCCGCGATACCAGATTTTAGTCCTTCAAAATATTTTTCTTCCATTGGCATCCGCCAAATCTTTTCTCCTGAACTTTCCGCAGCTTTTTCGATTTGGGAAGCGACAGCTTCATCGGGAGTGTACAAACCAGCAATATCCTCACCCAAGGCAATGACATTGGCACCAGTCAGGGTGGCTAAATCAACGATCGCATCTAATCCCAATTTGTCGGTATACACCAAAGCATCTGCTAGGGTCAAACGTCCTTCTGCGTCGGTGTTGTTCACTTCGATTGTTTTGCCGTTTGATGCTGTGAGAATGTCTCCTGGGCGCATGGCATGACCGCTAATCATGTTCTCAGTAACCGCTGAGATGAAGTGAACTTCCGAATCTGGCTTAATTTGAGCTATTGCTTTTGCTGCGCCCAAGGTGGCAGCTGCACCGCCCATATCAATTTTCATGGTTTCGATGCCGCTACCAGCACCTTTGATGTTGAGTCCGCCGGAGTCAAAGGTTAAACCTTTGCCAATAATTGCTAATTTCTTTTTGGGTGTACCTTCTGGCTTATAAGTTAGGTGAATAAATTTCGGTGGCAAATCGGAAGCTTGGGCTACTCCCAAAAATGCACCCATGCCCAACTTTTCACAGTCTTCTCGTTCTAGAATTTCTAGTTGTAAACCGTATTCCTTGGCGATCGCTTGAGCAGTTTCGGCTAAGGTAATTGGTGTGACTGCGTTGGCTGGTGCTGCGACTAATTGCCGTGCCAAATTTACCCCAGAAACAATTTGATTGGCGCGGGTAATGGCGGCTTCTTGCCCACCGAAACCTAGTAAATCTACACTTTCTATTTGTGAACCTTTATCTTCTGGTTCTGATTTAAAGCGAATATCTTGGTAAAGTGCTAATTCCACACCTTCTGCGATCGCTTGGGCACTCGCTGCTGGATCGTTATTCCACAATGGAAAACTAAAACCCAAAATTTTGCTTTTTTGCTTTTTTCCTACCCTGGCTACAGCCGCAGCAGCGCGGCGCAGAGTATCTAGTTTTAGTGCATCTGGTTTGCCTAAACCTACTAAAATCAATTTCCGCACTGGGCTACCAGCATTTACACGGGTGAAAATAGTGCTATTGGCTTTACCTTTAAATTCTTCTTCAGTAATCAGTTCTTTTAATACCCCAGAAAACTTTTGATCTAAAGTAGCTAGTTCTCCGGTTAACTCTACTGCATCTTCAAATAATCCAATTGCCAAACTATCGCCTGCCCACTCTAGTAAAGGCTTATCAC
The DNA here is from genome assembly GCF_017114965.1 of Nostoc sp. JL31. Taxonomy (NCBI): domain Bacteria; kingdom Bacillati; phylum Cyanobacteriota; class Cyanophyceae; order Nostocales; family Nostocaceae; genus Nostoc; species Nostoc sp. JL31. Next base: position 199,778 of record NZ_JABXKO010000096.1, read on the forward strand.
TAGGTTGAATTGTCATTTTGGGATTTTGTGTAAATATTCCTTCTTGTACCAGTATTGCTCAAAATTCTTGTTTCATGCTGAGGGGAGTGGGTATTGGGTATTGGGCATTGGGCATGGGGCATGGGGCATTGGGAGCAGGAGTCAGCAAGTATAAGTTAATAAATTAGTATAAATAGCACTTGTCAATGAGTCTTTAATACTCGTTAATCCACCTCAGAACTCCGTTAACGAGTCTTTGATCCTCGTTAATCCACCTCAGAACTCCGTTAACGAGTCTTTGATACTCGTTAATCCACCTCAGAACTCCGTTAACGAGTCTTTGATCCTCGTTAATCCACCTCAGAACTCCGTTAACGAGTCTTTGATACTCGTTAATCCACCTCAGAACTCCGTTAATGAGTCTTTGATCCTCGTTAATCCATCTCAGAACTCCGTTAACGAGTCTTTGATCCTCGTTAAAGAAGCTATGATCTCCATTCTTTTACCTGACTTTTTGCGTTATGTGGAAAAGTCCACTAAAAACCTAACCCCCTAACCCCCTTCCCGACACGGGAAGGGGGAAAATTCAAAGTCTCTCTCCTTTTAGGAGAGAGATTTAGAGAGAGGTTTTCCAGATACCGTGAAAAGTCAGATTCTTTTACGTCCTGCTTCTTGCCCCATGCCCCATGCCCCATTCCCTATGCCCCAATTGTTGTATCAATGTTAAATTTTCTGGCGATCGCTGCTATTATTTCTTGCTCAAGTCGTGTAGTCTTATTGTCAAGCTGGGCAATTTTTTCACACTGAACGAGCAAGGGTATAGCAAAATCACGATTCAGCTGATTGAGCAGTATATCTAAAGACTTAGGTGATTTGATATTTTGGGCAATGGCATCCAACGAGGTAGGACTGAGTTTTACAGCTTGTAATTCTGGCAAAATTTCTTCCAAAGTCTTATCTGGATGACTAGCCAAAATCATGTGAACTAAGATTTGATCCATGATGGCTTCTTGAGCGATCGCACTTTCTAGATACTTTTCACTTTCGGCTTTTAATGTTGCTAATGTCTGTGGCGATGCCAGAGAAGTAGATTCATCCAGCTTGGTTTCGTAAAATCTACAAGCAGCATACCCCAATGAATAGATCATCGTTGCATTTGAACTAGCTCCAATAACTGCACCCGCCAAGGGCACATTTCGCAGCAAGCCTAATCCCGCAGCTTTCAACAAACGCCCTCCACCCAAAGCCAACCCAAAAATTGCCAAAATTTCACCTTTACGGGCAGGATCTTTTAAATCTAGCCCGTAGACAGATGCAATTTGATAAAGCATTTCTGACTGCAATTTTGTTGTGGCTGTTAAATCAATTGCCAATAATGCCACTGCTATTCCTGGCAAAATACTAGTGGCTAGTCCCACTGTCCCTGCTTGAGTTGCTTTTTCCACCATGATGCGGTGAGCAAGCTGGCTAGGTAATTCATTTGGATACTGTTTTTTAAGCTTGTTTACCGCCGCTTCTGCTTGTTCTAAATCAACAAGGTTACTATCGTTAATCAGCCAATTGAGATTTAAGACTCCAGATAGTTTTCTAATCAGCCAATTTTCGCTGAGGCGATTCACAAACTGACCGCTGGTTTGAGTTGTTTGCTCAATAAACTTGTGTGTTTCTTTTGCCGTCGCTTCTCCCACCCCTACTGCTGTATCTAAAACTGCTTGGCTAGTCTGAACAACAGTTTTAACAAAAGACTCTACTATAGACGGTTCATTTTCTATTGATGATTGAGCCTGAATTCCTGCTTCTGAAGTTTCTCTGGGTGAATTAACTAATTTATTCACCTCTATTTTTTGGGGTTTGTCTGCCATTGCTTGACACCATCTTGTAAAGCCTCTCTCTTTTGGTTGTAGCGAAGTTTGAGGGGCTTTGACATCTCTCGATAAGTACAATTCGTCAGAGCAAATAGGAATTATTCTGAGTTTTAACTATAGACAGAAGATGGATGACAGAGATTTTGATTTTGCCAATGATAACCTAATGTCAAAAACACTTTGCCTTCTAAAATAGTGAGTATTTCTGAAATAAGAGCGCCCATTTTTCTTGGCAATATTGTTCGATCAATTACCAGCAATTAAATCTTCTTGTGTAAGTAGTTCTGTATATTCATCTAATCCTACCTCAGCTATCAGCTTTACTTTCTAAAAAGTCGTTATCTTTAAGAATTTCATAGAGATTAGTATCTTGCTCTAGCAAACAAGCGTGTCCACAATGGGGCAACACTACAATCTTGTTATTTGGTAAGACTTTCCCTATTCGGTTGACTTCGCTTACAGAAGGCAAAAGGCGATCGCTAGCACCAGCAATCAACAAAACTGGTTGAGTCAAGTGACCTAACTTTTCCTCATCGATATCAAACTCTCGCAGCAAAGACAACCGCCAAAGAACGGTTTCTGCCGGCACAGAACGCATAGTTTTCAGCAAATCGTGGCGATCGCTTCGAGAAATGCGTGACAAAGATGCTAAAAATGGCAACAAGCCTAGTGCGCCAATATCATATAATCCTGTTGGCACTAAGTAAGTTAGCTGGGATGCCCAACTTAACCAAGGGCGAAGATGAAAGGACGAAGCTGGGTTAATTAGGATGATTCGCTTAAATAAATCGGGTGCTTGGATTGCCACTTTCATTGCCAAGCAACCACCAAAGGACTCACCACACAAGTAAACTGGCCTCTGAGAGCTTTTTTCTAATTCGGCGTCGATCAAGTCCAATACACTCTTAGTTAGGGCATCCCAAGTGTTAAGGTCTTTTCGGGGGAGCGCCAAAGAGCGCACATCAAACCCAGTTTCTAATCCTGCGGTTTGCGATCGCAATAGTTGACCAGTTCCATCCATTCCTGGCAAATATACCAACAAAGGATACTCTGGCTGTACTCGTTTAGGAGTCAGGAAACAAGGGTTTAGCTCAACTTCTGTGATAGTCATTGGTCATTAGTCATTAGTCATTGGTCATTGGTCATTGGTCATTGGTCAATGGTATAAAACTTTTGGACTGCGAATTGTTGCTTTTATGAGCTTCGGTACTTTTGAGCAAAAACAAAAAAGTCTCGGAACAAGCTACTCAAAGTTGTGCAGACAATCCAAAATTCCAAATCGAATAGCTTTAATAGCAACCTTGACGCAGTAAATTGCTAATTTCACCCTGACAGTGTTCTGTCAGTTCAGCCACAACAGTTCTGGCTTGTTTGCCATGATATTTTTTATGATGTTGGGGCGTAATCCAATAAGGACGACCGATTAACACCGCAACTCGACGATAAATTACCAAGGGATGCCAACCATTTTGATTAAATAAAGGTTCTGAAGGGTCGAATACACTCAAAAGTCTTAATGGGAAGCCATTAGTGTTTACTTCTTCTAAGGAAGCGATCGCGATCGGCAAAATAGCTAAATCCTGCACATTCGCTCGCAATGCCAAATGGGCAAATCCCCGCTGAAACTCACCTACCTGGTTTGGCTGAGTAAATTTCACCATTGGTTCAGTCCCTTCTGGAAATACTCCCACCATCTGCTTGGACTGCAATAGCACCTGTGACTGCGAAAAAAAGCTTTGTTGGCGGTTTTGAGTTTCTTCCAAGGGAAAACACCCCAATTGACGGGTGACAATCTCTCGCATGACTGGAACTTGTCCCATGTAGTGATGGCAAGCAAAGCGAATCGGACTCGATAACGCTGCCATTAAAATCAGTGCATCCATAAAGCTGCGGTGATTGCTGACTACCAAGACGCTTGCATCTTGGGGAATGCGGTCTTCGTAATAGCGGAACATTTGCGTTGAGAATGCCGCCACCAAAGCGCGAGAAATCTCTAGGGGGCTATTTCCACTCATACCTAATCAATATATTTTCCGGTAAATATGGCAATTTGTCTTAATTTAATTTTTACATTTCTTTACTATTGCCATGACCGTCTTAAGATAGAAATATCTAATCTCCAAAAGCAACTAAATTTTCTGTATTCCCAATTATGTATTCTCGATCACAATAATATCTAATAGAAACTATTCGAAAAAATTATGATTAGTTAATTTCCATTTTTTAGGTAAAAATGAGTTTAATTGATGCATATTAAAAAACAATTCTGGACTTGATAAATTTGCTACTATGAAGATGTTATTGGAAAAAATAGGAATAATATTGTATAATTGCGTGGTTTTGCCGCTGAAAGCTAAGAGATAAAACCTTTTAATAAGTTAATTTTTATTTTGCATGAATCTAGTGAATAAAACAAAAAAGACATTTGCACTGACCACACCCCTATATTATGTAAACGGTGTCCCCCATATAGGCAGTGCTTACACGACGATCGCAGCCGATGTAGTGGCGCGATTTCAGAGATTACTGGGACATCAAGTATTACTAATTACAGGTACAGATGAACATGGGCAAAAAATTCAGCGATCGGCAGAAAGTTTAGGGAAAGGGCCACAAGAATTTTGTGATGAAATTGTCCCTAGTTTCGTGAGTTTATGGCAATTATTAGATATTCAATACGATCGCTTTAGTCGGACTACTGCGCCTCGTCATCAAGCGATCGTCAAAGAATTCTTTGAGCGAGTCTGGGAATCTGGTGATATTTACCAAGGACAACAACAAGGCTGGTACTGCGTATCCTGCGAAGAATTCAAAGAAGAACGGGATCTGTTAGAAGGACACCGTTGCCCAATTCATACTAACAAAGAAGTGGAGTGGCGAGACGAACAAAACTATTTTTTCCGCTTATCCAAATATCAAACTAAGCTGACAGAATTTTATCAATCTAAACCAGATTTTATTCAACCAGAAAGTCGGCGTAATGAAGTTCTCAGCTTTGTCAATCAAGGACTGCAAGACTTTTCCATTTCCCGAGTGAATTTAGATTGGGGTTTTCCCGTACCAGTCGATCCCAAGCACACTCTCTATGTCTGGTTTGATGCGCTGTTAGGTTATGTCACAGCATTACTAGAACCAGATGCAGAACCGACTTTAGCAAATGCGTTAGAAACATGGTGGCCGATTAACCTGCACCTAATTGGTAAAGATATTCTGCGCTTTCATGCAGTTTACTGGCCAGCAATGCTGTTGTCAGCAGGCTTGCCCTTACCAGAGAAAGTCTTTGGGCATGGCTTTTTGACTAAAGACGGGCAGAAGATGGGCAAAAGTCTGGGTAACACCCTTGATCCTGTGGCATTAGTTAAGAGCTATGGTAGTGATGCCGTTCGTTATTACTTCCTTAAGGAAATCGAATTTGGTAAGGATGGAGATTTTAATGAAGTTAGGTTCATTAATGTTCTGAATGCAGATTTGGCAAATGATTTAGGTAATTTGCTCAATCGCACTTTGAGCATGGTGAAAAAGTACTGTGCTGAGAATAATGTCCCATCAATCGGCAATGAAGGGATTCCTGACGAAAATCCTTTGAAAGCAATTGGTTTACGTCTAGGGGAACAGGTAAAACAAGCATACCAAGAGCTAGCTTTCAGTCAAGCCTGCGTGGCCATACTTTCATTGGCACAAGCCAGTAATAAGTTTATTGATGAACAGGCTCCTTGGTCATTATATAAACAGGGACAGCAGGAGTCGGTGGAAAAGGTTCTCTACGCAGTTCTAGAATCGGTTAGACTAGCAGCTTATCTGCTATCCCCAATTATTCCAAACATCAGTAGCGATATTTATCAGCAACTGGGTTTTGGAATAAACTTTAACAATCGAATAGAAAGTTCAGTTAATGCTCCTTTTGCCACCCATGCTACATGGGGACTACTATCGAGCAAACAACAGTTGGGTAAACACCAACCTGTATTTCAACGAATAGAACCCCCGAAAAACGATTAGTCCTTATCAAACTCTGATTTTGTTCAATTTTTTATTTTCTCACGAAATTTATCGTGGCTCAATTTAAATTAGCCGCGGAACATTATCATAAGCCGCTGTGACTAGCATCTAAAAGTTGGTAATTTGTATCAAAAATAACAGGGATAAAAATTGAGGTATCACAATGATGTTGAATAATTTGGAAAATGATTCAATCTTTACGCCAGAACAGGTTTTGGAGAATCGGGGTAGGGTAGCCATATTTATTGATGGCTCAAATTTATTTTACGCTGCACTGCAATTAGGTATTGAAATAGATTACACGAAGCTATTATGTCGATTAACAGGGGGTTCTAGATTACTGCGTTCTTTTTTCTACACTGGCGTAGATCGGACAAACGAGAAGCAACAGGGGTTTCTGCTGTGGATGCGTCGCAATGGCTATCGAGTCATTGCTAAGGATTTAGTCCAGCTACCAGATGGCTCTAAAAAAGCTAACCTAGATGTAGAAATAGCAGTAGACATGATGGCGTTAGTAGATTCTTATGATACCGCAGTTTTAGTCAGCGGTGATGGAGATTTAGCTTATGCGGTCAATTCAGTCAGCTATCGTGGCGTGCGGGTAGAAGTTGTGAGCTTGCGTTCCATGACCAGCGACAGCTTAATTAATGTAAGCGATCGCTACATTGATTTAGAAGCTATCAAAGAAGATATTCAAAAAACCCCTCGCCAAAGCTATCCATACCGGCCGTTATCTGGTATCGGTTTTTTGGAAGACCCTAGAACTAGTGATGGACACCTAGAAATCCAAGAATAATGGCGTATCAATTTCATAAAAGAGGGAGATGGGGAAAGAGAAAAATTCAAAATTTCTCCCCCACTCCCTTCTTTCTTATTTTACCTTTGACCTTTTTATTGGTATTTGGTTTAGTCGCCTGTGGGGGCAAATCTCCCCTAGCTTCGCAACAAAATACTGCGGATTCATCTAATCCAGATAGCAATTTGACTTTCTTTGATGTCACCCTAGAACAAGCAGATGAAGTGGGAAGACCAATTTGGAAAGTCAGGGCTAAAACCGCAAAATACACCAAAGAAAAACAAATTGGTCAGGCTGAAAGTCCTTATGGTGAGCTATATCAAGATGGCAAAATTGTTTACCAAATCAAGGCAGATGTAGCAGACATTGAACAAGATGGGAAGCAGTTGTTTCTGAAAGGTAAGATATTTGCCACAGACCCTAGTAATGGGATTGTGTTGCAAGGTAATGAATTAGAATGGCGTCCCAAAGAAGATTTGTTGATTGTTCGTAACAAGATTAACGGCACCCATAAAAAACTACAAGCAGTAGCGCAGGAAGTGCGAGTTAAAACCCGCGAACAGCGGATGGAATTTTCTGGCGGAGTAGTAGCAAATTCTATCGATCCCCAGATGCAAGTGAGAACTGAACATTTAATCTGGAATATTAAAGAAGAAAAACTGATTGGCGATCGCCCCCTAGAAATTGACCGCTACAAAGATAATAAAATTAGCGATCGCGGTAAGGGAAATTCTGCCGAAGTCAACTTAAAAACAAAAATTGCCACTGTCCAAAAAAATGCTCAACTAGAGTTACTAGACCCACCAATGCAAATATCTAGTAATTCTATGACCTGGAACATGAACGCAGAAACTGTCACTACAAACTCACCTACACGAATGTTCCAGCGTGCCGAAAATGTCACAGTGACAGCCAATCAAGGTGAAATGAAAATACCGCAAAAAACCGTTTACTTAAAAGGTAACGTCAACGCAGTTGGTCAGCGTCGCCAGTCTCTAAGATCCAATACACTAACTTGGTATTTAGATAATAAGTTAGTTGAAGCTCAGGGAAATGTTGTTTATCGGCAAGTTGACCCACCATTAAATTTTGTGGGTGAAACAGCAGTTGGTAATCTGCAAACAGAAAATATTGTTGTCAAAGGTGGCAGTTCTAGCGGTAGGGTAGTAACGGAGATTATTCCTCAAGAAAAAGCCAATCGTCAGTAGTAAAGTTAGGGGTAGTGGGGAGATGAGGGAGCCTTTAAACTAGATAAATGAGTTTTTGATACTCGTGAATGAGTATTTGAACTCCATTAATGAGTCTCTAAACTCAATGAAATTCTAACTCTTCCCCATTCCCCACTCATAAATTTTGGGTTGGTCGAGTACTAGACTAGGATCTTAGTAATACAAGCCTTTTGATAGCCCATGAATGGATCAAACCGATTAGGTAAGGAATCCTTGCCAACATCCCAGCAAGCAGAACATTCCCACTATCACGATACAGACCACGAGTATACAGATCGGACTCATGGAACTGGAGAGTTGACTCATCCTCACATCCATAGCGAAGAGTCTTTACGGCGAATTGTCAATCGATTATCGCGTATAGAAGGACATGTTCGTGGTATTAAGGCAATGGTGCAGCAAAGTACCCCTTGTCCTGATGTTTTACTGCAAATTGCCGCAGTGCGGGGCGCATTGGATCGAGTTGCACGAATTGTTTTGGATGAACATTTGACTGAGTGTATTGCGAGAGCCGCACAAGAGGGTAATATTGATGTTGAAATTAAACAGTTAAAAGCAGCTTTAGATCGATTTTTGCCTTAAGAATGAGAAAAATAATCTAAAATGCATTCGCCAAATTAGTGATGCACTAGCAGCAATACATCAAAACTCAATAGTGCATCCTGACATTCATTCCAGCGACATCATATTGCCAACTGGTAGACAACCTATTTCTTATAGACTTTCCTTTGTTCGCTTTTTCTAGGAGGCAACGAGGAAAAAACTTATTCCATCAGATAATATGCTGTGCAATGATGATTTTTACCTAGACTATGATTCTAAAAAATTATCAATTTCATTATTCTTTAACTAGCACTTTAGATAAACCACTAATTCTTTTTTTGCATGGCTTCATGGGTAACATTAATGAATTTGATGAAGCCATAAAATTACTATTTAACGAATTTTCCTATTTAACACTTGATCTCCCCGGACATGGCAAAACTCAAGTTTTAGGTGAGGACGAATACTATACAATGGCAAATGCTGCTCATGCTTTAATCAACTTACTAGATGAGTTAAAAATTGCCAAATGCTTTTTAGTTAGTTATTCAATGGGTGGAAGATTGGCTTTATACCTGGCCCTGCATTTTCCAGAACGTTTTGATAAAGTTGTTCTAGAGTCAGCTTCCCCAGGTTTACCAACAGTAGCAGAACGATTAGAACGGATTAAACTTGATACACAAATAGGCAGAAAATTAACAAGAATCTTTGAAAAAAGTGATTTTGTCACTTTTCTATCAAATTGGTATAATCAACCGATTTTTGGTTATATAAAAAATCATCCAGAATACGATCGTATGGTTGAAAGCAGGTTGCAGAACAATCCACAGGAATTGGATAAATCACTTCGCTTTATGGGTACTGGATGTCAACCTTCTTTATGGGAAAAACTACAATGCAATACAATTCCCATACTTTTACTAGTCGGTGAATACGATCAAAAATTTATATCTATTAATACAGAAATGGCTAAAATGTGTGAATTTTTTCAGATAAAAATAATTAGCAATGCTGGACACAATATCCACTTTGAAAATACTTTGGCATTTGTGGAAAATATAAAAAGTTTTTTGTCCACAGCAAGTTAAAAACTAGGATAACCTTACTACTTTTTTACTGCTTTGCTAGAAGGAGTTGGGGATGGTGGCAAATTCGGGGCTATTGGTTGTTTCGCTGCGGTTAATTCCTCTTGCAACATTTTTTGATAAACCTTGGGCAAAGAGTTACTCACAGAATTAGTTTCTATGCCATATCCCAGACTTGTCCAGGTGGGAGAGAGTCGCCGCAAAACATCATTTAACTTTCCCTGACGCAACAGTTGAGAAATATTAGTTCCCCAAACTTTAGAATCATTTAACCAACGGTAAACTACTACATCTTGATATTCTGCTTCAAAACTATAAGCAGTCCAAAACATCATCTGCATCGGCTTTGGGTGATAACGAGGAGCTAAACGATACCAAGTAATGTTGATAATTTGATATCTGCCAGCAGCAGTAGAACAATTACCTGTATTGGGGCCTGTGACAATTGTGACGCATATCTCAGGATGTCGGCTAAGATCGTTGACTTGCTGTCCACCGTATAACAGCGAATAGGGACGGTTTCCACTAGCCTCACTTGCCGAGATGGTTCGCATTAAAGCGCGGATATAAGGGTCGCCCTCTTTCATCACTAAAGGCGGCTGTTTATTTTCAAAGATGGGATCGGAAGGCGATCGCAAGTCTCCTATATACCATTGCAACAAATACACAAAGCCGAGAAGCGCGGCTATTGGCCCAATAAGTTTTTCAACACCTTTGAATTCAAAGCCTTTCAGAGTTTGACTCCTTCAAATTCACTCTTTTTGCTAACAAAAATCATCGACGAACTGATTCTAGTAAAGTTCACACCTGATTGTTAGTTATTATTTCCGATTTGCTCATTTTTATTAGGAATTAGCAAAAAAGAGTATAAATACAGGAGTTTGCAAATAACTGAGGTACAAAATGCAGGACTCACGCTTCAGATATAAAGAGTTTCTACCTTCTGCCTCAAAACCCGTAGCTTTGTACTTCATGCAAAAAAAAACTATTCTAAGTATAACAAGCGAGATATTCGTAAAAATCCTGGACAAGTATAAGCTCAATCACTTGGGTAGCATTTGCTCTCGGTAATAATTGCTTCTTTGCTCAAAGCGGACGATAAGTTGATACAACCTCATTGCAAAGGTTTCGATTTAAGTTGACACCAATGCACATCTGTGAACCCTTACAAAAGGTCTGTATTACGACTGATTGAGAACTGCAATCAGGGTGATTGGGTAATTAATGAGTCTGTTCCTCTAGCCCCGCATAGACTTCGTATCTTAAAATACCAGGAATTTCCTGAAGACACTGTAGATAACAAATGTTACTGTGGCCTAGTTGAAAACCAAGAGGCAGATAGCCTTTACCAATATTGAATCTGCTTTGTGTTTTTACACAATAGTCATAGTCATGGGCACAATATTCAAGTAGCTTGAAATATGAAAATCACTCGTATTCACCACCAGTTTGAAAAATTATGGTTAACCGTTTTACTTCCGTGAGCACTGCTCTCACACTTAAGGTAGTTGGAATAATCTGCATTTTGTCCTTTTTTGTTGACTTTTTGATTCTGTTGTTACCCTTTCAACCCACCGATCGTGTATGGCAAATCAATTTGGGAACAGCGCTTGTCGATCGCGGAATTGTTCCTCTAGTCGGTTTGGGGCTTCTGTTTGCTGCCTATTGGATTGAGAATGCCGATCCAGCAAGCGATCGCCCCCAAGGTATCGATTTAAGATTTACCGCCGCGATTATCTCCAGTATTTTAGGGTTGATGTTCTTGCTGATTTTTCCCCTGCACCTAAATAACGTCAATCAAGCCAAGACTCAAACACTCAACCGAATCACCCAAGAAGCAGATCAGGCAGAAACTCAACTAAACACTCGATTATCGCAATTGCAAGCACAGCTGAATACCGATCAAGGAAAAGCGCAACTAGACCAGCTGCGAAACCAAACCAAAGCTCAGTTTAGTGAAATCCTCAAAGATGACCAAAAATATAAGCAAGCAATTGAAAGCCCTCAAATTCCCGCAAATATAAAAGAGTTACTGAAGAAAGCTAAAACAAATCCCCAAGTACTTGACAAAGCTATCGAACAACAAACAGATATTCAAACGCTGCAAACTCAACAACTGAGCCAACTTCGCCAGCGCCGAGACGAAGCACTGCAACAAGCTAAAGATACGGCTTGGAAGTCTGGACTGCGGATTGGTATTAGCAGTTTGCTATTGTCCATTGGTTACATTATCATCGGCTGGACAAGCTTAAGAGGTAGGGGTGCTGTACAAGGTGGTAAACCTAGAACTGCCGCACGCTAATCTACTATTGGCATGGCAGTAAGAAGTATCCCAAAATTATTGACGGCTGATACTGCCATGCGCCTAATAGCTAATAACAATAACAAGGCAATTATCACTGACTAAAATCGCTATAAAACTTGAGTAATGTTCTCAATTTACATACTGACATATAACGAAGAACTAGATATTGCTGCTTGTATCGAATCGGCGATGTTATCAGATGACATCATTGTTGTGGATTCATGCAGTAGCGATCGCACTGTGGAAATCGCCAGTCGCTATCCCATCCGCGTTGTCCAACACGCTTTTGAAAGCCACGGACGCCAACGCACCTGGATGTTAGAGTCTATCCCCCCGAAGCATCAATGGGTTTACATTCTCGAAGCTGACGAGCGTATGACACCAGAACTGTTTGCGGAATGCGAAAAGGCAAGTCAGAATCCAGACTACATCGGTTACTACGTGGCTGAACGCGTCATGTTCATGAATCGTTGGATTCGCTACAGCACACAGTATCCCCGTTACCAAATGCGGCTCTTCCGCCACGGTAAAGTGTGGTTTACAGACTACGGTCATACTGAGCGAGAAGTTTGTGAGGGTGCAACTAGCTTTTTAAAAGAAACATACCCACACTACACTTCTAGCAAAGGTTTGAGCCGCTGGATTGACAAGCACAACCGTTATTCTACGGATGAGGCTCAAGAAACATTGTATCAGTTGGAACAAGGAAAGGTTAACTGGCAAGATTTATTCTTTGGCAAATCAGAAGTCGAAAGACGGCGTGCCCTGAAAGATTTGTCTTTACGTTTGCCCGCCAGACCGTTGCTACGGTTTATATATATGTATTTTATCTTAGGCGGATGTTTAGATGGACGCGCCGGAGTCGCTTGGTGTACATTGCAGGCATTCTATGAATACCTGATTTTGCTCAAAGTCTGGGAAATGAAGTATTTACCAAAACCTAATTTAGATGCAACAGCAATTTTAGTACAAGAGAGTACGCAACAGTTGCAGTGCGCAGATTCTGAAACTACACAGGTTGATGCAGTGTGAAGATGGCTGGAGATTAGAAGGATTTCCTGTATAGCGATCGCAAAATCATAGGGTACACAGATGTGCTACACAGATCCCTGACTTCGTAAAAGTTGTCGGGGATCTTGTTTTTCATAATTCAAGACTAGATAAAAGAGACTTCCAAATCAAAAACATCGCAAATTTTCTAGGGAAATGGTTGTCCCCATCGCTTCTATATTCAGGACGGGCAGAATACTCACCCACAATATGGATAATTTATTTCTTGGAAATCCCTAACAAATTAATATTTTTAACAGAACATTTTCATAAAAGCCGCTCCTACTCAAAAGTGAGTGACTGACCAGATAAAATAATTTATTAGATTACCCTGTAGTACTTTCACAATCATGAGCAGCTTTTGATTAAGCGCGATAGATTAATAATACCTAAGAACTTGCAACAATTATTTACAAGTCTTATAAATAAAAGTAACATCTTCTAAGAATAACCAGTCGCCATCGGATTGGTTAATGTCTATGTGTATGCTTATAGGAAAATAGCTGATTTCCAGCAGCAGGCAACTTGCTAGCGTTTTAGACAGTTACTTGCGGCAGAATCTGCCAAAGTTAAAGCCTTCGGAATTTGACGAATCTGCTGGTATGGATACGAATAACAAAAGTTCCTCTAGCTTAAAACAGGAGAATCGGGGCTTGGTAATCGATCGCCTAAAACAGGACTTAAAAAACGACCTGATTGCTGGTTTGTTAGTAATAATTCCCCTAGCAACCACTATCTGGCTGACAATTACCATTGCGACTTGGGTAATCAACTTCCTCACCCAAATTCCTAAACAATTGAATCCCTTTGATGGCTTAAACCCAGTCTTGGTAAATATACTTAATTTATTGGTAGGCTTGGCTGTACCATTACTAAGTATATTGCTGATGGGCTTGATGGCTCGAAATATCGCTGGGCGCTGGTTGTTAGATTTTGGTGAGCGATTATTACAGGCAATTCCTTTAGCAGGGCAGGTATACAAAACTCTTAAACAGCTTTTAGAAACAATACTGAAAGATTCTAATGGCAAGTTTCGCCGGGTAATTTTGGTAGAGTATCCTCGCCGAGGAATTTGGGCGATCGCTTTTGTTACTGGTGCAATCAGCAGTGATATCCAAGCCCAGATGTCTCGCCCTGTACTAAGTGTCTTTATCCCCACCACCCCAAATCCGACTACTGGATGGTACGCAGTCGTTCCTGAAGACGAAGTAGTGAACCTCTCCATGTCGATTGAAGACGCCTTTAAAATAGTTGTATCAGGTGGCATTGTCGCCCCCAATACGCCTTTGGTTTTCTCCAAAGAGTCCACATTGGAAGTGAAACACGAAGAAATCAAGCAGCAGATTATTCCCGTCGAAGAAACGTGAAGAAGGCAGGAGGTTGGAATAAACAATAGCAGCTCGCACTCCATCTAAATTTCAAGCCACCAACTCAGAGATTTTGGTATCTTGACTTAAACTCCAAGAAAAAGCTCTGGTTGCGACAAGAGATATAGGAGTGTATTTATCTTCCCTCCTGCCCTCTGCCTCTCTGGAATCAATCTGGCATAGTCACAAGCAAATGCGTAATGTTGTTGTTTAACTGTGCCAAAATTGATAGGTTTATAAGTTTGTCTTGCCTAGTAAATTCAGTTCTCGCACAATCACCCCTCAGTTCTATGCAACCTCGTAAACCCCAGCAAATTGCTCGTGAATTGGCGCTTTTAAGCCTTAGCCAATTGCCAGTCAACCCAAAGAAATTAGATAAATTGGAAGACGACCAACTAGTATCCAAGTTGGTACTAGGTGCAGTACGCACTCTGACTTCAGAAGTTCAAGATACCCTCGATAATGCCGCAGGTGAACTGCAACGCAGTAACGATCGCCTCTTAAGTAGCCAAACTCGGGCCTCCGACCTCAATACTGCCAGAACAATGCTTCAAGAAGCGATCGCCTGCACCCAGACAGCAATCAATCAGTTGGGTACAGCAGTTGATTTTCCAGTATTGATTCAGTTAGCTAATCAGGACAAGGGAGTTCGGAATTACGCTAAAGAGCTTGTGATTACCGTCAACGACAATCGACACATTATAGAAGAACTCATTTCTGCTGCCTTAGTAGATTGGCAAGTAACTCGCCTCGCCCAAATTGACCGCGATATCTTGCAAATCGCCGTGGCAGAAATGAAGTTCTTAGGAGTTCCAGACAGTATCGCCATCAACGAAGCTGTGGAGCTAGCCAAACGCTACAGTGGAGACGATGGTCATCGGTTTATTAACGGTGTTTTGCGCCGAGTCACTGAGCAGAAAAAAACTGCGTAGTACTGGTGCGGAATTAATAATTTTTATACTGCCGTGGAGAAAAATCTGTAGCCGCTTCTGCGGCTTCCTCCAAGCGGAACTTCACTCAAAGTGAGACGCTGCGCAAACGCAAGGGGCCTTCTATTGTAACGATTCTCCTCAAACTGGCGTTGAAAGGTGAGGATAACTCGGAAGTTTTCACCCCAAGAAAAAGTGCAAAGTTAAATTAAACTCATAATTCATAACTCATAATTCATATAAACAATACTGCTGCAATGGTTTTTAATTGGTTCCGTCGTCAACATAACGATTCCTCTAATACTCCCTCTGATAAAAAACAGGAAGAAACTCCTCCTGCACAAGAACCCCAACTAGAGCCAGCCGAAACCTCAATACCAACTGCTGAAACTGCACCAGACTCAACGGCAAACTTATTGGCATTTGCTAAAGCTGCCTACAAAAATATTCAGCAAAAACAGCAAGTCGAGGTAGTAGAAACCCCACCTGATTCAGCAGATACCTTAGCACCATCAACACAACCTGAAACCGCAGAAACGGTAATTGCGGCAATAGCTGAACCAGAAGCAACTGAAGAACCTGCTAGTACAACCGTAGAAACAGCACAGCCAGAAGTTATCCAAGCTGCTAGTGAGGAAGAAATTATAGAAGATTCCTCAGTGGCAGCAATTGTTGAACAGCCAGATGTTTCTAGCCAAGAACTCACAACAAGTGAAGTTGAACTAACACCCACCGAACCACTAGCTACGCCAGAGGCAACACAGCCAACAGCACCAGCTAACTTATCCTTTTTAGAACGGGCGGCGGCAGAACGGCAAGCCAAGCTAGAACAACTAATAGCCACCGCCATTGAAGTTCCAGAACCGGAGGTAGTACAGCCAGTAGCGACAACCTCAGAAACAGAAGAGGAAATTCCTGGACTGCTATTTGATGATGGGTTTGTCTGGTCAGCGAAAGTTCTAGCAGCTCAAGGTAGGAGTGCAGAAGACGTTTCTATTGAAGAAATTACCTGGCTGAAAAAGCTCCGGCAAGGATTAGACAAAACTCGCCGTAGTATTCTCAATCAACTGAAGGCGATCGTTGGTCAAGGGCCGCTAAACCAAGCTGCTGTGACGGAAATTGAGGCATTGCTTTTACAAGCTGATGTGGGTGTAGAGGCGACAGACTTTATTATCAATGCCCTACAGACAAAACTTCGAGAAGAAGTTACCGCACCTGAAGAAGCGATCGCTTTCCTGAAAAAAATCCTCCGGGATATGCTGGATGCACCGAGCAAAACCTCCCACAAAACTACCTTTACCCCAGAAAAAGAAACCTTAAATATTTGGTTAATTACTGGGGTAAATGGTGCGGGTAAAACCACCACTATTGGTAAAATTGCCCATCTGGGACAAAAATCTGGCTATAAATGCTTGATTGGCGCAGCAGACACCTTCCGCGCCGCCGCCGTGGAACAAGTCAAGGTTTGGGGTAGTAGAAGTGGCGTGGATGTAATTGCCAATCCGGGAAAGAATACAGATCCGGCAGCAGTTGTATTTGATGCGATCGCAGCCGCTCAAGCGCGTCAAACTGAATTGCTTCTCGTAGATACAGCTGGGCGACTGCAAAACAAGAAAAATTTAATGGACGAACTCGGTAAAATCCGCCGAATTATCGACAAAAAAGCCCCAGATGCCAAAGTAGAATCTCTTTTGGTTCTAGATGCAACTTTAGGCCAAAATGGACTACGGCAAGCCGAAGTTTTTTCCCAAGCTGCCCAACTCAGTGGTGTTGTCTTAACCAAGCTAGATGGCACTGCCAAAGGCGGAGTTGCCCTTGCCGTCGTGCAGCAGCTAGGTTTACCCATTCGCTTTATTGGTGCTGGCGAAGGAATTGAAGACCTACGCCCCTTTTCGAGCTATGAGTTTGTCGAAGCTCTCTTGAGCGGTTAGTTGAAAAATTTCGAGTTAAAAATTTTTCTTACCAAACTTAGGACTTACGCAATACTGTATGATTCTTCTCTGGGAGACGCTGCGTGTTGGCGTCAGCCTCTGACAGAGAAGGAGATTCGATAAATTAAGCTTTTTAGCTATTTTTGCATAAGTCCTAAAACTGATAAATTTAGGGATGACTGATCTGGTATTATCACTTGAACTAACTAGAAACAGCTCAAGTCCTAAAATTATGAATTTGTCACCATAAATGGGTGACTTTTGCTAAAATTTCTAGCTAATGCCCTTTTTGAAGTCTTAAATGGGCTTTTAAAATGTAGCAGCACGGTATTTAGTTGTTACACACAAAAGCCCCTAGACTTTCATATTGCAGCAATTGAAAAGGGAATTGAGACGCTCACCCCTAATACAACTCTATTGTGGGATGGATAGCAGTCTCAATGGTGAGCAGTGCGTTGGGGAACCAGCGCGGGTGATTTCTTCAGTGCTGCGGGAGGTTTTTCCTCCATAGGTGTTTGGTGTTGGCTATGGCGACTTACTCATGCAACGTCTATCGAGAGGTTTGAATTCTGATGGTTAAAAAAACTCTTTCTGGCTTTTGACTTAAAGTTCTTAGAGGATATTTCTTCTATTTTTCGTGTCATCTCTTCTATTCATATCTTACACTTACCAAATGACTCACACCTCAAATAAATTACAGGCGAATGGTTTAACTCTGTTACATCTGACTAAAAAGATAGAGTTACTTCACTTTTATCCTGTTTTGATGGGTTTAAGTTTTGCATCTTCAGCAACTCAAAATTCACAAAACGAGAAATTAAAAATGGAAAAGCTCAATCTTGGCGATTATCACAGCAATTATGGTATACAAATTAAATATTTGAAAACTTATTTACATATTCTCAGGTTTGGGAACGAGTGTAAGTCTGTTTTTTAGCAAATTAAGCTCGATTTGAGCGCTTATAGAGGTTTTCACTCAAAATACTTCTAGTCTCCTAGTTGCTTCTGCTCAAACTGTCCCTCTGAAAGCGTTATAAATTATTCTTTGAATAAAGTATTTTTATGACTTTAGAGATATGCTTTGGTAATTAAGTTATGAAAAAATGAAATCCTTTCTGATATATCAGCAAAAATAGTAATTATTACGGGTAGAATTTGGACTAAAAATACATGATTTGAAATTATCAACATTCCATTAGAAATACAATAAGCAAATAAAATACTTATAAAATTTGCCTGTTACGTCTTTATACTCTTGCTAAAATGGCAAGTCTTGTCTAAATATGGTTTAGCAATGCCAAAGCCAAAAGATTTATAAGTAATCTAAAATCTGCCAATATAAAGTGCAATAATACCCGTGCCTGTGTCTCCACTGCCTTCTCAACCCACTGATAATAATAGTAGTGCCACGACGGATGTCACACCAGTCGTGGCACTCAAAGAACTCGTGGCAAGGTTGCACCGGGAACAGAACAAAATTCAAGATTTGCTAAGTTCTTTAGGATTTGCCCTGAGAAGTTTCAATAATTTGAATCAGTTTTTGGAACTGATTCCGCTGATGGCAACAAGAGTGACAGATGCAGACGGTAGCGCCCTGTTTCTCTACAAACCTAATGGTCAAGTCAGGTTAGAACAGTTACATTGGCAAGATAGTGGCCAGCGCAAGAATATCCGCAAAGCGCTAGAAATAGCCAGTAGTCAAATCACGCTTTTGCCCAATACTGCTCCCCTAGCGAATGCCACAGGGATTTTGGATGACCAGATGCATCGCTATTTGGGGCCAGATGTGCAAATCTTTGGTACGGCGATTCTGGTAAAGCATACAGAACGGGGATGGCTCTATGTCTTGAGCCGCGATCCAGAATATAGTTGGACAGAAACCAGGCAAAAGTTAGTTAGGTTAGTGGCAGACCAAACAGCAGTAGCGATCGAAAACGATGAACTAGCTGTAGAACTAAGAAAAAAAGAACGCCTAGACCAAGAACTAGAAATTGGCGCAGAAATTCAACGGCGACTTCTACCACGTCAATGCCCCACAATCCCTGGTGCAGTTCTGGCAGCACGCTGTAAACCTGCCAATCGCGTCGGCGGAGACTACTACGACTTTATTGCTACCAATCATAATAAGATTCAGCCCAAGATCAAAGGTGGCACCGAAACTAGTCGCTGGGGTTTGGTTATTGGAGATGTCATGGGCAAAGGTGTCCCCGCTGGGCTGATTATGACGATGATGCGAGGAATGCTACGAGGAGAAGTGCTACATGGTAATTCCCCAGCCGGAATTCTACAAAACTTAAATAGAGTTATGTATGCGGATTTGGAAAATTCCCACCGCTTTGTAACGCTATTTTACTCAGAATATAACCCTTACAGCCGAATTCTGTCTTATAGCAATGCGGCACACAATCCTCCCTTGTGGTGGCACGCAGCGACAAAAACTGTCACCCGTTTAGATACTTTGGGAATGTTGATCGGTTTGGATGCTAACAGCCAATATGAAGATGCCCAGGCACAGCTAGAGCCTGGGGATACAATTATTTACTATACAGATGGCTTGACTGATGCCGCTGCTGCTGGTGGCGATCGCTTCGATGAAGACAATTTTGTTGCTGGCTTCAATACGGCTTGTAAATACTGCAATGGGCCAGAGGAGATTGTGGATTACCTATTTGACCAAGTTCAGCAATTCATCGGTGCTGATAAACAAAATACTGATGATATGACACTAGTTGTTCTGCAAATCTTATAATCATTGGGCATTTATACTCGATCAAGTCATGAGTCAATGCTCGATTTTATGGTGACAGAGGATTCACTACAGTGATTCCACTAAATTTAATTTTTATTTATTTTCCTTTGAATTTCCGTAGCAACCGCCCAAATGGTTGTATATCAAGCTTTTTTGGTAACTTGTTTGTATTTAGCCTTTAGGATAATACATAAAAAATGATCGTTAGAATACTTTTCCGTTCAATTAAAAACTATATATTTTGCACATCTAGCACAGTAGGAAACGCCAAGGGGGAGAGCAGGTAAAAGGTAAAATGTACAAGGTAAAAAGTAAAAGGTAAATTTACTTCTTCATTTTTGCTTTCTTTCTATCCTTGTGACGCAAGCATTTGGTCTGCTCCCTTTTGGCGTTTTAATTTTTCTTTCTCCGCCGTAGCAAGTTCACAACAGCTACGACGGAGTTTTACTTTCTTTGTTTCTTCGTCCTAGATTTGTTTTTTTAAACTTCCTTGGGATTTAAGCTGAAAACCTTCATTTAATGATTTGTCAAGATATTTCTGAAAATATTTTAGATGAAGAATTTAGATTGCTATTCTTGCGCCCCAGCTTTTTGCAGACTCCGCACCACATTCTTATAACCATTAAATTCTGCAATCATCAAAGCAGTATAACCGCCCCGGTTTTTCAAATTCACATCTGCCCCAGCTTGGAGTAATAACTGCACAATTTCGCCATAACCTGCTGAAGCAGCCCACATTAATGATGTGGCCCTCGCTGAGTCTTGAAAATTCACATCTGCCCCCTTTGCCAGCAGCAAATGTACGATCTCTTTGTGTTTGCGTTCAGTTGCCTTAATTAAAGCAGTTTTGCCATCATCCCCAGGAATGTTGACATCAGCACCATAGTCTAACAACACTTGTACCGTTTGCGTGTGTCCTTGTGATGCAGCCAACGTCAAAGGTACTTCCCCAAGATTTTTCCCATTTATATCTCCGCCAGAACGTAGCAGTGCCTCGACAATTTGGCTATGTCCCTGCAATGCTGCTACAAGAAGTGGTGTATCGCCCAAGTGGTTGCTAATTTGGACATCTGCACCCCTGTTAAGTAATATTTGCACGACATCAATGTAGCCTTCCACAACGGCAAGGTGTAAGGCAGTTTCACCATCTCGATCTTGAAGATTAATCTGGGCACCTCCATTTAGTAAAGCTGCTGCGATCGCACTGTATCCAGCCGCTGCTGCTGCCGATAGAGCAGTTCCACCATCAGCGTTTTTCACATTCACATCAGCCCCTGTTGCTAGCAGTGCTTTCACAATCTCCAAATGTCCCAAGTCTGCTGCTAGCATTAAAAGTGTCTCACCCTCCTCATCTGGGATATTGACATCGACACCACTTTGGAGAATTGCTTGTAAAACTTCTATTTTTCCCTGCTTAACTGCAAGTTTCACCGCCGTATCATTATCTTTATCAGCGATATTAACTTGGGCACCAGCAGCCAATAAAACTCGCGCTACATCGATATGACCTTTGAGTACTGCTGCCATTAAAGCTGTACTGCCATCTTCATTAGTGCCATTGACATCTGCACCTTTAGATATTAAAAGTTGTACAATGTCAAGCTGTTTGGCACTAGCTGCCAACATCAAAGCCGTCAAACCATAGATTTTTCTGGGCAAGTTGATATTTGCCCCAGCATCTAGCAGCGATCGCACAATTTCGGTATAGCCTAAATTAGCAGCAAACATTAACGCCGTGGTGCCTTGGCGATCGCACGCGTCCACCCTCGCACCAGCAGCCAATAGCGCACACAGACCCTTGATATCGCCACTTTTAGCAGCTTTGAGCAGCAAAGTATCGTTGTTTTCAGTCATGAATGAGATCCCACACAGGGGTTTTGTTCGTCTACCCTCAAAATTTAGTCTGAGATTGTTTATCCACTTTGGCAAGAGGGCAAAGGAAAATAGTCGGGGAAGATGGGGGAGTCTCTTTTAATTTGTGCAACTTTAAGCACAGAAAATAGAGTTATGCTAATTTTTATGAAGATTTAATCATTAGGCGAGAACACGATGAGTCTGGAACTTTCTACGTCGGTGAAATATTGGCTGAACTTCTTCCATCCGGTGCTCATGTGGGCGCTATTAGTACTCTCAATTTATGCTGCCTATTTAGGACTACAATTGCAGCGTACCAGAAATGCTCAGGGGGAAGAAAAAAAAGAATTAATTAAAGGTAGATATAACGTCAGACACTACCAAATCGGGTCTATACTACTAGCTTTGATGGTGGCAGGTGCGATCGGCGGGATGGCTGTCACTTATATCAATAATGGTAAGTTATTTGTCGCTCCTCACCTGTTAGCAGGACTGGGCATGACAAGTCTAATAGCATTTTCTGCTGCTTTGTCCCCTTATATGCAGAAAGGGGCAAATTGGGCGCGTGCAACTCACATTTTAATAAATTTTACGCTTTTGGGACTTTTTGCTTGGCAGGCTGTTACTGGGGTGCAAATTGTCCAAAGAATTCTCACTAAAGCATAGTCTGTAAGTTATTTGTCAGTTAACAGGCTGATAACTGTTAACTGACTATTGACTCAACGCTTTTGCTTAAAATTAGCAGGAAAGGGTATTCCCAAAGATTTATGAAAATCTTCCTGAACTTTGCGAGTTAAGCGGCGGGAGACTTGGCGGACAATTTGATTAAGTAAGCGATCGCCAGTAGATTGAATTATAGACTTGGGTAATCGCTGAATAAATCGGGGAAAGTGAAGATAAACTATCAAATCCAATTCCCATTCAACTTTTGTAACTTCGCCAATACTGCTGCAAGCATCGCTTCCGATTAACTGTAGAGATGCCCGATAATCTACGTCATAACCAGGCGGCTGGTAGTCAGGAATGGGGATTGTACGGATGCGGTAAATACCCTCCTCTGGGGGCAACAATTCCAAACCTATTTTCGGTTCTACTTCATAACCGAAAGAACCAAAACGACCAATTGTTAAAGCATAGCCATTTTCCCCAAGTGATTGTACCTTCATAGGTTCAGCGCTGCGCGAAAACCATGAGGCGTGAGAATTGAGATACTCAGCAACCTTCTCTACTGGAGCAGCCATTTCCATAAAATCTTGATAACGACCGTAAAATTTTGTGAGCGTCGCTACATTTGGTTCTGTTAATGTATCCTCGGCTTCTTGGCTGGACGCTACAGGTAAAACTGCTTGTGTTAGTTCCCAGGATTTATATTCGCCTTTTCTTGAAAGCATAAATGCATTACTGTATATTTTGGCGTTGTCTATATTAATGATTCCCCACATACCTGGGTCATTTCGCATTCAGATCCCATTTTGACCGAAACCTCATTAATCTGCGATCGACTCCATAGAATTACTAAAATAAAGAACTAAACAAGTACACAATAGTTTCCCAGGATAACATTTATCATGAAAGCATTTGTAGCAGGGGCAACAGGTGAAACAGGTCGCCGGATTGTACAGGAGTTGATAGCGCGGAATATTCCCGTCATAGCCCTGGTGCGGGATATAGAGAAAGCTAGGGCTATTCTGTCTCCTGAAGCCGAATTAGTGGTAGGTGACGTATTACAACCAGAAAGTTTAACTGCTGCGTTGGGAGATAGCACAGTTGTGTTGGTTGCGACTGGGGCAAAACCTAGCTTTGACCCCACTGGTCCCTATAAAGTGGATTTTGAAGGGACTAAAAATTTAGTAGATGCTGCTAAGACAAAGGGAATTGAGCATCTGATCTTAGTTTCTTCTTTGTGTACTTCCCGGCTTTTCCATCCGCTAAACTTGTTTTGGCTAATTTTATTGTGGAAAAAACAAGCTGAAGAGTATATTCAGAAAAGTGGTCTTACTTATACAGTTGTGCGGCCTGGTGGGTTGAAGAATGAAGACAACTCCGACCGCATAGTGATGCAGAGTGCAGATACACTATTTGATGGTAGTATCCCCAGGCAGAAAGTCGCACAAGTTGCAGTTGAAGCGCTGTTTGAAGCAGATGCACGCAATAAAATTGTCGAAATCGTTGCCAAACCTGAAGCAGCTTCAAAAAGCTTTAAGGAGCTATTTCAACAGTGCTGATATTCCACAGGATTTTATTGTTTCTGTCTCTTATTCTCATCCCCAAGCTAATCGGCTCACATTTTCATGAAAAAGTGATGTCTACAAACTTTTTCCATTAGCTTGCATTATCTAAATTGACCGACCTTTGATTCTATTCCCTAAAGCGATCGCTTTATTTTCCCTGCAAGGGCTTGTTCCCAAATCGGCAGATCCTCCGGTCGGTCAACATCAGCTAAAGGCGACAAGTTCACGTATGATAAATTAAGTTTCTGGGCAATATCCACGGTTGTCTGGAATACTTGAGCAGTTCCCCACTCGATGTTAACGAATAGCTCCGGGATGGGTTGGCGCAAAGCAATTAAGTAATATCCACCATCGATCGCAGGCCCAAGTACGAGGTCAAAGTCGTGTAACTTCTCAAAGGCTGTTGCTAAAATCTGGGCATTCACTCCCGGACAATCTGTACCAATGATAATTACTTTTTCTGCACCAGATTGAAAAGCATCAAAAAGCGATCGCGCCATCCGCAAACCTAGATCCCCTTCACCTTGATACTGGTAAACCAAATCCAACCCCAGCCAGTCTTGCATAAGTTGCGAATCGCCACCTGCAAAACGCACTTCCACAGATATGTCAATGGCTTTTTGCAATTCTTGAATTTGAAATATTGTATGCTCAGTCATTTCCCGTTGAAGATTGGCAGCACCAACATCTCCCAAAACAGCTATCAATCGGGTTTTTGTCCTACCTGGTTCTGGATAGCGGGTGAAAATAATCAGGTGCTGTTTTGGGCTTGCTGGTAAGTTCAGCATACAATACCTTGTTTAACAACTAAAAATATCTTAATAGCAATACTTGTCGTTTTCGTTTGCTCTAGCATGATCTTTTCCCGTCCGCATAGCCCCCATAATTGTAGAAACATAGACACAACGTCTAGCTTTACCAGCATTCAAGCTGTAGAATGTTATTTGTCCTAATCCGCCTACTGTACACTGATTTCCAATTTCAGAGATCGGACAACCGTAATAGTTAAATAAAACTCGCCACATTGGCTGTGAAGTGTGTTTTCGTAAAGTTGTCTCCTTTTTTCCTTTATCGTTTTCCTCTTCATCAATCCGAATATTTGGCTCAAGGTTATGCCATAGGTTGCCATTGTTTTTAACAGTATCAGGAATGAATTGTCCTGCTTCTGCTTGATGAACGGCCCATTGCACGACACCATTTTGTATACGAAAACTGGTTTGCCTGTTGCCTGGTCAATTTATCTTTAGTGGCTTGGCTTTGTGCTTGGCGCATAGCATAATAAACCTCATTTTGGGCAGTGTTGAGACGGCGAGTGTCCACAAAAGCCAGCCAATTGGATATTCCGATCGTAGCTAATATACTAATTAATACAATAACTACTAACATCTCTGGTAAGGTAAAACCACTGTTAGAATGATTATTCTTCAAGAGATTTTTTGCAGAAACTAAAGACGGTAGATGCACCAAGCTATACATTTTTTATTCTGATACTTTTTCAGCTAACTAGGTGTTGAGCAATGTTTCAGCTTTTTGGCTTTTTACTTCGCGCTGGTTAGTAATATTGTCGAACAACGTAGGCATTAAAAGGATGATGAAAATTTTTAATAATAACTTTAAAGTGAAATTTATACGCTGAAGCCTTGAAGAATTATTCAGAACATAATTCCATAAGAATTTAGCCGCAGTTAAAGCTTTTTGCCGATTAAACGGCTTTTGTAGGGCTTTGCATGTCAGATATTTATATAAATTTGTCAGGCTTATATTCCAAGTATGCTTAAGTACTAAAGGTCTTTCCTTATATGCTCTCTCAAGCACCTGCAAGCAAGCTTGCTCTTGCCTTACAAGATTAGAAGAAACTGAATTATGACTTATTCTGTATAATATTTGTACAGATGGTACGCATACAAAATCAAACTGGCAAGATAATCGCAACCACATATCCCAATCTTGAGCAGCACTTAGAGATTCATCAAATCCACCTAATTTGATTAAAGCTTCTCTACGAATCAAAGGATTGGAGCCATTCTCTAGAAAGTTTGTCAACAATAACTTTTCATAAACGTCTCCATTGGCTATAACATGTGTACCAGAGAGTACTATTTCACCATTTTCATCGATATAATCAGTCCAACTGTAAGCAACAGTCGCAGTAGCATTTTCTTGCAGAGCCTTTAACTGAGACTGAAGCTTGTCAGGTGTCCAAAGATCGTCCGCATCTAAGAAACTAACAAATTCTCCAACTGCAAGCTGTAGACCTCGGTTACGACTAACGTTTCCGCCAGCATTGGTATAGGAAAATATTTTTATTCGGGGATCTTGAATTTGTGTAACAACATCTAAAGTGGAGTCTTCTGAACCATCATTAATTACAATTAATTCTAGCTCAATCAAAGTTTGATTTAGAACAGATTGAATTGTGTGAGTAATAGTCTTTTCACTATTATAAGCGGGGATGATTACAGAAGTTTTCGGCAACTGGTTACTAGAGTTAATCATTTTATAGGGCTAATTTATTTTTTAATCCTTTGCGCCAATTAGATTTTAAGTAGTAAAAAGGACTCATCATACTAGCCAAGTAAAATTCCATTTCAAAAAGTGCAATTAAATTATTTTTCAATTCCCCTCTATAGTGAATACGGTGCTTTAATACTCGGCGTAAATTCCCTAAAATAGTTTTTATAAACACTATTGGTTTTTGCCAATTTTGAGTATTTATCAAGCTTAATTGGAAAATACACAAGCCACAACCGCGTGCCAGAGTTAAGAGATAATCTCTCTCAAGTCGCCAGCGTGGTATTTGATGATAAGTGTGCATGGTAGGGTTATACCAAATTTGCCAGCCTGCATAATGTATGTAAAGCAATGGTTCATAGTCATCACCCTGTACCAAAATACCAGGTAGCTTCCCACTTAAATTAGGCCGCTGTGGTACATTTTCACGCCATACTTGTTTCCGAACAACAAGCGCTGCACCAGGAGGAAGTCTTAAGTTATCTGCGTCAAACAAATATGGATTGGAACCATGTTCTCTAATCGCTAAAAAAGCTTGAATTCTTTCAAAATTTTCTGGCGGATTTACTTCAAAATCACCATGAATCTGTCCACTCCAAGCACCTGCTTGAGGATGCTCTAATCCAAAGATATATGCTTCTGATAACCAATCAGGAGCAGGTAAATTATCATCATCTAAAAATGCGATTAGCTGCCCTTTGGCTTCACGTACTGCTCGCAATCTCGCAAAAGCTGCTCCCTGTTCGGGTTCTAAAAAATATCTTAAATGACAGTTACCATCATATATTTTTTGGTAATTCTGAATTATTTCAAATGTATTATCAGAACTATTATTATCCACAATAATAATTTCCCAGCTAAGTTGTTCTACTCCTGTCTGGGTTAATAGCTTATCCAAAATTTTAGGTAAACGGGTTGCTCCATTGTATGCAGGAATGGCTACGCTAATATCTAAATTTTCATCTTTTAATTCAATCATAATGCCTAATTATTAAAAAAATTATTTTTTAAAATATCCATTTTTCCAAAGATAAAAAGGACTAATGAAACTACTTAAAAAAAGTTCCATTTCGCAAGCCGCTACCAGATCATCTTTTAGATTAGTTCGATATTTTAGTAAGTGTAAGGTGATTTTACGCAAGTCATTTATCATATAAGATAAAAGAGCAAATGGTCTATATATTTGTTTTATATTTACCATTCTCGTTACACAACGGCTAAGTCCAATCCCTCGGAAAAATGGAATCAAATAATCTTTTTGCAAACGCAATTTTGGTATTTTGTGTGATATCTCCATTTCTGGGTTGTACCAGATTTCCCATCCTGATTTTTGGATGTAAGACAACATTTCTAAATCTTCACTGGTAAGCATATTGCCTTTAACTCTACCAGTTAAAATCGACTTATCTGGTACACTTTCTAACCATGCTTCTTTACGGACAACAAGTCCGGCAGAAGGGGGTAGCAATTTTTTAGATGCTTCATATAATAGCGGTAGATTTCCCCGCTCTGTAATTGCTAAGAATGGAGCAATTCGCTTAAAGTTTTCCGGTGGTTCTACTTCCCAGTCTGGGTGAATTTGGCTGCCATAAGCTCCAGCTTTGGGATATTTTTCACCAAAAGCATAAGCTGCGACTACCCAATTTGATACTGGGTAGTTGTCATCATCTAGAAAACCTATGAGTCTACCTTTAGCTTCTGCAACTGCCCTTTTTCGCGCATAAGCTGCACCTTGTTTTGCTTCAAAGCAATACTTTAAAGGGTAAGGACCTCGCCAATCTTTTTGATAGGTTTGAACAACTTTAGCTGTATTATCAGTGCTGTTATTGTCTACAACTATAATTTCCCAAGATAAATTTTCGGTGTTAAGTTGGTTTTGCAGTCGTTCTAGTAGTTCAGGCAAACGACTTTCACCGTTATAAGTTGGGATAGCTACAGTAAAGTCAAGGTTCTCAGTCATTTTCCGAAAAGTATATTTTGATGATGACGCTTTTTATTATGTTCAGGCAATGGCTAATTTATCAATGGCTCTTAAATAAATCTATCAAATATTAAAACTGCACATGATGTTTCAATTTTGCTATCAATGTGCAGTTTTATGTTCAGCAATATTACCTATTTTTAAATAAATAGTGGTATTTAAATTACTTAACTGCAATTATTATCTTTTGCTGTCACCATTGAGCCTAAGAGAGTTTTTACAATGACGCATCGCTTTACGCTACTAGCCAATGTAGGATTTGCAGAGCTTGGTACAGCTACCACTATTTTTAATCCAGGTGGCTCTGTACCTGCTGCCACTGTTCCAAAGTTATTTGGCAGAGTTAGAACTCCCATATAGTCAAAGGTAATTTTTGCTGATGTACTTAAAGGATAGGATACAGGAGAATTAGTAGTAGTATTAGCAATGTTTTCCCCACTAAGATTTCCGCCCAGCAAAAATTTATCAGAATTGGCTCCCACATCGGCTGCTAAAGGTTTCCATGTCCATGTACCGATTGCAGCATCGGTACTATAAATAGCAACCTCTACATTTTGGGTTGTGCTATTTCTCTGAAAACTGACACTGTAGCTAAGTTTTTTGATTTTAGCTTGGCGCTGTGCTTCTTGCAGTGCGGCGAAAACAGCGTCGTTAACCTTATTTATCCGTTGCCGATTTACAAAGGCAGCCCAACCAGGAGCTGCGATCGCTGCTAAAATTCCTACTAACAGCAGTACTACTATTAACTCTATAAGACTAAATCCAGCATCTTGTAGATTGTAGCCATCGTTAGACGATCTATTTGCTAAATATTGCTGCTTTAGCTTTGTTTCTCGGCTGTGTAACTGGAAATAATTTAATACTCTTAAACTAGGAATATTCGGCATACTATCCTGCTTTTATTAATATTTGTCAAAGATAGGAGCTATTTGGTAAAGATAAAGCTGCTTCCTTGAACCTTAATGTTTGCACTCGGAAAATAACTAGATTTGCTCTGCGCGTAACGTACTTTAGTTTCATCATTTTGTATTAAACGAGCTTGTGCATTACCTCTTAAATAAACTTCCGCAGCACTTCTATTATCTGTGCTAACTGAATTTATACAAGCATAGAATCCTGTTCTAACAATAGTTGCTGCTACTGGAACTTGACTAAAGTTAGTAGAGCATATTACTGCTGGCGCTCCCTGTGCTATTGTTGTTTGATCTATAAAATCAACCAAAACCACGGGAACTTGATCGTAAGTCCCCCCTCCTGCCCAGCTATTCATTTTTGCTTGTAATGTTATGCCCTTTTGTGACAAGTCAAATGGTTTAAAACCTTTATCTGGGCATGGGAGAAATTTTTCGGTTGCAGCAAATCCAGAGCAAGTCACTGTAGCAGCAGTATTTGGAACGCCATCTTTAATTTCCCATCTAGCGATGCGTGCAGCGTTAGACCAAGTAGTACTAGCACTAGTGTCTTTAATTAAATAGTAGGCAACTAATGAGTAAACAAAAGTATCATCTTTTTCAGTGCCTGTAATTGTAATTGCTTGATTAACCAATTCTCGTTTCCAAAAAACAAGTACAGGAACTTTATCTGTTCCGTTAGGTAGTTGATTCCCAGTTGTACTTGCATTTGGGCAAGTGTTATTGGTACTAGCATCAACAGTACCGCTTAGACAAGCAATTCCAGTAGCATCATATATATATATTGCTTGTTGGAGATCGCGAGTAATATAATCTAGTGCAGCTTTAATTTCTTGCTCAGAGTTCGCTTTGGCTTGTTCCTGACCATCAGTGTTTAAAACACTGATCATAAAACTTAGTAACGGCGTAATTACTAAAAATGCAATGAGCATAGCCACCAATAATTCAATCAGGGTAAAACCACTATTTTTATTTTGCTTGTGAGAGGGTTTTAGCTGAGTACTTAACAGCCACCTCAATATATTCATTTTGCTACAGGTTCTCCTTAGTGACCGATACTGAGTCATGAAATTATTTATGTTTACCGGGTTAATTATGGTTGACAGCCACCAAGGCGATCGCACAAAGCGCTATAGGAGCTTTGACCCCTGACAATTTCAGTTGTCATTTCTACTAGGGGTGCTTTGCGATCGCCTAGTCCCCCTGTGAATGTTGCTGCTGTTTTTCCACTGCTACCCGCAGTTAAAGAACCAAATTCAGCATCTGAACGATATACCCGAACTCCCAAACGATAGCCTTGACCTTTATCAGCGTCGCTACCTGTGACAGCAACGCGAATAGCCTGAATGTAAAATAGATCGCTAGTACAGTCGGGATTAGCAAGGCTGCCATTTTTGTTAAAGCAATACAAACTAGTGCTAGCAGTAGGAGCTGACGTACTACTCAATAAATAGTCACTGCTTGAACTGGATACATTTCTAGTTGTGCTAGCAGCCAGTGTAACGGTGATTGTCGGATCTGAGATTGTTTTAGACTTAAGAGCATCAATAAAGGCTTTAGCCGCTCCTGTTGCCAATTCCACCCGTTTAGCTTGTACACGAGTTGCTGTTGACATTACTAGGACAGGTGCGATCGCTACTAGCAAAATGGCAACTACGAGGATCGCCACAAGTGACTCAATGATCGTAAAACCAGAATCGTTAGACTGAGTAGATAATTCTTGTAGTTGGCGTGGGTTCATACTCAATTTCTTAATAAGGCTATGTTTTAAAGTAATTTGCGATCGGGTGTAATACACTCGTAACCTAATGGGGGGAGAGGCTTTAAATTTCCCCTCTTCTCCATTCGGGAAGAGGGGGCTAGGCTAGCTTTGTTAACGTGGTCTGTTCACCCGAAAAGTGATGTAAAAACTCTCATTCAAACACTTTAGGATGGTTGGAGTTGGCAGCTAGTAGGACGTTCAGTTGCTGGTAGTGCAAATTTGAAACCACTGCCAAAGTAAGTAGTGTCCGCAGTCTCAAATCCATCCGATGTTTGAGTTTGTACACCACACAACAGAGTTTTCACCCAAAGGTCATCGCGGCCTACTTCTCTGAAGTATTCATTTGGAGGATCTGCTGCTGGAGTTACAAAGCGCTGGGCAAACAAGTCAGGGTTTTGCGCCAATAACGCCACATCAAAACCCCAGTTACGGTTAGGAGGCATATAATAAGGCGCTTCACCACTAGGATTAGTAATGTAAGTACTATCTGATGTGTAACCAGGTCTTGCAGAATTCAGAACTCTGAAAAAGATACTGTTATTCTTCAAAAGGTTAGGAGCGGTAGTATCATTAGGGTCAGCAGTGGTTGCAGGAGGAGTTGTTGGTCCTGGTCTGACAAGAGCTTGGAATGGTGCAGTAGCATAGATACTGCGTTTAAATTGGATGAATGAACCGTTGATATTGGCATCAATCCCATCCCAGTTTTCTAAGAAGCGCACAAAGTTATGCAAACCCCCATTGATTTCGTAGGTACTTGAACCCACACGAGCCGGAGTATCACCAGCAGCAACTACTAGATTAAAATTTGTTTGACTTGCCTGAGACAACCATCTAGTGTTTTTAACGACACTAGACGCTCCTGCTAAAGCGGCATAATTTAGATTAGTAGGTGGTGTTCCAGTTGTTATTTGTAATTGCAATACAGGTTCAAATAGCGGCTGGTATGACGCATCTCTGATGGGTGCAACCGCGAATGATGTGGCTCCAGGAAAATCCCTAACTGAACCAGTAGCTGGTAGTTTGGGGTATCTGTAGAATACACGATCAGTGTTGTTGTATTTGATCTCGCTCATTGTGGAGGCTGGTGGGGTAGTAACAATACTTGTTGTGGTTGCAAACCATAGGGCATTAGACGCTATGTCAGGTATGCTAGATGGGTCTACCGCACCACCTGTGATAACTAGCGGCAATTCTTTTACTACACCTGATTTAATACCTAGTGGAATGGGAGTATCGCTAGTATAAGTTATGACGCCATTAAGAGTGTTAACAAGCTTGCCAAAATTTGGATCATTCGTTGGTGTGTATTTCCGTTTGAACGCAACCCTACGAGCAAATCCTTCAAAACCAGCTCTTGGCGATCGCCATTTGGTTGTACCAGCTAAGAGTCTTTCAGGATCTGCATTTATTACCTCACTAGACCTTTTAAAGATTTCTGCTGAGGTTAAAGCATTGTCTTTATCAGCATCACTATCTAAACCCACATACCAGTCACTCGGTTGGCACTCTGAAACTGGTATTTTGAAGCACATTTCCATTACATACTCTGGGAAATCTCCTCGGCGTTGAATGGGTGTGACAAAGTTGTTCAAGTAAGAACTGTTATAGTCCCTTAAGTCAGTAGCAGTGGGAGTATCTTTATAGTAGGAATCATCATTAGTTGCAGTGAAAAAATTAGATGAAGTGACAAAGTTGTTATTCCAGAAACCTACCTTCAGTCGGTTGAGTACGACATTAGGATCGCTCCCTTGGTTATTTCGCAAGTCGTAATCACCCTCATTGCGGAAACCTTCACGGAAGTTACCAGAGAGCAAGGTAACAGCATCGGCAATTACTGATGCTGGTCGCCAAGTTTCGCCTGTTGTACAATTTGGTAGTCTAGGATCACTAGGCCGACAAGCAAAGTCAGGATCGCGATTTGCCGCAGCACGAGTGTAAAATTTAGTATCGTAGGTAGCAGCGCTAGGAGCAGGTAAAAGATCCGGAGTTTTGAATTCTTGTTTAGTGTGCAGATTAAAATCGCCTTCAACATACACTGGTAGCTCAGTTGCTAAAATTAAGCCTTTTTCTTCTGCTCTGTAATTAGTCTGGCGACTCAAATTACTGCCATTAATCAACATAATGGCGTTAGGTCGCCGTTCTGGATCGAGTCTGTAGTCACTAGCACTGACATTTTCACTGTTTGGGTTACTGCGATCTTTTTGAGCATCATCACGAGAGGCATAGATAATGCCGCTATTGGGCAATAGATATTCGTTATCCGATGCAGCGCCGATTGCTTGTGTGCGAAGCTTACTTAAATCTATGGTAGTGGCACGAATTTCTAAAGGCTGACGTTGTTCGACTTCGAGATTGTAGTATCCAGTTAATGTTGATGGATCGCCTTTATCTATATCTTTAATTTGGCGGGCATCAAGAAATGCCCTTTCTGTGATTGCACCATGAGGAATGTAGGTAGTACTCTGAGCAAGAGTGCCATCAGCAATCTGTATTGCACAGATGGTAGAGTCAATTGCTGATTGCTCAGAAAGAGTGAGTTTGCTGGTAGTTGCTTTGGCCAGTGCTTGCCTTAGTAAAGGATTTACAAGGCGACCATTGGGAAATACCAAGTTAGCTTGATGTTTCAAGCGATTTAGCAAAGTTACGCTAGTGTTAGTAACATCATCATCATTAGTCGCAGCTGCAAAAAAACCATTGCTATCTACTGTCTGTCCTCTAGTTATTCCAGCAGATGTAGTAGCGGGAGCCTCGTAAACAATCCCATTATTTGATCTGGCTCCAGCAGGTTTAGCACCAACTGGTACACCGCTCACATCCGCCAGTGTACCAGTATTTATTGCCGTATCCTTGTTTGTGGGATCATAGTAGCTACTTACACAGGCCATAGGTGTTTGATAATCGTCTGGTGTAGTCGCCTGAGGATTGTAGGGATCAAACTTGTAGTGATACACTGCCGTGGCACGCATTACCAAATCACCACGTTTTTGTTTACTCGCATCAAGAGGATCGGTTGCATCGGGTATAAGCATAGGCATAGTATCAGGCCAGACTACTGTGCCAGCACTTTCGTTGACTCCCGACGTGCTTGGATCGTTAGTTGGTGTTGGACGAGTAGGTGTTAGTCCAGAACCAGTTGGGTTGTATATTCCTGCACCTGTAATCACCCTCAGTCCACCGACGACATCAAGAGGATTAGATCGGGGTGAAGCGGCTGAAATTTCCCAAAAACCATCACGTCCTGTTACACCTAAATCTGATAACTGTCTGACGCGAGTGCTACGAGTTCGATCTTTGGTAGTGCTACCTGTCCACCTCACCGCAGGGGAGATGGCTTGAGGATCATTCTCTCCTACAAAGTCTCCTTTTGTGCTATCCCATATAAGTTCAGGCAGGTTGTTGCCTACTACGATGCGATCGCCTAACTGTGTTTCTATTACGGGAGTATTATCTACAACGTCTGGATCTCCAGTAGGTAGTTGCGCTGTATCTAGTGTTAGTGTTGTGTTAGCATCTGTTGGATAAATCCAGGCATCCATTGGACGTAGTGTATTAGCAGAACCTTTCATAAAGGTTGTTGCATCTGTTATATAGTCGTACTCAGTAGTGCCAGTTTTTATAATAGCAGAATTACCATAAGGAACTTCTTTAAATGGTACACGCCTAGTACGCTTACGGAACCAGTTTTCTAATTCTTCCTTACGTACTTTAGTCGCATCTAAACTTGGATCGTTTAGAATCCGGTTGTTTATATTAGTTCTGATTTCTTGAGGATCAGTAGTAGTAGCATTGTTAAGTTGTGCCTTCACTAATAAGTCTATGCGTTGAGCATAAGCCTGAGTGTTATAGGCAATGTCATTTGAGTTATTTGAGGTAGTTTTATTTGTAGATGCTAAAGTTTTATTTGTAGTAGGCGCACCATTTTCTACAAATAAATCTACGTATGTTCCACCTGTATTACTTGTACTGATTGGACTACTAGTTGCAATATTGCCGCCAACAACTATCTTGCTATTTTCTCGTTCGTAGTAACATGAATACCTACTACTGACCTGAAATAGAGTTATATCTTGATTAGTTTTAGCAGTAAATAAGTTACTGTTAGTAAAGATGCGTCCATTGAGACGGAATCTCGGCCCTGGTGTAATATCTAAGTCATCTTCATAAACAACAGCATTATTAGTAATAGAAACTTGGCTACGATCTTGTTGCATTTCTAATGCCGAGAAGCCCTTATTACCTCGATACTTCTCATATTTGGTTGTATCAAGAGAAGTAGCTTGAGCAATATCACTAATGGGAACCGTTACTGCATATACGAAAAAGCTTTTTTTCAATTCGCCAGTTGGTAGTTTATACCAACCCGAACTACCTACTAAGCTGGCACTAGTATCACCAGCTACGTCACAAGCTCCACCTGCCTTAGCTGGTAGCATAGGAGGGGTTCTAGCATCTAGTGGGCTTCTACTTCTGTTTTGGGTTGTACCAGTTTGGGGGGGAGTACGGAAGTAGATACCATAGAGAATAAAGCTATCAAATTTACCGTTATTATCTGTATCGGCAGGAAATTTCCAGGCTGTTTGTATGTTTTCTTGATTTTCTAAAGCCATACTACTACCTGCTTCAATCATCGGATTTGAAGTACTTTTATTCAGGTTATAAGCCAGGGTTATAGGAGTTTCATCACCAAATGTATAGATAGAAAGTTTATTAATTAAGGTATTGTATAGGGTTAGATTTGATGGGACAGAGCGTGGTAGAGTCGGGTCAGCAAACAGTGCGCTTATTTTGGCTTTAGCCCTGTCTAAGGCAGGGGTAGCGGCTTGCATTGTCGCTTCATTCACCCGGACATTACTAGCATTTTTAGAACGCTCAAAAGACCGAAATAGAATTGCAGTTGTTAACAGTACGACTACCAAAACTACCATCGCCACTGTTGGCAATACAAAGCCAGAATTAACCGAACCACGTCTTCTTTGAGTACCGGAAATAGTTCGCAAAAGCCAAATAATTTGCTTATTGATTGCAGATAAAAGCTGCTTGTTAATTTGTCTGAAGGTTTTTTGAATTACCTTGAATAGCTGACCTTTTCGAGACATATCTGCTTCCTGATCGAGTAGATTGTAGCGGAGTTTCTATTGTTTCAAAGTTTCACTCATACCTATCAAGTATTTCTACAGACATTGGATGAGACGATATTTATCTAACTACTTTCTTTGGCTTTACTAACCTCCAAAGAAAGTAGCTATAAAAAAAGATAATTTATTAAAGTTATATCATTTATGAATTGTTCATTTGATCCGGTAAATACTGATTTTTCCAGAATTATTTTGTTCCAGTCTGATAAATCATAAGAGCATTACTTCATAGTAGATTTGCGTAAATGTGTTTTATTTGAAGACAAATTTATGAAGATGTTGTCAGCAGAGTAAGCTTATAATACCCATCTGTTAAAGGAAAAATATCAGTTAGGTGCAAAATAATCAGATGTGCAGCTTAGATTCCCGACCTCTTTAAATTAAGAAGTCGGAAATCTTGTTGTTCACATTGCTTTGATTAATTACTCATTACTCGCTAGTAGAGCTTGGCGTAAATCCAACTACCACCTTTAAAGCAAGCAAGCTTCTGCCACAAGGTACGAGAAATTAGTACCCTGTGGCAGAAGCTACTAGGCATCATAGATGCAACACGCAGTCTAACATTAAAAAGGGTGTTAGAAACCGCAAAAACACGGGGTTTAACCACCTCCGTGGGTTTCAAACCCTCAATTATTCTTAGACTTTGTTTGTGTATCCAAGCCAGTTTGGTCTTCTCCCTACAGCCCTTTGGATACGTACCATTGAGTGAAGGGGAGACGCCAGGTGCTATGTAGCAATCTGTGGTACTGACACCTTCACAGGCACTTTTTTGCTAAAAGACAGACCGTTTTCATTTTTGTCGATAATAATCGTGTCTCCAGAGATAAAAGTATTTTCCAATAATTTGGTGGCAAGGGGGTTTTCTACTTCTCGCTGAATTGCCCGTTTGAGTGGGCGGGCACCGTAAACTGGGTCATAGCCTGATTCGACTAGGTGATCACAAGCAGATTGGGATATCTCAAAGAAGATTTTTTGCTCGCGGAGGAGATTTTCTACCCGTTTGAGTTGAATGCGGATGATCTGCCGCATTTCAGTGCGATTTAGTGTATGGAAGAGAATAATATCATCGACGCGGTTGAGAAATTCGGGGCGGAAATGCGATCGCAAGTTTTCCATTACCCGTTTCCGCATCGTTTCATACTGGGAATCATCACCAGATATATCCAAAATATGTTCGCTACCAATGTTACTGGTCATTACAATAACGCTGTTACGAAAATCTACCGTTCTTCCCTGAGAATCAGTAATTCTCCCATCATCTAGCACCTGTAACAAAATATTGAATACATCGGGGTGCGCTTTTTCGACTTCATCCAACAGCACCACAGAGTAAGGACGGCGGCGAATTGCCTCGGAAAGTTGACCGCCTTCTTCATAGCCTACATATCCTGGAGGCGCTCCCACAAGGCGAGAAACTGAGTGTTTTTCCATATACTCAGACATATCCAAGCGCACCAATGCATCATCAGAATCAAAGAGAAACTGAGCTAAGGCACGGGCAAGTTCGGTTTTACCTACGCCTGTGGGGCCCATGAACAGAAATGAACCAATGGGACGAGAGGGATCTTTCATCCCCGCACGGGCGCGGCGAATTGCGGCTGCTACTGCCTCTACAGCCTCTTCTTGCCCAATGACTCGTTGATGCAAATGACTTTCTAATTGCAGCAATTTTTGTCGTTCCGATTCCAACAGACGATTGACGGGGATTCCTGTCCACTTTGCGACAATTTCGGCAATATCGGATTCAGTAACTTGTTCTCGCAGCAACGTGGAACCTTGGTTTTGAATTTCTAAAAGGCTCGCTTCTTTGGCTTCGCGCTCGTGCTGTACTCCCTCCAATTTGCCATACTTCAGTTGGGCAGCTTTATTTAGATCGTAGGCGCGTTCCGCCTGTTCAATTTGCACTCGCAGCGCATCTTCTTCTTTCTTTAAGGCGCTTATAGCCTCCAATATCTGCTTTTCACCTTGCCATTGCTCATTAAATATTTGCTGCTTTACCGTTAAATTGGCGATTTCTTGTTCAATGCGCTCTAAACGTTCTTTCGTTTGGGGAGTACCCTTTTCTTCGCCAGCTAATGACAGCTTTTCCATTTCTAACTGCATGAGGCGGCGATCGATGGTTTCCAATTCGGCTGGTTTGGAGGTAATCTCCATTTTCAACTGCGCTGCTGCTTCATCTACTAAGTCAATAGCTTTATCTGGTAAGAAGCGATCGCTAATGTAACGTGCTGATAAAGTCGCTGCTGCTACCAAAGCCGAATCAGAAATTTTGACGTTGTGATGAACTTCATAGCGTTCTTTCAACCCTCGCAGAATGGAAATAGTATTTTCCACACTTGGCTGATCGACAAATACTTGCTGAAAACGGCGTTCTAGGGCAGCATCTTTCTCAATGTGTTTGCGGAATTCGTCAAGGGTAGTCGCGCCAATACAACGCAATTCTCCCCGTGCCAGCATTGGTTTGAGCAGATTTCCGGCATCCATTGCCCCTTGTTGAGTAGAGCCTGCGCCGACTACGGTGTGCAGTTCGTCAATAAACAGAACAATGTCACCGTTAGATTCAGTAACTTCCTTGAGAACTGCTTTTAGGCGTTCTTCAAATTCACCTCGTAATTTTGCTCCAGCAATTAAACTGCCGATATCTAACGAGATCAACTTGCGGTTTTTCAGGGATTCGGGAACGTCACCATTTACCATTCGCTGTGCTAATGCTTCGGCGATCGCAGTTTTACCTACCCCAGGTTCACCAATGAGTACGGGGTTATTTTTGCTACGACGAGACAATACTTGAATTACCCGCCGAATTTCGTCATCCCGCCCAATTACCGGGTCGAGTTTTCCCGCTTTTGCCTGTTCTGTCAAATCTCTGCCAAATTTTTGTAAGGCTTCGTAGCGGGATTCTGGGGTTTGATCTGTGACCTTTTGGCTACCGCGAACGGCTTTGATAGTAGCTTCGAGTTTAGGTGCATCCGCGCTAAAGCCTTTGAGTATCTTTCGTCCAATGCGATCGTCTTCAGCAAAAGCCAAAAGTATGTGTTCCACGGAAATGTAGGAATCTTTCATCCTGGCTCTAGCTTCCTCGGCTCGGTCTAGTAAAATATCTAAATTACGGCTAAGGTAAAGCTGATCGCTTTTACCAATTTTGGGCTGGCGTTGGGTAAAGGCTTCTAGCTGCTGCTGCAAGCGGATCGGATCGACCTCAGATCGAGCCAGGATACGTATTGCTAGACTAGTGGGTTCTTCTAACAGGGCAATAATTAAATGTTCAACATCTAGTTGCTGTTGTTGATAAGCACGGACTATATCCTGAGATTTAACAATTGCTTCCCAGGCTTTATCAGTAAATTTATTGGGATCTGTAGGTTGCATCTTTAGAATTTTGGAATTTGAATTTTTAGTTTAAGGATTGGGGATTATTAAAGGGAGTAGGGAGTGGTTGTAACCCTACTCCTTAATACCCAGATAATTATCCAAACATTCTCAGCGTATATCCGCGTGTATCTCTGGTGGCAATTTGGGATTGGCAATTGATGATAGTTTAATCTATTGCCTATTTCCTAATTTAAAACGAAAACACTGTTATGAGCAGACTTTCCCCGATGGTGTTATGGGAGCGATGTCTACGATAGGATATTCGGCGTCGCTATTAGTGTTGCTCATCAAGGGCAGTATTGGGGTAATAGTAATAGGATTTACGTAGAGGAGATCCCCGAACCCGCCTAAAAACGGAAAAGTCTCGCGCGTCTGGGTTTACTGACACGAGACGACACGGAAAGAATCAATCTCTCTCTCTAGCTCAACTTTTTAAGACATCAGCGTGGATTTTCCTATGGCTCTTAAGGACAAGTTGCTGTCCAGATTCCCGGCTTCTTCAAGAAGTCGGGGATCTGAATCTAGCTTAAATAAATGACATTCCACCCTACGGATAATTTATTTTTTGGAAATCCCTGATAAAAATTACTGACTCACAAGTTGCTCTTGTGATTCTTGTTTGACTGCTGAACCTTGAGTTCCCAGTTGAATTAGTTCAATTTTATACCCATCTGGATCTTCAACAAAAGCAATTACCGTCGAACCATGTTTCATCGCCCCTGGTTCGCGCACGACTTTACCGCCTTGATTGCGGATTTCTTCACACGTAGCGTAAATATCATCAACGCCAAGAGCAATGTGACCGTAAGCATTACCCAATTCGTACTTTTCCACGCCCCAGTTGTAGGTGAGTTCGATCACCGAGTTGTCGCTTTCGTCGCCATAGCCAACAAAAGCCAGGGTAAATTCTCCGCCCGGATAATCTTTTCGGCGCAGCAGTTTCATTCCGAGAATTTCACAGTAGAACTTTAAGGATTCTTCAAGGTTGCCCACTCGCAGCATTGTGTGTAGTAATCGCATATTGACCTTTTCTCTGTAATTGATTTAGTGTTATTCTCTGCAAACATTTTACCTAGCTCAAAGTCTTAAGGTAAAAATGCCGTCACAGAAAGAATTAAAAGCCGAAAGGACAAAATAAAGAATTACCCATTCTGGGCATTGCTCCCTATCCCTATAATGGAAATCTTCTTTAATCTCAGCCGAGAAAGTCTCTTAACCGCCTATGCTAGCGATTGGGTTAGGCAACTGGACTGGATGCGTAACACACTCGAATAAAGGATAAAGTACAGATGAGTAAATTTCTAGATACTGCCATTGAGGCGATCGCAGCCCGTGAAATTCTTGATTCTCGCGGTAGACCAACAATTGAAGCCGAAGTGCATTTAGCTAACGGTGTTGTCGGACTGGCGCAAGTTCCCAGTGGTGCTTCTACTGGCACTTTTGAGGCTCACGAACTGCGTGATGGCGATAAAAGCCGTTATGGGGGCAAAGGCGTACTCAAGGCAGTACAAAACGTCAAAGAAGCACTTGCACCAAAATTACTAGGCTTGGATGCCCTCAACCAAGAACTGCTAGACCGGACAATGATCGCCATAGATGGTTCTCCTAACAAATCCAATTTGGGCGCGAATGCGATTTTGGGGGTTTCCTTAGCAGCAGCCAAAGCAGGTGCTGAATCTCTAGATATTCCTCTATATCGCTATTTGGGTGGCCCTTTAGCGAATTTGCTCCCAGTGCCGTTGATGAATGTGATTAACGGTGGCGCACACGCATCAAACAACGTGGACTTTCAAGAGTTTATGATTGTCCCAATTGGTGCAACTTCCTTCCGGGAAGCATTGCGCTGGGGTGCAGAGGTGTTTGCTACCCTCAGTCAGGTGTTAGATGAGAAGGGTTTGCTTACTGGTGTGGGTGATGAAGGTGGTTTTGCCCCTAACCTAGAGTCAAATCAGGTCGCTTTAGAATTGCTGGTTGCTGCCATTAAGAAAGCTGGTTACAAACCAGGGGAACAAGTCGCTTTGGCGTTGGATGTGGCGGCTAGTGAATTTTACAAGAATGGTCAGTATGTTTACGATGGTAAACCTCACGCCCCGACTGAGTTTATTGATTATTTAGGACAACTAGTTGACCAATATCCAATTGTGTCAATTGAAGATGGCTTGCACGAAGAAGATTGGCAAAGTTGGCAATTGCTGACCCAGAAGTTAGGTTCGCGGGTGCAATTGGTAGGAGATGACTTGTTTGTGACTAACGCTACTCGCTTGCAAAGAGGCATTCAAGAAAAAGCCGCTAATGCCATTTTGATAAAACTCAATCAAATTGGTTCACTCACCGAAACCTTGGAAACGATTGATTTGGCAACTCGCAATAGTATCCGTTCAGTAATTAGCCATCGTTCTGGTGAAACAGAAGATACAACGATCGCTGATTTAGCTGTAGCAACCCGTGCGGGTCAAATCAAAACAGGTTCTCTGTGCCGCAGCGAACGCGTAGCAAAATATAATCGCTTGCTGCGAATTGAAGATCAACTAGGCGATCGCGCCGTTTATGCTGGTGCTGTGGGGTTAGGGCCGAAGTAGAGTTAGGAGTTAGGAGTTAAGAGTTTTTAATTCATAATTCATCACTTTTAACTCCTAACTGATTTACGGATAAAACCCCAATTTGGGCAACCCCAAGGTTTCATCCCAGCCCATCATCAGGTTTAGACACTGAATGGCTTGGCCCGCCTGCCCTTTGATTAGATTGTCAATTGCTGACATGACAATGACGCGACCTGTGCGTGGGTCAACTTCTACACCGATGTAACAAAGATTGCTGCCGTTAGCCCACTTGGTTTGCGGGTAAACGCCGCTACCGCAGACTTTTACCCAAGGAGAGTTGCGGTAGAAGGCTGAGAAAATTGTGATTAAGTCATCTCGTACTAAACCGGGATCGCTCATTGTGGCATATACCGTTGCCAAAATACCGCGTACCATTGGGACAAGGTGCGGTGTAAATTGGATCATGAGTTCGTGACCGGCTAAGTCACTGCAAATTTGCTCAATTTCTGGGGTATGACGGTGACGACCAACATTGAAAGCTGCTATGGAGTTGTCGGCTTCAGCTAGTAATAAATTGGTTTGAGCCTGCCGTCCACTGCTAGATGTGCCAGACTTGGCATCGATAATAGCTGTTTCTGGTCTGATTAAGCCTTGCTTTAAAAGTGGCGAAAGTGCAAGGAGACTGGCAGTGGGATAGGAACCAGGACAGCCAATGAGTTGAGCTTCGGTAATGCGATCGCGATACAGTTCTGGTAATCCATAAACTGCTGTAGCTGCGATTGTGCGATCGGTTCTCTCTGTACCATACCAATTTGTATAAGTTATCAAATCACTGAATCGATAGTCTGCACTCAAATCTAGTACTTTACATCCTTTTTCCAACAGTTTAGGTACGATTTGGCAAGCCAGACCATTTGGTAAAGACAGGAAAACTACTTCACAGCGGTGAGCAATTATTTCTGGTTCTACCGCTTCTATTAGCAGGTTAGTTGCATGAGCCAGATGCGGGTAGAGATCCCCAAAGGATTTCCCGATACTACTCTCACCTCCTAAATAAACGATTTCGACTTCTGGGTGATCCATCAGTAGTCGTACTAACTGCACTCCACCATAGCCCGACGCGCCAACAATCCCAACGGGTACGCGTCTAAATTTGCCCATGATCTGAAATCCTTATCCCATGAATGGTTAATTCGTTATCAGCTATCAACAATATCAGCGACCAGACGCACAGCGCACAAAACGTCTTAAACCCCTCTACTTGGTTCTGAGGAGATGGGGAAGCAAAGAAACGATTATTATTCTTCCTCATCCCCTTCCCCTTCATCCTTTACTGTCGCTGCACTTTATCCCCACTTTTTATAGCAAAAAATTTTGCCCCGTTATCAAATCATTGCTAGTCTACTTCTCTGCCTTATAAAGGAGCTACAATCTAAAAGAAGAAATTGTTAAAAAAATTTACGTTTATAGCTGGAAATCTTTCTGTGTCACAGCCTAATCCTACCCAAGCTTTTAAATTTGATTCGATTGATGCCGCCTTAGCAGACCTAAAAGCAGGTCGCGTCATTGTAGTGGTAGATGATGAAAATAGAGAAAATGAAGGCGACTTAATTTGTGCTGCCCAATTTGCCACACCCGACATGATTAATTTCATGGCGGTGGAAGCAAGAGGACTAATTTGTTTGGCAATGACAGGCGATCGCCTAGACGAGCTAGACTTACCCTTGATGGTAAGCAACATTACAGACACTAACCAAACTGCCTTCACTGTCAGTATTGATGCCGGGCCAGAGTTAGGTGTCACCACAGGCATTTCAGCAGAAGACCGCGCCCGCACTATCCAGGTTACTCTCAACCCAGCCACAAAACCTACCGATTTACGTCGTCCTGGTCATATTTTTCCCATTCGGGCTAAGGTTGGAGGCGTACTCAAACGCGCAGGACATACGGAAGCTGCTGTGGACTTAGCTAGATTAGCAGGGCTATACCCGGCAGGGGTAATTTGTGAAATTCAAAACTCCGATGGTTCAATGGCGCGGTTACAGCAGTTAGTTGAATACGCGAAACGTCACAATTTAAAAATTATTAGTATTGCGGATTTAATCAGCTATCGCCTACAGCACGATCGCCTAGTGTATCGTGAGGTTATTACCAAGCTGCCTAGTCAATTCGGTCAGTTTGAAATTTACGCCTATCGCCATACTCTGGATAATACAGAACACGTTGCAATTGTCAAGGGCGATCCAGCTAACTTCAAAGATGAGCCAGTGATGGTGCGGATGCATTCAGAATGCTTAACTGGTGACGCTTTGGGTTCTTTGCGCTGCGATTGTCGGATGCAGTTACAAGCTGCACTGAAAATGATTGAGGCTGCTGGTCAAGGTGTAGTTGTATACCTGCGCCAAGAAGGGCGGGGAATCGGCTTGATTAACAAGCTGAAAGCCTACTCATTGCAGGATATGGGACTGGATACAGTA
Source organism: Nostoc sp. JL31 (assembly GCF_017114965.1). Taxonomy (NCBI): domain Bacteria; kingdom Bacillati; phylum Cyanobacteriota; class Cyanophyceae; order Nostocales; family Nostocaceae; genus Nostoc; species Nostoc sp. JL31. The sequence goes on from NZ_JABXKO010000096.1 coordinate 244,379, forward strand.
GAGGCAAATGAGCGTTTAGGATTTCCTGCTGACTTGCGAGACTACGGGATGGGGGCACAAATGCTCATGGACTTGGGCATCAAAAAGATTCGTCTGATTACCAATAACCCCCGTAAAATTGCTGGAGTTAAGGGTTATGGATTGGAAGTAGTCGATCGCGTGCCATTGTTGATTGAGGCAACCGAGTACAATTCCTATTATCTGGCGACAAAGGCGAAAAAGCTGGGTCACATGCTGTTACAGACTTATCTGGTGACAGTGGCAATCCACTGGCAAGATGACCCGGAAGCTGTGACAGAACGCTATGAACGCTTGGAAAAACTGCGACACTTAGCGAAAACTAACGATCTATTGTTGCAGGAAGAAGCGCGTCCCTTGGCGATCGCTATATTTGATGAACCATCTTTAACTGTACACTTGGGTTTCGATCAGGCAAAAGTTGCTAGCTGTGATTGGTATCAGCAGAGTGGTCATCCTTATATACAGGCAATCTTCCAAATTCTGGACAACCTTGCTACTTTGCCATACATCCAGAAATTAGAATTTCTAATTTCCTCTGGTTGCGATCCTTTGAGTAATTTACAAGTCCAACTAGATCGGCAGATATTCACTGATGGTACACTGCCTTCATCGATTAGCGATCGCTTGGAGACACAGCAAATTTACAGCTTTAGCAAATAGCCGCCTTCTGAAGAGTCAACTTTTTAAGGGGGTTGAAGGGTTTATTGTGTGTAAGTCCTACATTCCCCCCGAACTTTTCAGCCATTCTTTTATATGACAATGAGAGCAATCAAAATTATTGTTGAAAAACATAATGACGGTTACGTAGCATACCCCTTGGGTATCAAGGGGGTTGTAGTTGGCGAAGGTGACAGCTATGAAGAAGCACTAGCTGATGTTAAATCTGCTATCCACAGCCATATAGAGATATTTGGTCAAGAGGTTTTAGAAGAGGAATTCACTAGTCCTAGAAGCTTTTGTGGCGGAAGCTGAGGTTCCTATTTAATGGTTAAATTCCCAGTAGATGTATCTAAAACTAAAGTAATTAAGACATTAGAATTTCTGGGATTTACTGTTAAGGTAAACCACATCTAGTTTGCATATCTAAAATTTATATAACTCTTGTGGGGTGGGCATCTTGTCCGCCGTAGTTATGCAATTTAAATGTGGAACAGCTTATTAGGGAGAGGGAACATATTGTTATGAAGCGAGCGAAGATGGAACAAAAACTCCACTGACTATGCCTAACCACTCTCAAATTAAAGGTTCGACGTTGAGATTCATCTGTACTCAATCGGATATCTCAAGAGAGGATTTTTTATCTGCTTATGAGCAAATCTGAAAGGCTGCATTCCCTTTTTATTAAAAATACTCTAAAAGATACAAGTCACAAATAAATTCTTTTACTAAGCGATCACATCTCTCCAGACAAGCTTACCAATAGACGATTCGTGAAAACAAAATGATATGCGATCGCTCTCAAAACTTCCACCTTTTAACTTAGAACTCGACACTTCAAGCTTGAAACTCCAAACTTCGAGTTCTGAACTCGACACTTGAGCTTTGGAATAGGAAACTCCGAGTTCAGAACACGAAACTTTGAGTTTTGAACTCGACACTTGAGGTTCATAACACGAAACTCTGAGTTCATAACTTCAAACTCCGAGTTCAGAACACGAAACTTTGAGATGAAAACACCAGACTTTAGTTAATGCCCTGTTTGGCCCATGCCCTGTTTAGCCCATGGCCAATTAATAATGAGTTGCTGACTTGCGATGATGGACGGCTGTAACGCCATCATTATCTAACAATTTACCGCTCTCGACAGTTGCATAAACCAGCCAGTGGTCGCCAGATTCCATCCGATTTTGTACGGAGCATTCAAGATATGCTAGAGCATCCGTAAGTATGGGAGAACCGCTTTCTGTTTCTCCGGTGGCGACATCAGCAAATCGGTCTTGTCCTGGGCCAAAAGGTTTGAGAAAGTGCTTCATCAATCCTAAGTGGTTTCCTTCTTTAAGGATGTTGAGGACAAATTTATTTCCTGTATGCGTCAGTGTTTCCACTGCGCGTTCTTTGGCGACGGCGATAGTTAAACCAGGTGGATTGAAGCTGGCTTGAGATACCCAAGAAGCTAACATGGCACTGGAGCGATCGCCTTCCTTGGCTGTGAGAACGCAAAGAGAACCCACAATTCGCCCAACTGCTTGTTCTACAGTTGTTGCAGGAAGACTCTGCGATCGCACTTTTCTGGCTTTTTTGAGTGCTTGGGCAAAGTCGGTTCCAGCTTCTTCACATAATTGTAAGGTGGCATCGTCGGGTTTGAATTTTACGCGGATTGTATCAAAACCAAACCGATAGCCAGCATCTTTTAACTTACTCTCAATTAAATCAACCGCTTCCCCACTCCAGCCAAAGGAACCAAAAGCACCGGCGAGTTTATTGTTAGTAGCGGTGGATAGGACAATTCCTAAAGCTGTTTGTACGGGTGTCGGTGCATGACCACCAAGGGTAGGAGAACCGATGATGAAACCACCGGCTTTTTCCACAGCCGCCCGGATTTCTTCTGGTTCAGTAAACTCGCAGTTAATCGATTCTACGGCAACGCCAGCTTTTGTGATCCCACGAGCGATCGCTTGGGCTAATGTGGCTGTATTTCCATAAGCGGATGCATAAATTAACGCTACTGTCAAGTCAGCAGAAGTTTGCTGTTGACTCCATTCCCGATAAGCTTTGGTCAGGTCAATTAAACCATAGCGTACCAAAGGCCCGTGTCCATTGGCATACATTCGCACGGGAAAATCAGCGAGTTTATCTAGTGCTGTTTCAACTTGACGGGCGTGGGGAGCCATGAGGCAATCAAAATAATAGCGCCGATCCTCGTTATATACTTCCCACCCTTCATCAAATACCTGATCTCCACAAACGTGCGCCCCAAATAACTTATCTGTGTACAGAATTTCTGTTTGCGGATCGTAGGTGCAAAGTTGATCTGCATAGCGGGGATTGGGGGTAGGAATAAATTGTAAATTATGCCCATTACCCAAATCTAGAGTTTCTTCGCCCCGCATGACAAGAATTTGTAAATCTGGATTTTCCAGCGCCGCACGTAAATTTATCGCCCCTGGATTAGAACACACAAAGGTGATTTGCGGGGCAATTTCTAACAAAGCTTTTAAAGTTGCAGCGCGGTTAGGATTTACGTGCCCCAAAATTACATAATCTAAATCTTCAAAATGGAAACGTTGCTGCAAAGCTTCTAAATAAATTTGCGTAAAGGTTTCCCCTGGAGGATCGATAATTGCGGTTTTCTCGCTTTCGATTAAATAAGAATTAGCAGTTGTACCCTTAGCAAGAGCATATTCAATTTCAAATCTCAGCCTTGACCAACTGCGCGATCGCAGTATTCTCGTATCTGTAGCAATGGGGCAAACTTGAACGTCACGGGGTTTATTTTTTGACATAGCTAAAACAAGAGTTATGAGTTATGAGTTATGAGTTATGAGTTGAAGAAAGTCGTTAATCTAAATTTTTTAATTTCCGTTGTCCAGACGATATGTTTTATTAAACTCGTCACTACAACTCCTAATTTTTAACTTCTAACCCCTAACTCCTAACTCCTAACTTTTTAGTAGTGGTTGCCAACTTTACGGTGATGCACTGCAGTCAAACTTTCTGGCTTAGAAACCCGTCCAGCGTAGACTGTGCTATATACTGCCCAATGGTCGCCGCAATCCATTCTACTGATAACTTCGCACTCCATATAGGCGAGGGCGTCGTTGAGGATGGGCGCACCATTTTCGGCTGGCTGAGTTCTCACGCCTTCAAAGCGATCGGCACCAGGGGCGAACCGTTTCAAAAAGTGTTTCATTAATGGTTGGAAATTGCCTTCTTCTAAAACATTGAGAACAAAACGATCGCCTACTTGCATAAGTGATTCAATTGCCCGATCTTTGGCGACTGCAATGGAAAATCCCAATGGTTTGAAGCTTGCTTGAGCAACCCAGGAGGCTAACATCGCACTGGATACATCACCTTTTTTGGCAGTAATAATATATAGTCCGCCGCTGATTCTACCTAATGCTTTATCTAAGTCAGCACCAAGGGATTTCATGGCTTTGATAGTGCGATCGCGTGTTACCCATTGAGCTAAGTCTGTACCTGCTTCTTCACACAACTTGTAAGTGTTTTCTGTGGGTGTTTGTTTAATCCGAATTGCTGGAAAAACTGTTGTCAAACCCAAATTGCGGAATTTACTCACCAAAGGATCTATTGGCTCATCATCACCACCGCCTGTTTCAAATACGCCGATAGCTTGCTTTTCTTTGGCAGATCCTAAAACTGTGCTGAGTGCAGATTGAATACTCGCAGCGCCAGAAGCCGGAGTTAGACCAACGATTAGCCCAGCACAGCGGCTAACTAGTTCCCGCAGTTCTTGTAAATCGACTTCAGACCCCAAATCGACAATTTCCACAGCTACACCACTTTTCCCAATACCGTTGGTAATTGCTTGCGCGAGGCGATCGCTATATCCGTATTCGGAAACGTAAAATATGCCAATCACTGTTTCTGGCTTGGCTTGGCTTTGGCTCCAAGTGCGGTAACGTCCAACTAGTTCTTCAACATTGTGAGATAATAATGGGCCGTGTCCTGTGGCAATCATGTCGATGGTTTTCAGTTCCGCCATCCGCTTCAGGGCAGACAGAACTGACCGAGCATTCGGCCCCATCAAGCAGTCGTAGTAGTAATGAAAGTCTTCTTCGATCGCTGCCAAGTTTTCATCAAAGGTGCTATCTGAGCAATAGTGCAACCCAAATGCATCGCAGGTGTAGAGAGTTTTGGTTTTGTGGTCAAAGCTGAAAATGGTATCGGGCCAATGTAAATTGGGAGCAATCACGAATTCAAATTCATGACCATTGCCCAAATCTAAGCGATCGCCATTTTTTACAATCCGCCGCTTAAATGGCTGATGTACTAAATCTTCAAGAAACTGAATTGCCACTTTAGAACCGACAACGGTTATTTCTGGAGCCATTTGCAGCAAATCTTTCACTAAACCGCTATGGTCTGGCTCAGTGTGGCTGATAATCAAATAATCAATCTCTGTTGGGTTGATTAGTCCAGTAAGCGTATCAAAATATAGTTGACGAAACTTTTCATGGGAGGTATCAACTAAGGCAATCTGCTCCCCACGAATGAGAAACGAGTTATAAGTAGTACCGTTTTGCAGACCAAACTCAATATCGAAGCGATCGCGATCCCAATCCAAAGAGCGAATAGCCGTCGTTTCTTGAGCAATTTCCACCTGCTGTATGGTGAGCCGTTTTTCAGCTTTTTTGGTGAGCGCTACCATAACTCCCCTCCTTAACACAATGAGTATTTGTTCCTCTTCTTTTATTGTGACATGGCTTGAATGTTAATTTTTATTAAAAATCTATAACTAACTTAAAAAAGTTAAAACTGTGAAACCGCAGAACCACAGAGAACACAGAGAGGAAATTTGGCTAGCGCTGGAAATTGGGAATTCTCGGCTACATTGGGCGTTGTTTATTGGCGAGACGCTTTACTCAGGCTGGGATACTGACTATCTTCCTGAGTCTGTTATACAACAGTTGGCTGAATGTCAAACCCTGAATGATTTACTAGAGAAAATTTTTCCCGAATTTAAATCTCTAACAAACACTCTCCCCCTCTGCCCTCTCTTAATCGCCTCCGTAGTTCCCAGTCAAACTACTATTTGGCAAACTTACCCAAATACTCATGTTATTACATTAGACCAAGTACCGCTAAAAGGTGTTTATCCCACACTAGGAATTGACCGCGCTTTAGCTTTGTGGGGGACGGGGAAAACTTGGGGTTTTCCGATGTTGGTAATTGATGCTGGGACAGCCCTAACTTTTACGGCTGCGGATGCTAATGAGTGTCTAGTTGGAGGTGCAATTTTGCCGGGATTGGGCTTACAATTTGCAACTCTCGGTCAACAAACAGGACAATTACCATTAGTGGAAATGCAAAATTTAGTTTCTCTACCACCACGTTTTGCACTCAGCACAACAGAAGCAATTCAAAGCGGAGTGATTTATACAATATTAGCTGGTATTAAAGATTTTATTGAAGCGTGGTGGAATTTATTTCCTGATGCTAAAGTTGCGATTAAAGGGGGCGATCGCACTTTATTAATTAACAATTTGCAAGCTTTATATCCTGAAATCGCAACACGTTTAATTGTGGAACCAAATTTGATTTTTTTGGGAATGCAGAAAATAATAATGGAGAATAAGTAATAAAATCCAGCAAGCAATGACAGCTTGGATGGTGATGTAATTCTTGCTGCTCAAGCAATTCTCCAATTGAAGAGTTTTGCTCAAGTCATAGTTGTGACAACAAACTTGAAACCACATATCACGCTTTGAGAGCAAAGGAATATGTGTTGTGGATTGGCAACAAACCCTGAATGAGCTAGTTTAATTCGTTGAAATTATGGCTTTTAGGATTTACGCACTGTACAAATGAATCATCTTGTATATTAACGTAAATAGGTTGTTTCAGGCTTTTACAAAGCATCCTTTGTTAATTGCGATCGCAAAAAGATAATTGAAAAATCTAGCTAAAAGCCTTGAAAGGCATATCTGTCATTTAGGCTTTTCTGTCAATGCGTAAGTCCTAGCTTTTTAAAATACCTTGAATAAACTCCTGAATTTCGATCGCCACAACCTCAGCACAAGATTCTGGTAAGTCATTTCCGGCATGGGCAATCATTTTCAACTCAACTTTTGGCATCAGTTGAGCATAAACACGGCTTCTGGCTAAAGCATCTGGGGTATCTTGTCCACCTTGTAAAATAAAAACTGGGACATCTATCATGTAAAGCTGCTTTTGCAGTAATTCCGCCTCAATTTCTACTTGTCGCCGTTTGAAAAGTAACTGGCAACCTATGGGATACGGCAATAGCGCTTGACGCAACTGCAAGTCTTGTGCAATTTTTTCATGCCAACCCAGGATTTTAGTTAAAGGACTGAGCGATCGCAAAAATTTGACTATTAGTGGTGGATAATTCAATAATCGCCGCATCTTCTGGCAATACTCTTCTTGTCCTGCTATCTCTACACCCTCTGGTGCTAGCAGTACCAAACCATCAACTTTCTCTGGATACTTTAAAGCATAGCTAGCAGCAATCCAACCCCCAAGAGAATGCCCCACTAAATATACTTTTTCTAGCTTCACAGCTTGCAAAAATTCAGCTAAACACTCAACTTGTAAATCTATCGAATGGTGGATATTAGGATTTTCTGATTCACCAAACCCTAGTAAATCAGGTGCAAAACAATGAAAATCTTGTGCAAGGGACTCCATCACCGATAACCATTGACTGCTCTCATTCCAAGCACCATGTAAAAAAATTATAGGAGTTTTTTCACCGACTTCACGCCAGAAAAGTAGCCCTTGAGAGAGCTTTCTCCGGGAGTTACGGAATAGTGTATCCATTTTATTTAGTAGTTAACTTTTAGCACCATAATAAATAGTCATTAGTCATTAGTCATTGGTAATTATTAACTAGTTCTGGACAAATTACAAACAGAGAAGTGTAAGCTAAGGCTTCCTGAGATCAGAACTTTGGCAGCAAATGACAAATGACAAAGGACTAATGACTAATGACTAAATATTCTTATGCCAGTGTTGTCAAGCCATTCAAGTAGTCTTGCAACTGCCGAGTATGGTCGTGAGACATCTTTCCTGAAGGTAGTAAACTGGGAGAGAAAGCTTGAATTTCCATGACTTCTAAAGTGTCTTGAATCTCCATTGTCCCATGCACCTCGGCTTCAACCACAATACAAATTGAATGGATTCTGGGATCGCGGTCTGGTGCAGAGTAAACTCCTACCAAACGGTTAATTTTCACCAATTCTAGCCCGGTTTCCTCCAGCAATTCCCGGCGGACTGTATTGGGAATATCTTCTCCCCAATCTACAATTCCTCCAGGCAATGACCAAAGACCATTGTCGCGCCGCCGGATCAGTACAATCCGACCATCGGGTAAAATTGGGATGATACTAGTACCAGTAATGGGATGACGAAATATTATACCCAATACTGTTTGTCCAATACGCCATAAGCTACGTGTGGACTCTACAGCTGCCGGAAAAAAAGCAATAACGTTCAATCTTCAAAATTTATGTGTTGTATTCTATAGTTCCCTACCACTTACATCTGCTCAACTAATAAAGTTTTTGTTGAGTTTTGTTTGATACAAAAATGTTTGTGGGTTGAGATTTTATTCTCACGATTTACGTAGAATATTATCAATTCTAACATCAAGTTTCAATAGAAGCACTGTATTTATCTATACATGATATTTTTTGAAGCAGGTAAATTTTCAGTTTATAGCTAGCATTGGCGTTACTGAAACTAGCTGTTACTAATAGATTTTTAGAACACATTAAAAATAATAATATGAATAATAAGTCAAAATTCAAAAATCTGAATTTATAAGAGGCAATTAAGTAGGCTTTAAAACCTACAATTAATTAAAGCTTACTAAACCAAATATTAGACTCTATGCTTAAACCCACCTATACTTACTGAGTTTTAATGACTAACTCCTGAATTATTTCTTGATAATATTGGATTGTTTCAAGAAAAACAACTAATGAGCTAATTTCTAATCTATTTGATAGATTGGAATCTAAGAAAAGATGTTTTTCGTCTTACTGGCGGGGATCATTCATAATTTTATTGACATAGTTAGGTATAATGCGATAGACTAGTACACTGTTTAAAGCGTATTTATTGCTGCACTAGGCTAGAAGTATATCAATAACATTGGTAGCTAATATTGCCTACGTGATGCCTAGTTGCTACTTTTTTGTTGTTTATTTATAGAGGTGAACATGGCCAAGCGCCGTAACCCGAAAAAAGAAAAGGCGCTACGTAACCAGGCGTATGCCAGAAAGTTTCGTAAACGGACTACGACAGGAAGAATGCAGAGAAGGTTCCAACAAAGACCACCAAAGAGTGAAGAAGAAGAAGGCGCAGCAACAGCAGCTGACACTGACTAAGCTGCTTGCCTAAATCCTTATTGTTTAGGTTATTTACCTTTTGGGGCGCACATTTATTTGTACGCCCTTATTTATTTTGGGGATTGGAGCATTGGGCATTGGGCATTGGGCATTGGGCATTGGGTATGGGGTATGGGGAAGAATTTATTCTTTATTCCCCATTCTTTATTCTCCATTCCCGACTCCCCATTCCTTCTATTGAGCAATTTGAGCGCGGGCGGCTATGAGTGCTTTGTTTACCTGTGCAAAGCCAGTACCACCGTAACTGTTGCGGGCAGCAACAACTTGACGGGGGGAAATCGCCTCATAAATATCTGCTGCAAATGCCGGATGTAGTTGTTGCCACTCTTCCAATTTCAAGTCTTTTAAGAGTTTACCTGCGGCAATACTAGTTTTTACCACCTTACCTACAAGGTTGTAAGCTTCCCGAAAAGGAACGCCCCGTGCTGCTAGATAATCTGCTACATCGGTAGCATTAGAAAAATCTTCCGCCACCGCTGATGCTAACCGCTGGGTACGAAATTCTAAGCCTTCCCTGAGCAAAATCGTCATCGCTTCTAGAGACGCTTTGACTGTGTTAACGCTATCAAATAGACCTTCTTTATCTTCTTGTAAGTCTTTGTTATATGCCAGGGGTAGCCCCTTCATAATGACTAACATCGCCTGGAGATGACCGAATACACGTCCCGTTTTCCCCCGCACCAATTCTGGTACATCGGGGTTTTTCTTTTGGGGCATGATACTGGAACCTGTGGCACAGCTATCTTTGAGGGTGACAAAGCGAAATTCTTCAGATGACCAAAGAATGACTTCTTCTGCAAGGCGGCTGAGGTGAACCATAATCAAGCTAGCAGCACACAAAAATTCGATCGCAAAATCGCGATCGCTCACTCCATCGAGGCTGTTAGCATAAATATCGTCAAAATTCAAGAGTTTGGCTGTGTAGTGGCGATCGATAGGGAAAGTAGTTCCCGCTAAAGCACCACATCCCAAAGGTGAGATATTCACCCGGCGAGAAACATCTCCTAAGCGTTCCCAGTCCCGTTGCGTCATTTGAAAGTATGCCAAGAGGTGATGAGCTAAACTCACGGGTTGGGCGCGTTGGAGGTGGGTATAGCCAGGAATCAGGGTTTCAACGTGCTTTTCGGCTATATCTAGTAAAACACCTTGAAATTCTCGCAATTCGCTTTTGATTTGTTGGATTTGGTCGCGGAGGTAGAGTCTGGTATCGGTGCCAACTTGGTCATTACGCGATCGCGCTGTATGCACCTTTTTACCTACATCGCCAACAATTTCTGTCAGTCGGTGTTCAACTGCAAAATGTACATCTTCAGCATCGACACCAGGCTGAAATTTTCCCTGGCGGTACTCTTGGCGAATTTGTTCTAAACCTGCAACCAGTTGCTCTCCTTCTTCTGGGGAGATGATGCCCGTGTGAGCAAGCATTTGGGCATGAGCTTGAGAACCAGTGAGGTCATATTCGATTAATTCAATATCGAAACTTATACTGGCATTAAAACGAGCGATCGCTGGATGCAACGCTGATTCAAACCGCTGGCTCCAAGTTTGTTTTTCGGTCATAAATTATGAAAAGAGTGGGTGAGAGTTAAGAGTTAAGAGTGAGGAGTTATGAGTTTTTGACTCCTAACTTCTCACTCCTCACTTTCAACTCCTAACTTTTAAATTTAACCGTAGCTAGTTAGATTCCGAATCATATAGCCAATGACTAAACCAATCAACAATGCCCATACTTGACCTGTTTGTATAAAGTGGCTCCAAGCTTTTTGCATCTGACCCATAACGTTTGGATCGGTGATTGTTTGTGCTAGGGCTGTCCAATTTACAGGCAAATTCCAAAGAAACTGAGATGTCAAATCGCTGTAATTGCTCATCTTTTGTGATTAAGAAGTTAGAGGTGGCAAATTTCAGCATCAGTTTATGATTTACATTAATTACTGATATTTACTGAAATATTGGATGTAACTTCAATGTCTTAACTCAAGATGCAGCTGATGCCAACCGCAATTTCTCGGCAGTCCGCAAAATCTGCCCCGCCAAAACTGCTGCACCAAAACCATTGTCGATATTTACTACGCCTACTCCCGCTGCACAAGAGTTAAGCATTGTCAATAGAGGTGCTAAACCACCAAAACTTGCGCCATAACCAATACTGGTGGGTACGGCAATCACTGGACAACTGGCTAAACCCGCAACAACGCTGGGTAAAGCACCTTCCATCCCCGCTACAACAATCAATACCGATGCGGACTCAATCAGGTGGCGGTTACTCAGCAAACGATGAATCCCAGCAACGCCAACATCCCAGAGGCGCTGGACGCGGAAACCAGAAAGTTCAGCAGTGACAGCAGCTTCTTCAGCAACGGGTAAATCGGCGGTACCAGCAGAAAGAATGCCAATTTCACCTGCAAATTGTGGTTCGATGGTAAGGGGAGCGATCGCACAAATTCGCGCCGATTCGTAATATCGCAAACCACTAACTTTTGATTGCAGTGCGGTATAAACTGCTGGTTCAATGCGGGTTGCCATTACCACCGGGTTGCGGAGACGCATTACTTCCATAATTTGAGCAATTTGGTCTGTAGTCTTACCAGGCCCCCAAATCACCTCTGGAAAACCAGTTCTTAGCTGGCGATGGTGGTCAATTTTGGCAAATTCACCGACAGATTCATAAGTTAAGTCTTTGAGTGAGTCTAATGCCGTATCTGGCGTAACTTTACCATTAGCAACCGCAACGAGTAGCGATCGCAAAGTTTTTTCATTGGTCATCGGTAATTAGCCCTTTGTCTTTTGCCCTTTGTGATTTCTCAGTCGTCTAATAACTAATTCCCTATGCCCTTCAGGAGTGCTGAGTAAGGAATCTCATACCATTTTGGATTTTAGATTTTAGATTTTGGATTGTGAAACATCCATTGGATAAGTGTTTCAGTTTTCCATCTGTCGCAATCATTTTTCAAATTGGTCTCACTTCTTTACTCAGGACTGGCTCAACGCCCCGCTATCGCTAACGGAACTGTTTTGCCCAATGCCTAATCTTCTGTTACTTTAATTTGTTCAATATTCCAGAATGCGCCACCAAGGGCAGAGAATTTAATACCTTCAAAACGATTACGCACCGCTGACATTGAATAAGGATTAACCAAGTAAATAAAAGGTAAATTTTCCTGGGTAATTCGCTGCGTTTCAGCATAAATTGCTTTAACTTTAGCTTCGTCCAATTCTCTTGCAGCTTGAATATAAAGATTCGCTATTTCTGCTTCCCAAGGAGCAACTTCCCAACCCTGAATCGGCTTTTGTCCTGCTTGGGGTTTCTGATTAAACATGTGTAATCCGCCTTCAGGTGCCCAGACATTAGCACCGTCATTCGGTTCTAATCCACCAGTCAACCCCATCAAAGAAGCTTCCCAATCCAAGGAGTTAGAAGTTTTATCAGTAAAAGTATTCCATGCCAACGGAGTGAAATCAACTTGAATGCCGATTTTGCTCAAGTCTTGTTTAATCTGCGATCCCATTGCCTCACGGATTTTATTTCCAGCATTGGTAAGCAAAGAGAAACGAACGCGATTTCCCCGATCGTCTACTAACTGATTCTTGTTGTACTTAAATCCTGCTTTTAGCAGCAATTCCTTTGCTTTTTGCTGATTGTAATCGTAAACTTTTAACCCCTCTTTAGGGGAAAGGTAATAGGGGCTTTGCACAGAAATCGGTGAATCTTGTGGCACGCCCAAGCCGCGAAAAGTGTTATTAATCATCGTTTGGCGGTCAATTGCATAAGCTATAGCTTGCCGAAATTGCACATTATTGAACCACCTAGATTTAGCTGGATCAACTAGTGGTTTTCCGTCCCTTTTACCTTTGTTGAGATTGAACCAAACAAACGATGTACTGGATGTTGGTCCGCCATTATAAATTGTGAAATTACCCTGCTTTTCTTGTACCTTTAGCAAAGAAAAGTAATCTGGCGACACTCCTACAGTATCTAACCCGCCAGAACGAAATTGCAGCAAGGAGGTATCTGTTGATTCCACAATTTGCCAAATTACTCGTTCAATATAAGGCTGAGAATTGCCTTGAGCATCCTTGCGCCAGTAGTAGGGGTTGCGCCGAAAAACCACACGCTGACTTGTGTCGTAACGCTCTATTTTGTAAGGGCCGTTGACAATAATTTCGTTGGGAGGAGTATCAACACCCCATTTTGTCAGAAAAATCGGACTCCCATTTTGGTCTTTGGTTTTTACCCATTGTTGCAATATGTGTGCGGGCAAAATTGGCGAACCTGTACTTAGTAGGAAAGGTCTAAAGGGTTCTGGTACGCTAAACTCAACCCGGCGTTCATCCACTTTTCGCACAGTAGGCAATTTCCGACTTTCACCAATCCGTAGTGCGTCTCTAACATCAGTAGGAATTGCTTCATTTAAGTAAATATCATTGTAGGTAAACACTACATCATCTACTGTTAGTGGCTGACCATCAGACCATTTCAACCCTTCGCGTAGGGTAAAAACAATCTTTAATTTATCATCAGAAATTTGCCAGGATTCTGCTAATGCAGGCTCGACTTTAGCAGTGATTGGGTTTTGGGTGATTAACCCCTCATAGATTAAAGGAAAAACATTAGGAAACTCTTGACTCAGAGGGTAGTTAAAAGTTTTGGGATCGCTGAGAATGCTACTTACCAATTGCGGCACTTGAGCAGCTGAACTTTTAAAGTTAGCTGGGTTACAGGCGGTAACTGTAAGTGCTATTGCTGAAGTAAAAATTATTGGCAACCATAAATGTTTAATTGCCAAAAATATCTTTCTAAAAAACTTCATAATTACTAATCTATTTCCATCTTAATCAGTCTTGAATATCTTTATTAGAGGCTAAAAGAAAGTTATTCTGAAGCACCTAACAAAACTACAGCATAAGCACATATACCTTCTTCACGTCCAACAGGTCCTAATTTTTCGTTAGTAGTAGCTTTGATGCCAATTTGATTTGGTTGTAATTCTAAAACTGCCGATAGTTTGTCGCGCATCTTGTGAATATGCGGTTTTAATTTGGGACGTTCTGCTACTACTACCGAGTCAATATTTCCGATCTGCCAACCTTGATCCCGAATCAGTTGATGTACTTGAGTTAATAGTACTAAACTATCTGCTCCCGCCCATTTGGGATCGCTTGGGGGAAAATAATGACCAATATCCCCCAAAGATAATGCCCCAAGCATGGCATCCATAATCGCGTGGGTCAGCACATCAGCGTCACTGTGCCCCAACAAACCTAGTTCATGGGGAATTTGAATTCCACCTAAAATCAAAGCGCGATCGCTCACCAGTTGGTGAATATCGTAGCCATTACCAATACGAATTTTAGTCATTTGTCATTTGTCATTTGTCATTTGTCAGGAGTTAGAAATTATTATTCTCTCCCTGCTCCCCTGCTCTCCTGCTCCCCTGCTTCCCCTGCTTCAATTTCTCCAAGAGATCGGGGCGGCGATCGCGGGTTTTTTGAATTTGTTGTTCGTAACGCCATTTTGCGATCGCGGCGTGATTTCCACTGAGCAAGACATCAGGCACTTTCAAGCCCCGAAAATTCGCAGGACGAGTATATTGAGGATAGTCCAATAACCCTTCCTCAAAACTTTCTGCCGTGAGGGACTCCGTTTTGGCCACGGTTCCTGGGATCAGCCGCACGACGCCATTAATCAAAGCCATTGCAGGAATTTCACCACCAGTCAGAATAAAATCGCCCAAAGATACTTCACGAGTGACCAAATGTAGCACCCTCTCATCCACTCCTTCGTAATGCCCACAAATAACTACTAACTGGTCATAATTTGTCACCAATTCTTTCAAAAGAGGTTGATTAATTGCTTGACCCTGTGGACTCATCAAAATTACTTCTCTTCGGGGTAGAATCGGCAGCGACTCCACAGCGGTAAAAATAGGTTCTGGCTTCATTAGCATCCCAACACCGCCGCCGTAGGGTTCATCATCTACTTTTCGGTGCTTGTCAGTGGTAAAGTCCCGTGGATTAACCAGATGCACTTCGGCAATCTGTTTGGCTAAGGCTTTACCCAGCAACCCAGAATTGAGAACAGAGTTAAAACAGTCAGGAAAAAGCGTAACTATATCAAAGCGCACAGTTATTCGTATTCAAGGACACTAATCTTAAATTTGAATGTCTAGCAAACACCAGCAAGCCAAGGTCGGGTTAAACTCCAGTTAAACTTTATCAATAGTATCTAAAACTACTGGGCCTTCTGGATTTTAGATGGGATCAAAAGTTTTTCTAATTACTTAATTTATGTTTAAATGTTGTCACAACTACATTTAAATTAATAATCATATCAAGTTAACAACTTCCAGGATGCATCGAGCCAGCCTCAGAAAAAAGCGTAGTCTTAACTGCTCATCCCCTACCCTAAAGGGGGAATCTAGCCACATAAAGACTATTTTGCCCTGCTGCAAGTGGACAGGTGAAAAACAAGGCGCTGGCTTTGAGGAATGTGAACAAGCACGTTTAAACTGAGGCAACGCGAGCGTTAAGCGAGAATTTGGAGAGTGGCTTTCCCCAGTTCCAAACTTCCAAAAAGTGTCCTCTCGAAAGTTGCAAAGCGCAAAAATTATCAGGCAACTGAAACTTGTTAAATTCACCTGAAGTTGTTGACAGGAGAACCAAAATGCCGCAATTACAAGCTAAATCGCTAGAAATGAGGACACCCCAAGCAACTAAAACCGCCGTTCTGGTTATCGGAGGTGCAGAAGATAAAGTTCATGGGCGCGAAATCCTACGAACTTTTTTTGGACGCGCCGGTGCTAGTAAGGCTTATATTACAATTATTCCATCTGCCTCTCGCGAACCTGCCATCATTGGTGGTCGGTATATTCGCATTTTTGAAGAAATGGGTGCCCAGAAGGTAGAGATTTTAGACATCCGCGAACGAGAACAGTGTGAAGCCTCCCAGATCAAAGCATCCTTAGAAGCCTGTAGTGGGGTATTTTTGACAGGAGGAGACCAGCTGCGTCTTTGTGGCGTATTGGCAGATACGCCAGCAATGGAAATTATTCGCCAGCGGGTGAGGGCGGGGCAACTTACGTTAGCAGGCACCAGTGCAGGAGCGGCGGTGATGGGGCATCATATGATTGCTGGCGGCGGTAGTGGAGAGACGCCCAATCGTTCCTTAGTGGATATGGCGACGGGTTTGGGATTTATTCCTGAAGTAATCGTTGACCAACATTTTCACAACCGTAATCGGATGGGGCGACTGATTAGTGCGATCTCAGCTCATCCCGATCGCTTAGGTATTGGCATTGACGAAGATACTTGTGCAGTGTTTGAACGTGATGGTTGGCTACAAGTTATGGGTAAAGGCAGTGTAACCATTGTTGATCCCACTGAGTTGACCCATACCAACGAACCCCATGTCGGTGCTAATGAACCGTTAACCGTACATAATTTACGTCTCCATATCCTCAGCTACGGCGATCGCTTCCACTTGTACCAGCGGACTGTATTGCCTGCTGTACACCGAATCTCCAGCTGACGGGATAGAGTATCTGAGGTTACACTGAGTTGACCGCACATTTATTATTTCTTACCGTAGAAAAATGATAAGAATACCATGTAAAAAGAAAAAACTGTTTCTAACGAACAGTTTAGCGGTCAATTCCAGTAAGAAACTAGAATTTTGGTTCCGAATCTCCATCTACCTATTCCCATGAGAATCCTCAAGATCCAGACATTACGCGGCCCAAACTATTGGAGCATTCGACGCCACAAACTGATCGTCATGCGCCTCGATTTAGAAACCCTTGGCGAGACGCCCTCGAATGAAATCCCCGGCTTTTATGAAGGATTAGTTGAGGCGCTGCCGAGTCTGGAGGGTCACTATTGTTCGCCTGGCTGTCGCGGTGGTTTTCTGATGCGAGTCAAAGAAGGCACTATGATTGGCCACATAGTGGAACACGTAGCCTTAGAACTCCAAGAATTAGCTGGTATGCATGTCGGCTTTGGTCGCACCCGCGAAACTGCCACACCCGGAATTTACCAAGTAGTAATCGAGTACCTGAATGAGGAAGCGGGACGCTACGCTGGACGAGCCGCAGTACGGCTGTGTCAGAGTATCGTTGATCGAGGCCGTTATCCCAAGGCAGAATTAGAGCAAGATATCCAAGACCTGAAAGACTTCACCCGCGATGCTTCTTTAGGCCCTTCTACGGAAGCGATCGTCAAAGAAGCAGAAAAAAGAGGTATTCCCTGGATGTCGCTGGAAGCCCGCTTTTTGATTCAGCTAGGCTACGGCGTCAACCAGAAGCGGATGCAGGCCACAATGACGGACAACACCAGCATTCTGGGTGTAGAACTAGCTTGCGATAAAGAAGCCACTAAACGCATCCTCGCTGCTGCTGGTGCGCCAGTACCCAGAGGTACAGTAATCAACTTCTTAGACGATTTAGAACAAGCCATTGAATTCGTTGGCGGCTATCCCATAGTTATCAAGCCACTAGATGGCAATCATGGACGTGGGATCACCATTGATATTAGAACTTGGGAAGAAGCTGAAGCTGGGTATGAAGCTGCCAGACAAGTTTCTCGGTCAATTATTGTCGAAAGATATTACGTTGGGCGCGACCACAGGGTACTGGTGGTAAATGGAAAAGTAGTAGCAGTAGCCGAGCGCGTCCCGGCTCATGTCATTGGCAACGGTAGATCCACGATTGCCGAACTGATTGAAGAAACAAACCTTGACCCAAATCGCGGTGAAGGACATGATAACGTCCTGACAAAAATTGAACTAGACCGCACCAGCTACCAGTTGCTAGAAAGGCAAGGTTACACCCTAAATAGCGTGCCACCCAAGGGCACTATTTGTTATCTCAGGGCAACAGCCAACTTGAGTACAGGTGGTAGTGCCGTTGACCGTACCGATGAAATTCACCCAGAAAATCTTTGGTTGGCACAACGAGTAGTTAAGATTATCGGTTTGGATATCGCCGGACTCGATATCGTCACCACGGATATTAGCCGTCCTCTGCGGGAAGTTGATGGCGTGATTGTCGAAGTTAACGCCGCCCCTGGCTTCCGGATGCACGTTGCCCCAAGCGTGGGTATTCCCCGTAACGTCGCTGGTGCAGTAATGGATATGCTGTTTCCTAACGAGCAATCTAGCCAAATTCCCATCCTCAGCATCACGGGTACTAATGGCAAAACCACCACTACTCGACTACTAGCACATATTTATAAACAGACTGGCAAAGTAGTAGGTTATACTACTACTGATGGAACATATATCGGTGATTACTTAGTAGAATCTGGCGATAATACAGGTCCCCAAAGTGCCCACGTCATCCTCCAAGATCCCACAGTAGAAGTAGCAGTACTGGAAACAGCTCGTGGTGGCATTCTCCGCTCTGGATTGGGCTTTGAAGCCGCAAATGTAGGGGTGGTATTGAATGTAGCGTCCGACCACTTAGGAATCGGTGATATAGATACCATTGAGCAATTAGCTAACCTCAAAAGTGTAGTAGCGGAAGCTGTATTCCCTGATGGCTATGCGGTACTTAATGCCGACGATCGCCGCGTCGCTGCTATGTCAGAAAAAACTAAAGCTAATATTGCTTACTTCACCATGAACCCCGATTCGGAATTAGTGCGGAAGCACATCCAAAAAGGCGGAGTAGCGGCAGTATATGAAAATGGCTATTTGTCAATTGTTAAAGGTGATTGGACACACCGCATAGAAAGAGCCGAAAATATACCTTTAACAATGGGCGGACGTGCGCCGTTTATGATTGCCAACGCTTTAGCAGCAAGTTTGGCAGCGTTTGTGCAAAACGTCACAATTGAGCAGATTCGTGCTGGTTTGAAGACCTTCCGGGCTTCAGTTAGCCAAACGCCAGGACGAATGAATCTATTTAATTTAGGTAATTACCACGCTTTAGTGGACTATGCCCACAATGCAGCCAGTTATGAAGCGGTAGGTTCCTTTGTGCGGAATTGGACTACAGGACAACGGATTGGCGTAATTGGCGGCCCAGGCGATCGCCGTGACGAAGATTTTGTTACTTTGGGTAAATTAGCAGCACAAATTTTTGATTACATCATCATCAAAGAAGATGATGATACACGGGGACGACTACGGGGATCAGCTGCTCAGTTGATTATTCAAGGCATCACGGAAGTTAAGCCTGATAGCCGCTATGAATCCATTCTGGATGAAACCCAAGCGATCAATAAAGGCTTAGACATGGCTCCTGATAACAGCCTGGTGGTAATTTTGCCAGAAAGTGTTACTAGAGCTATTAAGTTAATTAAGCTGCGTGGTTTAGCCAAGGAAGAGACACACCAACAAAATCCCAGCACAACTGTCATCGATTCCCAAAATGGGATCGCACCTTCTTCTGTTGTTAATACCTTGCTGTAGTGAGTAATCAGGAGAAAGCAGTGTGCTGGCTCCTCCTGACTCTTTTAATTACTGTTTTTCTTCTTCCTGATTGGTTTCCTCGCTGGGAGTTTTCATCTCCTCCTTAAAACCTCGTAGGGTTTTGCCCAGTGCAGTTCCCAGTTCAGGAATTTTTTTTGGGCCGAAAATTAGAATAGCGACTATGCTAATTACAGCTATTTCTGGCCATCCCAGTCCAAACATATAAATTTCCTCTAAGGCATCTGTAATTAAATATAGACATTGATGGCTCAAGTCCGATGAGTTCCCCACCGATCAGCGCTCGACCCTCTTTCGGAAATAGGGTATAAATAAAATCAATAGAAATAAGTATTTTTGTCCTCAAAAACTTTTGGTAAAGCAACTTGGCATAATCGCTAATAACCTAAGTTGCTAGTTATGCAGGAGTGCGATCGCAGAAGTTGCGATACACTAGTCTGGTAAATATCGCTACAAAGTTAGTGAGGTTTGCAGGTGAAAAACGAAGAACTGTTGCAAATTATTGAATCAAGCTACCCGGGAAAAGGCAACAGTACTATACGCTCAAATAAACAACCGCTCATAATGAGCGTAACTAACTTTTCATTGGATTGGTAATTGGCAAACCTAACCAATCGCTTAATTCCTGAGCTAGCCATTCCAGTTCCGCTTCCGATTTAATTGCACCACCACTACCACCAAGCTGATATTTTTTTACTCCTACCCAAATATCCAATTGTGCGGGAACGGCACTTCTAGTACCTTCAGAATCTTTAGTAAAATGTTTGGGAATGTAAACTAATTTATTAATACTTTGTCTTGGCAATGCACGGGGACGATAAAATTTCCAAGCAAACAACTCCCAAGTTAGGGTTATTTGTTCGGGATTCAGGCGTAAGCAGATGCGTCCAAAAAAATGAAAGAAAAATTTATACACCATCATAAAACCAGCACCCCAAAATGGAAGCGAGAACAAAGCAAAGGGGATGTTGACAGGAAAAGGTGCTGAGAGTGCGCCAATTGTCCAAAAAAGAATAAATGAATTCCAGACGATCGCAAATAAACCTGTAAATATTATTGATGGATCAAAACCAGATGGTGGAACGATAATTTCTAGAGAATCACCATTTTTGGTTAGTTGAATCTTACTCCCCTCTGGTTTGCCAACAACTAAAGTAGGAAAGTTTGTCGGTTGTGGTTTCTCTAAAACTGCGATTGCTTGTTCAGCAGAACTCAAACGCCGTTCTAAACTGGGTTCAATCATCCACTTTAACCAATTGCTAAAGCTGGGACTGAGATTAGCCAATTGTTCAAACTGAATCCGAAAATCCTTTTGGGGTAAATCGGCTGGGTGAGTCCCTGTCACTAAATAAATTAAGGTTGCGCCTAAACTATAAAGGTCTGATGCTGCAACAGTGCGTCCGCCAAATTGCTCTGGTGGCATATAGCCATAAGTTCCTACCACAGTTCTTGTCCCGGTTTCGCTAGCCAGGACAGTCTGCACTGAGCCAAAATCTACCAAATAAACTTGACCTACACTATTACCAGAGCGCTCCCCCAATAAAATATTGCTAGGCTTAATATCACGGTGAATTACAGGCGGATGTAGCTCATGTAGGTAAACGAGAATCTTTAAAAGTGCTTTAGCTATCTGTTTGATTTCAGTTTCTGTAAAAGTCCGTCCAGTTTGTAAGTATTGCTCTAAAGTTTGTGCAGGGATATAAGTTTGTACTAGAGCAAATCCTTGGATGGTTAGTAAGTTTACCTCAAAATAGTTTAAATAGCTAGGAATTGAGGGATGTGCTAGGTTTTTTAAAGTTTCAGCTTCTCGCTCAAACAACTTGAGTGAATCCCACTCAAAATCACTACTAAAAGAGAGTAACTTGATGACGACTAATTCCTGAGTTTGCAAATCACGAGCTAATAGCGTCCGCCGCCCTGCTTTTTTTCCTAATAGCTGCTGAACTTCGTAGCGTTCGCCTAATATTTCACCAATCATTATGTTTTCTTATAATGCTACGGTTGAAAAGTTTTATAGCTGATAGCTTTTCAATTTGGCAAATCGATATCTTTAGTATAATTGCGTAATTCTATGCCCTCCCAACTTTGGCCTTATATTACCCCAGGTATTCCCGATGATTTATTTGAGCATTTGCCAGGAATTCCCCTGAGCCAGCGAGAAGTCCGACTGCTATTGATTTCTCAACTGCGGCTAAAATCAGATTCTGTGTTGTGGGATATTGGCGCTGGGACAGGTACAATTCCGGTAGAGGTGGGGCTATTGTGTCCAGGTGGACAAATTATCGCTATCGAAAGGGATGAAGAAGTCGCTAATTTGATCAAGCGTAACTGCGATCGCTTTGATGTGAAAAATGTCGAAGTTGTTGAAGGCAGCGCCCCAGAGTGTTTACATGACCTCAAAATTACCCCTCATCGCGTTTGTATTGAGGGAGGACGACCTATTCAGGAAATTCTGCAAGCAGCTTGGCATTATTTGCCGCCATCCGGTCGGGTTGTAGCCACAGCTGCTAATCTAGAAAGTCTGTATGCTATTTCCCAGAGCTTTTCCCTATTAAGAGCTAGAAATATCGAAGTCGTTCAGTCTGCGGTTAACCGCCTAGAGACACGCGGCTTTTCTCAAACCTTTACCGCCGTCGATCCCATTTTTATCCTCAGTGGTGAGAAACTGGATTAGGGAATGGGGCATAGGGCATGGGGCATTGGAAGAGGCGGTAAGGGAAGGAAGAAGACAGAGATGAGGAAGTACGGGGAGTAGGGGAAGAAAGAATAACTAATTTAATAAATGCCCAATGCCCCATGCCCAACGCCCAATGCCCAATACTTCTCTACGAGAGGCTGCGCCAACGACTACGGTCAGTACAAGTGCCCAATGCCCCATGCCCAATGCCCCATTCCCAATATTTAATACTTCTATGCCTTGGTCTCGGATTATAAGTGGAATTGTTGCGATCGCTCTTGCTCTTTCCGCAACCCTTTTGGGGGGTTGGTACTTTACCATCATCTTTGCGGTCATCATCTTTTTGGGTCAACAGGAATATTTTAATTTGGTGCGAGCCAGAGGCATCGCTCCCGCCGCTAAAACCACTATGGCTGTCAGCCAAGTCTTGCTAGTGATTTGTACCCTTGATGGCAGTTTAGCTGACGCTGTGATGCCAATAGCTGGCACACTTATTTGTTTTTACCTGCTGTTTCAACCCAAATTTGCCACGATCGCTGATGTTTCCGCTTCTATTATGGGGCTATTTTACGTCGGTTATTTACCAAGTTACTGGGTGCGGTTACGAGCAATTGATAGCGCTGCTTTTAGTAATCTCCCTTTTGGAGGTTACTGGCCCACAACCTGGACAGATTTCTGGGAAAAGGCAAATTCCGCTTCTTTAGCACAAGGTTTTACAGCCACACTACTGACTTTTTTTTGTATTTGGGCAGCTGATATCGGTGCTTACACCATTGGCAAATTCTTTGGGAAAACCCGTTTGTCTGACATTAGCCCGAAAAAAACTGTCGAAGGTGCTGTCTTTGGCATTACTTCAAGTGTTGCCGTAGCCATAGCAGGAGCCTATTATCTTCACTTGCCTGAATCCCCCTTCACAGGTTTAGCATTAGGTTTGCTGATTGGTATTGCTAGTCTTTTAGGGGATCTCACAGAATCTATGCTCAAGCGGGATGCTGGAGTTAAAGATTCTGGGCAATTAATCCCCGGTCATGGTGGTATTTTAGACCGTACCGATAGTTATATTTTTACTGCTCCTTTGGTTTACTATTTTGTGACATTACTTTTGCCACTACTTAGTAAATAGGTGAATTGGGCATTGGGCATTGGACATTGGGCACAAGAGGCAGAGGGGCAGAGGGGCAGAGAGGAAAAGCTTACTGCAACTTCTCCCCTGCTCCCCTGCTCTTGTTCCACTAGACGCCACATCATTTAAAATAGGGTATTAATATTTTTTAATTTGCGATCGTCAAGGGTTAACGTTAATCCGCCCACGACACACTAGCTTGCCTGGGATCAGCGTTAATTCTTCGATATCAACATCTGAGCCAAGATCGAGATTGTACTCATAATTGTCCTTTAATATATCTTCCCGATCGCGCTTGATTGGGATATGTACTAGTTGCAACTCATGCCCACTGAGTAATTGTAAGCCCAGACAAATCTCTAGAGGCGTTGTTTCACTATTGGTTACTCTCAAACCTCGCAGTATAATTTGGTTGTTCCCAAGGAGAATTTCTTGCCACTTGATTGGTTGTGACTGGGAATAATCTTTTGGTAAAACCTTAATCAATAGATCGCTCAAAGCAGTTGATAATAAGTCTGATGAGAGAGAAGCATTCAGATCCTTCTCGTCTACGATCAAATCGCCAACCACTGGTACTGTTTCTAACAGTTGCAGAGATTTTCCCTTGAGTACGGAACCGATATTTACCCGAATATTTTCTGCTATTAATTGAATTTGTGTAATTAGGAGACCTTGATAAACTGCATGAGTAGCAAAAACAGATACCGAAGGAATGCGTCCAGAGAAAAGTTGGCGATCGCTAGCTTTAATCTCCACTTCTAGTTCCGATATTTGGCTGACCTGCGCTCTCAACCAGAGCTTGACTGCTGTTGTGAGTACTTGCGTAATTATGCGGATTTTATTTCCACTTGTTGTTTGGGGATTTTGCTCTGGCATTTAACCAATCTGTTTAGGAGTATTTGCTCAACAACTGAACCGAAATTAAATAAGCTTCAAATGTAACATTTATGTCTACTCGCTACAAAATGCAAATATCATTTAATTGATAACAGTAAATAAGCAATTTCCACATGGAGGTACGGTTACAAAAAATTCTTGCTCAATGGGGTATCGCCTCACGTCGTGAAGCCGAAGACATGATTAGGCACTCACGGGTGCGGATTAATGGGGTATTGGCACATTTAGGTCAAAAAGTTGATCCCGAAAAAGATGCGATCGCAATTGATGGTAAGCCTGTATCTGAAAAGCAGCGTCCGGCTTTAATATATCTATTGCTGCACAAACCAGCGGGAGTGGTTTCGACTTGCTACGACCCTCATCGCAGAACAACAGTCCTGGATTTACTACCGAAAGAATTACGGGAGGGTTCAGGTATTCACCCAGTTGGCCGTCTAGATGCAGATTCGACAGGAGCATTAATCCTGACTAATGACGGAGAACTGACATTTGGACTAACCCATCCACGTCACAGTATTTCCAAGACATATCATGTTTTGGTGAAAGGACATCCTCCAGAAACAGTACTACAGATGTGGCGTCAAGGTGTGATGTTGGAGAGTAGAAAAACCAGGGCCGCTAAGGTACGCCTAATCGAACGTCGTACCGAGGAAAGCGTTTTAGAAATAGTGTTGCAGGAGGGAAGAAATCGCCAAATTCGCCGTATAGCTCAACAGTTAGGATACCCAGTAATCAAGCTGCATCGGACTGCTATCGGCCCAATTGAATTACAAACTCCCAAAGAACCCTTTTTATCAGAGGGTAAATATCGTTCCCTCAAAGATCGTGAGATTCACTTTTTGCAAGATCAGATAACGCAACCTAATTATTGATTCAGTGGAGTTAAGGAGTGTCAGTAGGCATGAAATGGCTAAGAAAGAAGAATAAGCACCAGCCATCACTTTCATTAGAGGAACAACGAGCCGAAAAGTTGGCAGAGTTAGGCGCTCAACTTTGGGCATTGCGTCAAGAACAGGGTTTATCCCTAGAGCAAGTGGTTGCATTGACCAGGATTCCCCGACGATTATTGCAGGCGATCGAAGAAGGTAATTTAAACGATCTACCAGAACCAGTCTATATTCAGGGTTTGATCAGACAATTTGCCGATGCACTAGGCTTGAATGGAGTAGACTTTTCTGGCACTTTTCCGATCAGTTCTCCACAAGTTAGCCCTCTCAGTAGGGGGAATAATTCACCCCTAGCTCAACTACGTCCAATTCATCTTTACTTTCTTTACATATTCCTAATAGTATGCTCTGTAAATGGGTTATCTCAGTTATTAAACAACGCGTTACTACAAGCAAGTAATAGCCCAAACCAGCCATATCCAAAACAAAAGTCTGTTGTTAAACCAGAACTAGCTCAACTAAAAGAGTCAACACAGGTACAACCTGTCAGCGATACCCTTAGCGGTGTCCAAAAGAAACAGGTTGTCCAGATTGGTGTAACTTTGAAAGCCTCATCTTGGATTCGTGTAGTAGCCGATGGCAAAACCGAGTTTGAGGGTATTCTGCCAGAGGGAACTCACCGAATTTGGAAAGCCCAAGAGCAACTGACAGTGAAAACTGATAATGCTGGTGGTGTGTTGGTGAGTGTTAATCAAGAGAAAGCCAAGGAAATGGGAGAGCCAGGCAAAGAGGAAGAAGTTAGGATTGCTGCCAAGCCTAAGTTTTGAGATGAAGGAGAAATCAATTCAAAATGACGCTCGCGGACTCGCTAACGCTGCGCTAACAAAATTCAAAATTGTACTCTTACAGAGAAGCAAGCTACGCGCAGCGTCTCATAGAGAACAAAAAGACTGTGGGAGATGAGAAGGATAAGGGGGACAAGGAGAAAAGGAGGAAAAGGAAGCATTTACTCTTCCCTCTCCCTTGTCTGCCTTCTTTTACCCATCTCCCCCTGCTTCCCTGCTCAAGAACTACCTTATTGTGCTTCTGGGGCGCGTCCATTGAGTCTGGTAAGAACTTTCAAGCGATCGCGTAATTCGTCTGTTAACGCTCCTGCTTGATAGCGCCACTCCCAGTTCCCCTCAGCAACACTAGGAAAATTCATCCGCGCTTCGTTTCCTAATCCCAAAACATCTTGCAAGGGAATAATCGCTTGGTTGGCTATGGAACTCAAAGCTAGGCGAATTAAATCCCACTGGATGCCTTCAGGACTAATACAACCTAAATAAAGCCATAAGTTATGCTTTTCGTTGTCATTAGCTGAATTGAACCAGCCTACAGTTGTGTCATTATCGTGAGTGCCAGTATAAACTACAGCATTTCGCGGGTAATTGAATGGTAAAAATGGATTACTAGGATCGGAACCAAATGCAAACTGCAAAACCTTCATCCCCGGAAATTCATACTTGTCTCGCAGCGCTTCTACCTCTGGTGTAATTACTCCCAAATCTTCCGCCAAGACGGGTAGCTTGCCCAACTTCTCCCTAATCGCTGCAAAAAAAGCATCTCCTGGCGCTTCCACCCATTTACCATTCATGGCAGTTTCTTCACCTTGAGGCACAGACCAATAAGCCTCAAAGCCCCGGAAGTGGTCAATGCGAATTATATCTACATAATCCAGCATTGCTTCAAAGCGCTGTACCCACCATTTAAAGTCTTGTTTTTGCAATTCCTCCCAGTTATAAACCGGGTTTCCCCACAATTGACCGGTGGCACTAAAGTAATCTGGTGGAACTCCTGCCATTTGGGCAGCAGCTCCTGTCTCTTCGTCTAAGCAAAAGATGTCGGGATGCGCCCACACGTCGGCACTATCATGAGCTACGTAGATGGGGATATCGCCAATAATGTCAATGCCGCGCATATTAGCGTAACTTTTGAGGTCAGACCACTGGCGGAAAAACTCAAATTGGACGAATTTGTAATAATAAATCTCTCCGTTGAGCCGATGCTGTGCTTGCTCCAATGCTTGGGGATCGCGTTTGACAAATTCTGGCTTCCATGCGTGCCAGTTTGCATTCTCATTGTCATCTTTTAGCGCCATAAATAAGGCGTAATTATCCAGCCAGTAGGCTTTACTGTCGCAAAAACCTGCAAACTCCTTCTGCTGGATAGGCGTAGCATTGGTTCTAAAGTTGTCACAGGCTTTTTTGAGTAGCCCAATCTTAATCGGCACAACCTGGTCGAAATCTACCTTTTCTACCGGAAATCCTGGTAAATTAGCAAAGTCTTCTTCAGATAGTAAACCTTCTTCTAAGAGTTTTTCTGGGCTAATTAGCAGAGGATTTCCTGCCATTGCCGAGTAGCACATATACGGAGAATTGCCGTATCCAGTGGGGCCCAGTGGTAAAACTTGCCAATATTGTTGATGGCTCTCTTTAAGAAAATCAATGAAGCGATAGGCTTCTAAGCCTAAATCGCCAATGCCAAATCGACTGGGAAAAGAGGTAGGATGCAGCAAAATGCCACTGGATCTAGGAAAAGGCATATTTAACCTGAGTTATGAGAGGGAGCAATTGTCTGATGGAGACACGATGCGATCGCATCGAATTTATCACTGAACGGTATTTGTAGGGGAAATCAAGTAAACTCATTTTGTTTGTCATTTGTCTTTTGTCATATGTCCTTTGGGAATAACCATTGACTAATGACCAATGACCAATGACTAATGACTAATGACTAAATAACTATGACTTACCGAAATCCTACACCGACAGTTGATATCATCATTGAACTAGTAGATCGACCTCATCGGCCAATAGTGTTAATTGAAAGACATAATCTACCTTTAGGTTGGGCTATTCCTGGTGGTTTTGTAGATTATGGCGAAGCGGTGGAAGTTGCGGCGCGGCGAGAAGCTGAGGAAGAGACGGGTTTACAGGTGGAGTTGGTTGAACAATTATTGGTGTATTCTGACCCAAATCGCGATCCGCGTCAGCATACGATTAGCATTGTGTTTTTGGCGACAGCTAAGGGTGAACCAAAGGCTGGAGATGATGCTAAGGGTGTAGGCATTTTTGAGTATTGGCGAGTGCCTGGTAATTTATGTTTTGACCACGATCGCATTCTGCGCGATTATTGGCGGTATCGGCATTATGGGATACGTCCGAGGTTGGGGTAGGAGGGACGAACCGCCAAGACGCAAAGGGCGCGAAGGAAGAAAAGAGAGGAATACCTGTGACACAAAGTTTTTGTGATTATACTGTGTCAGTGGTATTTAAAGGTGCATTATGGACGCTGAGGAACTGTTGGAGAAATACGCCGCAGGGGAACGGAAATTTCATTCAGTAAATTTGAGTCAAGAAAATCTCAAAGGTGCAGAACTCAGTGAAATAGACCTAACTAGTGCAAATTTGACTGGAGTTGATTTAAGTGGAGCAAACTTAACCCAAGCAAAACTTAATAGTACAAATCTCACTAAAGCGTCTCTAATAGATACAAAATTAAATTCAGTAAATGCTTCTTCAGCAATATTTTATTGGGCAGACCTCAATGGTGCTGACTTAAGTAGGTCAAATCTGAATAGCGCAAATTTGAATCATGCAAACTTAGAACAGGCAAACCTGACAGATGTAAACTTAAGTAGTGCGAAATTAATTTATGCAAACTTAGATATAGCAAATTTAAGTGGGGCAAATTTTAGTAGTGCAGACCTGACTGCGGCTTCTTTAGCTGAAGCTAATTTTAGTAGAGCTAATCTAACTAAGGCAAATTTGGGTCAGGCGTACTTAATTGGATCAAATTTAACTCTGGCAAACTTAAGTGAGGCAATATTGCAAAGTGCCAAACTCCAAGGAAGT
Organism: Nostoc sp. JL31; assembly: GCF_017114965.1. NCBI lineage: Bacteria > Bacillati > Cyanobacteriota > Cyanophyceae > Nostocales > Nostocaceae > Nostoc > Nostoc sp. JL31. Next base: position 273,362 of record NZ_JABXKO010000096.1, read on the forward strand.
ATCTTTCATAGATCAAACCTGTACCAAGTTGATCTCTCAGGCATGAATTTGGCTGATATAGATTTTACAGCAGCATCTCTTCAAATTACAAACCTTACAAAAGCCTTACTCCAAGGAGCGAATTTAGAAAAAGTTAATTTGCGATGGGCAAATTTAACCAAGGCAAATTTGGATGGAGCAAATTTGAGAAGGGTTGACTTAACTGGCGCAAATATCTATGGGGCAACCTTTAAAGATGCTGACCTAACTGGTGCGATAATGCCAGATGGAGAAGTCTACAAACCGATCGCAGCTGAAGCGGAAATTGGTAAACAGGAAACATCGTTAGAGAAAGTAATATCTATGACCCGTAAAGTAATTAATACTGATAACGCACCCGCACCAGTGGGTCCTTATAATCAAGCGATCGCAGCTTCAGGTCAATTTGTATTCATCGCTGGGCAAGTTGCCATCGATCCCCGCCTTGGTGATGTTGTCTACACTGATGATGTCAAAAAGCAAACTGAGCAAGTATTAGCTAATCTTGAAGCCATCCTCACAGCAGCCGGAGCAACTTTTGAAGATGTGGTGAAAACCACTGTATTTCTAGCTGATATGAATGATTTCGCGGCGGTGAATGCCGTATATGCTAAATATTTCCCGGAAAATACAGCCCCAGCGCGGGCTTGTGTGCAGGTATCGCGCTTACCTAAAGATGTGTTGGTAGAGATTGATGCGATCGCGGTGATTAGCGGTTAGGAGAAATAGAACAATGAGCAAAATTTTAACGGTTACATTTGATGGTTCTGTTTTGCGTCCAGATATTCCACCTGATTTAGAACCGAATAAACGCTATGTGATTACCATTGTTTCTGAGGATATTAACTCATCTGAAACTAAAGTGGCTGATGTGTGGGATGTATTAGAAGATTTAACAGGGACAGTTGATGCACCCGAAGATTGGGCAAATCAACACGATCATTACCTCTATGGCACACCAAAACGTCAGCCTGAAATTAACACATGACGGGTGAGCGAATATTTTTAGACACTGTTTTTATCCAAGCGTTACTAAATGTACGCGATCAATATCATCTCAAGGCTAAAACACTGCTACCGCGTGTTCAAAGCGCCGTGGAAGTATGGGTAACTGAAGCTGTTTTAATTGAAGTTGGTAATGCTTTGAGTGCTTTTAATCGCACAGCCGCGATACGATTTATCCAGCAGTGTTATCAAACACAAAATATGTGTGTTGTAAGTGTAGACACACAACTGCTCAACCGTGCTTTACAACTTTATCAGTCCCGTTTAGACAAAGCCTGGGGGTTAACTGATTGTATTTCGTTTATTGCCATGCAGGATCAGGGCTTAATTATTGCAGCAACCGCCGATCAACACTTTGTCCAAGCAGGTTATCGGGCACTTTTGCTGGTAAATAGAAGCCTGACTGGATTATAGCTTGAAAAATTACAACTTCAACAGCAGAGTTGAGGATTGGCAGTTGTAAGTATTTTTGAGTGTTCCCCTCTGATGAATGCGATCGCTTCTACAACTTTGGGAATACTGAAATTAAGTACCCTAAAGGAGTATTAAAAATGGCAGAAAATCGTATCAGTGCCAGTTTAGCCCCAGCAGACAAAGAAGTGGTCATGCAGGCGATCGCTACTATTAAAGAAAAGTTACCATTTTTGGTTGATTTGACCCCTGAAGATCGGCGAACAATGCTAAAGATGGGAGATAAAAGTCGGGCTTTTGTCAGCAAAGCCTTAGAAGTGGCAACACAAAACCCTAACTTTTTGCCTCGTTACTTTGATTTAGAAGAAATGCGCCGGGACTTGGAAATATATGAGGACTTGTATCCGGTGCTGTTGTCTCTAACGCAACTGCAAGAATTGGTGGATGATACCTGTATAGCTGCTGCTAGTGAAGCCTATACAGCAGCATTAGCAGTTTATAGCTATGCCAAAGCTAGCGGTGATGTTGCAGGTTTAGATGCAGTAATTGATGAGATGGGACGCAGGTTTAACCGCCGTTCTAAGAAAAAGCAATCCGAAGTCCCAGTTAGCTAAAGCCTAAAATAGGCAATTATACCAGTTATCAACTTGGTAAAATACACGTCATTTTTCGGGGCATAACATTGTTATGCCCTTTTTGCGTTTTGTATTCAAACATTTTTGAAACTAGCGTAGGCGGGTTTTGTCTGTGTAGTTGTGATTTCTGTAGCGCATCTCGTTTATCTAAAATATACTTTGACCTCACTTCCATTCTTCTCCTCTACAAGGCTACGGTGTACACACAAGTCTTGAAATTACAGCTTGAAATTACAGCTCACACTTGGTTTCGTCGTCTATCCCTAAGCTGTTGGATCGCTCCGAAATGTCATTGCGAGGAGGAACGACGAACGCAAGTGCGTGTCGTAGACAAGCAATCGCAAAAGCTACGGGATTATGCGATTACTTCGCTTTGCTCGTAATGACAATTTATTGTGTCTAGAAAGCTTGAAACCCTTGCAGATACCACTTGTGTGTACACCGTAGCCTTGTAGGGGAGAGGCTTTGAATCTTACTCCCCTTCCCTACAAGGGAAGGGGCTGGGGGTTAGGTCTGTATTGGAATCCATTGAGAAGCGTTAAGTCGCCAGGGTATTTTTGAACCTCAGAAGGTCAACGTTGAGCCTCAGAAGGTCAAAGTTGAGCCTCAGAAGGTCAAAGTTGAGCCTCAGAAGGTCAACGTTGAACCTCAGAAGGTCAAAGTTGAGCCTCAGAAGGTCAAAGTTGAGCCTCAGAAGGTCA
>NZ_JABXKO010000067.1:0-14904 GCF_017114965.1 Nostoc sp. JL31
AGTTTACTTTGACGCATTCATTGACCTTGCTACAATTCATATCTGGATTAACAAAATATTATTAGTGGGATAGGTTCATATAAGTCCCATTATTTAAAAGTAAGGGATCGAGCTTCTTACGAATTTGCTCTCGTTTCTGTAGCTGTTGCCTTAGATATAGAACAAGACACGATAAAATCAGCACGCCTCGCTTTTGGGGGAGTAGCACCCAAACCTTGGCGTGCAAGGGATGCTGAGGAATTTCTCAAAGGAAAAGCAATTAACGAAGATATCTTTACAGCCGCAGCAGAAACAGCCGTCAAAGAAGCAAAACCGCAAACACACAATGAATTCAAAATTGAGTTAGTCAAACGCGCTTTGATCCGCGCACTCTCAGTTGTGGCAGAAAAATTATGAATAAAATTATTGGGAAACCACTCGATCGCGTTGATGGTAGGCTGAAAGTAACGGGAGAAGCACCTTACACAGCCGATGTGCCAATCGAGAATTTAACTTATGGAGTGATTTTTCAAAGCGCGATCGCCAGCGGTAAAATTATCCAAATAGACACAACAGCAGCCGCAGTCTCCCCTGGTGTGCTAGATGTCGTTACTTACCAACAAACCCCATCTCTAGTAAAAATACCTTTCTTTGGCCCACCACAACCTCAGTCAACTGAAAAAGACCATAATATCTACTACGATGGTCAACATCTGGGAGTTGTAATTGCCCAAACTTTAGAAGAAGCCGAAACCGCTGCCTCTAGGATACAAATTATCTACGAAGAAGCCATTCCGACAGTCACAATGGCACATACAGAGATATTTGAACCCGAATCAATATTTTTTGGCACGATACCAGCTAAAATCACCAGAGGAGATGTTGAATCGGGGAAAGTACAGGCAGATGTCTTGGTAGAGCAAGTTTATACTACGCCAATAGAACATCATAATCCCCTAGAACCTTCTGCAACGATCGCGATGTGGTCAGGAGATAATTTGACGCTTTATGAAACCACTCAAGGCGTTTCTGCAACCCAAAACCGAATCGCATCTATTCTGAATATTCCCGAAGAAAATGTTCGCGTCATCTCCAAATATTTAGGCGGCGGATTTGGTTGTAAAGCACTGCTGCGATCGCATACGATCTTAGCAGCGATCGCCGCTCGGCAAGTAAAACGCCCAGTAAAAGTTGTGCTAACGCGATCGCAAATGTATACAGCTTGCGGCCACCGTTCTGAAACTCAGCAGCAGCTAACGTTAGGTGCAACCAAGGAAGGCAAACTAACTGTAATCGAGCAAATTGGGACATCTTTAACTTCCCTGTTTGATGACTTTGCCGAACCTGTGGGTGCAGCAACAACGATGATGTACGCCTGTGCCAATTTGGAAATTAAATACCGTTTGGGACGCATCAACGCCGGCACACCAACCTTTATGCGGGGACCAGGAGAAGCGCCGGGAATGTTTGCCTTAGAATCGGCAATGGATGAACTGGCATACACCTTAAATATTGACCCAATTGAACTAAGACTGAGAAATCATGCAGATATCGATCCGCACAAAGGATTACCTTGGTCAAGTAAATCTCTGAAAGAATGTTATCAAAAAGGGGCAGAAATTTTTGGATGGGCACAACGCAATCCAGTTCCCCGTTCCCTGCGAGATCGTCATTTCCTGATTGGTTGGGGAATGGCAAGTGCGACATTTCCCACCAATGCTAGAACTGCATCAGTCAAGGTAGAAATTTTTGCTACTGGAGAAGTAAAAGTACAAAGTGGTACTCAAGACATCGGTACTGGTACTTATACAGTGATGACGCAGGTAGCTGCTGAGGTATTGGGATTACCAGTGCAGTTTGAATTAGGTGATACCAATCTTCCCAAAGCCCCAATGACAGGGAACTCAATTACCGTTGCCAGCGTTTCCCCGGCCGTGCATCAAGCCGCGATCGCCGCACGGGATAAGATAATTAAAATGGCGATCGTAGATGCAAATTCTCTGCTTTACGGTTCGTAAACAGAAGATATTACCGTTGAGTCAGGGCAAATATTTTCAAAACAAGACCCATCGAAGCGAGACAGCTACAGCGATATTCTGCGCCGTCATGGATTAGAAAGTTTAGAAGTTACAGAGGAATCCTCACTCAATCCAGAGAGCCAACAATACGCTAAACATTCATTTGGGGCGATATTTGTCGAAGTTGCAGTTGATGAATTGTTAGGAGAAATTAAAGTTAGACGTTGCGTAGGCGTTTATGATGCAGGGCGAATTCTCAACTTCAAGACAGCGCGGAGTCAAGTTATCGGCGGAATTACCTGGGGAATTGGTATGGCGCTGATGGAGAAAACTGTCATGGATACTAATCAGGGCAGAATAGTTGGTGCTAACCTTTCCGATTACCTGATTCCGGTTCATGCAGATATCCCCAATATGGAAGTGCAATTTATTGAAGAACACGATCCTTATGTGAATGCACTAGGAACCAAAAGCTTGGGGGAACTTCCGATTGTTGGAGTAGCGGCTGCCATATCTAATGCAGTTTATCATGCCACAGGTAAGCGGATTCGTAATTTGCCAATTACACCAGATAAGTTGCTGTGAGTGATAGGACTTACGCACACTCTACGAATTATTGGTGTTCTTCTCTAATGATATCAAGTCTGGGTAATTAGTTATGATTCCCACGTTTTTCTCCTTCTTGCGATCGCGAGTTTTGAGTCTGTTCCCTGGTGGGTTGAGCCATCAGCATTACTGTTAAAGGCGTTAGACAAATACCCAAAGCCAAAAAACTGCTGAAAAATTTTTTCATAAAATAACAGGTAGCTGTTTTTCATTGGGTTTAACAGAAGCTGTGATTATCAACATCGTGATGTTTGTCAGGAATGTCGCAATGTTTCGTATCAACATCGTGATGTTTGTCAGGAATGTCGCAATGTTTCGTATCAACATCGTGATGTTTGTCAGGAATGTCGCAATGTTTCGTATCAACATCGTGATGTTTGTCAGGAATGTCGCAATGTTTCGTATCAACATCGTGATGTTTGTCAGAAATATCGCAATGTTTGTGAGGAACATCCCAATGTTTCTTGTTAATATTGTGTTTATCGTTAGAAACGTCAAAAAGTTTAGGGGCGTATATCTATGCCCCTAGAGATGAATTGATTCACATCCCCTCAACTTACCTGCACAGTCTTTTCTCATAGTTCCCCTGCAAATATTTTTCGGAGATATCTGGACAATCTGCAAAACAGCGATCGCTTTTTTTGGAGCTGCGATCGCAATTCAGGCAACGTTATGGTTAATTAAAATCATCAGTGATACGGTAGTCTCTGCCAGCCAATTACTAGTTAGTCGCATCATCTCTGCAACTCAACACAAACGCTCATGGACAGCTAAACGGCTCAAATCTCTAGCTGAATTTAGTTCTGGACAACTGCGTTCAGTTGATTTTCTGCGATCGCTAGTCAATGAAATAGTAATAGTATCCTGGGTTTTAATAGTGATATTTTGGTTAGCTCGTTGGCAAGGCGTTACAGATGCACGACGAGACGCTGGTCAAAACTCCACTTTGCCCGTTGTAGCCTTAATTACACCGGAAGAAAAGTTTGCTGTAGGACGCAAACTTGATGACATATTTGCCGATCCGTCTTTGAAAGGCTACCGCATTATTGGCGATCGAGGTCTATTCGAGGACTTGCGAGGCAGAAAAGATAATGATATCAGCAATCCAAAGCAGCCGAGAGTGTGGCGCTTACTTCTAGAACGTGGCGGCTGGATTTATTTGTTTCCAGCATTGCCCCCAAATGCAAAACCTAATGAGCTACCCTTAGTGTTGGCGATCCAAGAAGCTGACAAGGGACATATTATCATTCGCAGTCCAGAAGTTACTAAAACTACTTCTCCTTAATATTTTGAATAACTTGTTTAAATTTAGGTTGATAAAAAATATTTTTGTTTAACCACCGTTTTATAATGACCCTTTACAGGATCTCGTTTAAAATACTACAGATTCAAAGGAAAAATTTGATGAACCAGTGGCAACCTACTCTTAAACTCAGGAGATATTTAACTCAATTAGTTTCCACTTGTATTGTTAAACCTTTGCAGGCTATAAAACCGTGGTGTATACAACCAATCCAAAGTTGGTTCTATAGATATACTTCGTGGGGTATTGTCTCTCTATTTTTAGCTGGAATTAGTTTGAGTATCCTGTTAGCTGCTTGCTCTTTACGTAATGTCAATTACACTGGTAATACTAGCGCAGTTTCTCAGCCTAATGTAACCTTAACGTTTGTTTCTTACTCAGTTACTAGCGCAGCATACGAGCAAATCATTCCCAAATTTATCGAACAATGGAAGAAAGAACACAACCAAAACGTCACTTTCAATCAAAGCTATGATGCGTCAGCTTCCCAAACCCTTGCAGCGGTGATTGAGGGTAAGGAAGCTGATGTGGTACATTTGTCACTTCCCCTTGACATTAATAAACTTGTTGAAGCGGGCTTTATTCAACCAGGTTGGGAAAAAGAAGCGCCTAATAATGCAATTGTTACCAAATCTGTAGATGCGATCGCTATTCGTGAAGGTAATCCCAAAAATATTAAAACTTGGGAAGATTTGGCAAAAGATGGCGTCAAGATAGTTACAGCTAACCCCAAAACTTCTGGTGCGGCTCGTTGGAGTTTTCTTAATCTCTGGGGTTCAGTGATAAATACTGGCGGAAATGACAATCAAGCAATAGACTTTATTTCTAAAGTCTATAAGAATGTACCTGTGTTACCTAAAACTGCTCGTAATGCCAGCGACCTATTCTTCAAACATGGTCAGGGTGACGTTTTGCTCAACTATGAAAAAGAGATGATTGTATCGACGGAAAATGGTGAAAAACTTCCATATATTGTACCTGATATTAATATCTCCATCGATAATCCTGTTGCTATTGTCGATAAAAACGTTGATAAACACGGTACTCGCTCTGTTGCAGAAGCATTTATCAAATTTCTCTACACCCCAGACTCGCAACGAGAGTTTGCCAAATTGGGATTTCGTCCCGTTAACCTAGCGATCGCCAAAGAAACAGAAGCCAATTTTCCCCAAATTAAAACTATCTTCAAAGCTGAAGATTTAGGAGGATGGGACGAGATTCAGGCAAAATTCTTTGATGAAGGTACAATCTTTGACAAGATTCGAGCGAAAAAGTCAACTTAACCTTAAAAGGGCAATGAGAAATCGTCCCCCACTAATTGACCCTTCCTTATCTACAAGACGCTACGCTCTTTCTTCAACGCCAAGCGCAATGAATCAAAAGCCCTCACCCAAGTTTGGGAGAGGGACTTTGAAATTCGCTCCCATTCTCCCAATTTTGGGAGAAGAGATTGAGGGCAAATTTTGCATTTGTGCAAGAGGTTTAATCAAGTTGAGTATTTACCATTAATTTCTATATAACCCTCTGAAAGATCGCAACCCCATACAGTTGCAGAGGCATCGCCAATATTAAGGCTAACATGAATATCTACTTTATCTTTAGACATAATTTGCCGTAACTGTTCTAGATTTTCCTCAGTTAAGCTACTAGGATAAACTTTCACATTATCAAAACTAATAACAACTCTTTCTGGATTGATATCCTGTTCATTTTCACATTTGCCTATAGCCATAGCAACTCGTCCCCAATTCGGATCTGCTCCATAAACAGCAGTTTTTACCAATGGTGAATTTACAATTGATTTAGCTACTGTTTTAGCTTGTGCATAGTTAATCGCTGAATCTACAGTTACCTCAATTATCTTAGTAGCACCTTCTGCATCTCGTGCAATTTTCAGCACTAATTCCTGTGCAACTTCTTGCAATGCACTAGCAAAATCTGGTTCTGAAACTTCACCGGCTAAACCATTAGCTAGAATCACGGCGGAGTCACTAGTAGAAGTATCCGTATCTACACTCAAGCAATTAAAAGTTTTATCTATAGTAGAACGAAAAATAGAACGAAGGCTATTTGCAGAAATTGCAGCGTCAGTAAAAAAGAAAGTTAAAAGGGTAGCCATATTAGGCTCAATCATGCCAACACCTTTGGCAATTCCTACTAGCTTGGCATTTCCTATTTGCCGTGTAGCTAGTTTAGCTACTGTATCGGTGGTCATAATCCCACGAGCGGCGGCATGAAAATCAGCATCAGTCAATTTTTTGCCCAATCCTAATAAACCATTTCGGATTTTTTCAATGGGGTAACGTCTGCCAATTACACCTGTAGAAGCTATCACAATATTATGTGTAGCAATTCCAGTTTCAGTTGCAACTAATTGCAGAACTTCTTGGGCGTCAGCAATGCCAACAGAACCATTAGCTACATTTGCATTTTTAGATATAATGACAATTGCTTGTGCTTGTGAATCTTTTAAATTATCGCGGCTAATAGTAACACTTGGCCCAGCAAAAAGACTTTGAGTGAAGACTCCATCTGCAACACAAGGAACTGATGATTTAATAAATACAAAATCATCAGTTGTATCTCGTATTCCCAAATTAGTGATGAATGTACTAAAACCTTGAGGTGTGGAAGATATAGTTAATGACATTTTTCGATATTTAATAATTTGCTTTAATTATCTCATATCAAGTTCGGTTAATTACTCCTCATAAAATCTATTATTTCCGGTTGGGTTAGACGGCAGTGAAACCCAATCGGAACAACAATCAATTTTATTAAGTTTTAATATCAAAAATCTATTATTTCTCGAAAATAATTTGCTAAGTATCCAAATCTTTGACAACAAAAAAAAATTTGCTCCCCAAACTCACCTAGCAATTTATGGATTATCAAATGCTATAAATCAGTTAATGTCAGAGTGAATGTAGTCCATCCATTGCCACTTTCTACTTTAATGTTTCCTTGCAATTGTTCGACTAATTTCTTTACTATAGATAAACCTAATCCCGAACCACCTTGATTCCAGATATCTGCATTGGGGAGACGATAAAATTTATCAAATATCTGTGGTAACTCTATTACCGGAATTTCTACTGAATTACTGACAGTAATAATTGTTTTTGCAGGTGTTTCTGAGGAATTGTGACTTACACTTAAGACAATTTCACCACCCGCAGGTGTGTATTTACAGGCATTATTGAGCAATTCTATTACGATGCGTTCCAAGCTAATGCCATCTGAGAATAGCGGCGGGAGGTTTACAGGGAGATTCACCTGTAGAGTTTGCTGATGTTCTTGAACACGAATTTGAAACGGCTCGATAACCCAAAGTAACCACTGTTGTAAGAGCAACGCATCAGGTGTAATAACTTGATAGGATGAGCTTTCTAGCCGTTGTAAGTCTAGTAGATCGTTAATTAATTCTAGTTCGCGATCGCACTCGCTTTCCATTAATTTTAGATAGCGTTGAGCTTCCTCAGTATTATTATATAGTTGTATCATTTGAATCATCATCTTGATATTACTCAGAGGCGATCGCAGTTCGTGAGAAACTAAATTCAAAAAGTCATTTTTGAGTTGATTTATATTTTCCCATTGCACCACAAGTTGCTCTTGCTCAATTTGCCTTTGACGTGCCTCAATCGCTCGTTTGCGCTCGGTAATATCTCGAAAAACTAATACAGCGCCTGTAATATTCTCTTTGTCATCTTTAATCGGTGCAGCGCTGTCATCAATTGGTATTTCTGCACCATCTTTAGTAATCAAAATTGTTTCTGCGGGGAGATTAACGATAGTACCATCTTGAAGAACTTTTATAATCGGACTTTCAACAGGCTTATGAGTTTCGCCATTAGCAATATTAAATACTTCTGAGGAATTTCTGCCACAGGCTTCTTCCTGCTTCCATCCAGTTAGATTTTCCGCAACCGGATTCATAAAAGTGATTAAATCTTGTAAGTCGCTAGCAATCACACCATCGCTGATACTTTTTAAAAGTGCATCCAGCCATTTTTTATTAACTTTTAATTGCCTTTCCAAACCATGTTTAGTCAAACTTATTTCAATATTTGTTTGTAGTTCTCTTTCTTTAAAAGGTTTCAGTAGGTAGGCAAACGGCTCAGTTATCTTAGCTCGTTCCAATGTATTATCATCTGCATAAGCAGTTAAATAAATTACTGGAATATCCAAACGCTTATAGATTTCTTCAGCAGCTTCTATGCCGTCCATTGAGCCTTTAAGCTTGATATCCATCAGTACTAAATCTGGAGATATTTCTATTGCTATATTAATTGCTTCTTCTCCTGAAGAAGCGATAGCAGGCACTGTGTAACCAACTTTTTTAAGTCGATATTGTAAGTCTTTGGCAACAATAGCTTCATCTTCCACAACTAAAATTTTTGCGTTTTTCATCTTTTGTTAATTATTTATGGTAAAGGAAATATCACTTGGTACTCTACTCCAGTAGCACTTGTAATATTCATATTTCCTGCTAGTTGATGGGTTAAAGCATCTACCAATTCCCATCCTAATGATGCGAGTTTTTTAAAATCAAAATTTGGTGGTAAGCCAATACCATTATCACTAACTATCAGTCTTAAATTATTGTTAATTTCTTTTTTGATTTCAATATTAATTACACCATTCCTATCCTTGGGAAATGCATATTTTAAGGAATTAGATACAAGCTCATGGATAATTAAGCTACAAGGAATTGCTGTATCTAAACCGAGAAAAATACAATCTTCAGCATTTATTGCTAAAGCGATCGCATCTTCATTGACTTCATAAGCAGTAAATAAACTTGCTACCAAATCTCGAATATATTCACCAAAATTAATCCTTGCTAAGTCTTGAGATTGATATAATTTTTCGTGAACGAGAGCCATTGATGCAATCCGCTGTTGGCTTTGTTGAAATATTACCAAATCTTCTTGGTCTTTGATATAGGCAGATTGCAGGTTTAGCAGACTGGAAATAACCTGTAAATTATTTTTGACCCGATGGTAAATTTCTTTTAATAACACCTCTTTTTCTAATAGTGATGCTTTAATTTGTTCTTCCCACTCCTTGCGTTCGTGCTGTGCGGCTTTCCGTTCGTTAATATCTTCTATCACAGAAATAAAATACTTTGGCTCCCCATTAGGTTCGTGCATTAAAGACACAGTGAGATTAATCCAAACTAAAGAATTATCTTTGCGAAAATAGCGCTTTTCCATCGAGTAAGTTTGAATATTATCTGCTAAAATCTGCTCAACATATTTCAGGTCAGTGTTAAGATCGTCCGGGTGAGTAATATCTTGGAAAGTTAATAACTGTAATTCTTCGAGTGTGTAACCGAGAATATCGCAAAGCTTCTGATTAACGAACAACCAGCTTCCATCGATTGCGACATGGGCAATGCCAACAGCAGCTTGATGGAATGCAGCCCGAAATCGCTGTTCGCTCTCTCGCAATGCTTCTTCTATTCGCTGGCGTTCAGTAATTTCTGTCTGTAATGATTCGTTGATTCTTCTTAACTCTCCTGTCCTTTTCTCAACCATGCTTTCTAATTGGTTAAGTAGGCTATTTAGTGTCTCCTCTGCTTGCTTGCGATCGGTAATGTCAGTATGTGAGCCTGCCATTCGTACTACATTACCATTTTCATCCCACTGTGCTTGCCCTCGATCTAAAATCCATTTATAGGTGCCATCTTTACATAAAATTCGATACTCGGTTATGTAAAACGGTGTTTTCTGAGCAAAGTGATCTTGAACCGCTTGTTGCACCCGCTCAATATCGTTCGGATGCACTCGTGTTACAGATTCATTTAAATGGTTAGAAATTTCGTGGTCTTCGTAACCGAGCATTTCTTTCGAGCGAGGTGAGAAGAAAACTTCATTGGTTTTAACATTCCAGTCCCAAATTCCATCCTTATTGCCGCGCAAAGCTAATTGCCAGCGTTGTTCGCTTTCCCTCAACACCTCCTCAGTCCGTATGCGTTCAGCAATTTCTTTTGCTAGCTGGTAGTTTGCAGCCTCTAGTTGAGCAGGACTCGGTAGAGCCAGCGCCTGTGGTATCAATGGTACAAGCTCTATAGCCGTTAATACGGAGACAAAAGCGGTGATAGCTTTGAGAAACCCTGATAGCCAATAGGTAGGATACCAAAGCGTCCATATATCCATTAAATGAGTTGTGCCACAAGCAACGATGAATGTGCCAAACATTAGGAATATCCAGCCGAAAGGCATATCTCGCCGTTTACGAACAAAATAAACCAACATCACTGGAATTGAATAATAAGCAAGTCCAGTTAACACATCTGAAATCAGATGCAACCACACCAATCCTGGTTTCCAGAGATAGCAATGTCCGTGGGGAATAAACTGGCTAGTAGAGAAAAAATTATCTAAAAATTCCATCATAAAAACCTATACATTGCATAAGTCTTCACTAAAGCCTGAAGTGCCAAAGAAGAGGTTTTTAGCCTCAGACCTCTTGTAGATGCGCATACGTCTAGAGAGTGGCTCTCATCTTCTAAAAAAGAACTAAGTTTGGCATTTCTCAGAGTTTTACCGTACTAGTTTTAGGCTATAATCGATTATTAGCTTCAGTTTGTACATTCTGTGTTCATCATCTTTTCTGAGTTTTTTAATCGGAATAATATAAGATTTATGAAAATTAAATTACCGCGATCGCTTTGGTTATTGTTACCGTATATCCTCTGAAATCAGCCATTTACATATATAAAAACCTTCAAAAATCACAGTAATATTTCGGTTATATAATAATCTAATTATAATCTAATTGCATACGTGTATTTACGGGCTAACTCGACTCAGTTTGGGTAGGTCAGCACTATTAATCTGTCATATACTGTCCGGTTAAAGATTTATCATTAACACCCAAGAGAGCAGGGGAGAAGCTCACGCTCAAGATTTGGAGACAGAGCAACTGGCATTAGATGAGGCTGAGACAGCAAATCACAGACTCCGTACCGTAAGTAAAATTATCAGGAAGAGAACCTAGCCATCAATAAGTGTACTTATAATAAAAACTCTTGTAGCCAAACTGTTTATCGCTATATACAGAGCCATAATTTCCTTCACTCATTAAAGATTGCAAGAGTTTTAATGAGGCAGAATCAATCCATTGTAAATCATCTAAAAATATCACTAATGGATGTTCTTTTTCAGTAAATAATTCAATAAATTTTTGCAATAGTAAATTAAATCTATTTTGTGCTGCAATGCCTGATACTGCTGGCACAGGAGATTGTTTACCAATAACAAGTTCTAACTCTGGAATTACTTCAATAATTACCTGGGCATTATCACCTAATGCTTCAGTAATTTTATTTTGCCATTGTTTGATTTGTTGATCGCTTTCACTGAGTAATTGCCCCATCAAATTGCGGAAAGCTTGCACAAATGCCGAAAAGGGGATGTTCCGATTGAATTGGTCAAATTTGCCCTTAATAAAATAACCGCGTTGTTTGACAATTGGTTTATGAACTTCATTAACTACCGCAGTTTTCCCAATACCGGAAAACCCTGCAACTAAAATCATTTCGCTGTTTCCAGCGGATACTCTCTCAAACGCTTCTAGTAGTTTCTCGACTTCCGTTTCTCGACCATATAATTTTTCTGGAATAATAAATCTGTCACAAATATCTCTTTTGGCAATTTCAAAATATGTAATTGTTCCGGTTTGTTGGATTTAATATAAACATTCTTCTAAATCATGCTTTAATCCCAAAGCACTCTGATATCTATTCTCAGCATTTTTTGCCATTAATTTCATAACGATATCAGAAAATACCTGGGGAATATCTTCTCTGTTACCCAATACAGTAGGCATTTTGGCAATGTGACAATGCACCAACTCCATTAGATCGTCTGACTGAAAGGGTAATTTTCCAGTCAGCAATTCGTAAAAACTCACACCCAAAGAGTAGAAATCGCTGCGATAGTCTACCCCTCGGTTCATGCGCCCAGTTTGTTCGGGAGATAAATAAGCAAGGGTTCCTTCTAATAAATTAGGATTAATTATTGTTTGAGTTTCTCTGGGAAGAAGAGAAGCAATACTAAAATCGATTAATTTTACTTTTTTTGTTTCGGGGTGAATCAGAATATTTGCGAGTTTAATATCTTTATGAATAACATCATGACAATAGAGATAATTTAAGGTGTCGCACAGAGATATTGCAATTTGTAAAAACTTAATTTGATTTTGTGGTTCTCCCCCCATCTTCCCCTCTCTCCCACTCCACTCAGAAAGGGATATTCCCCCAAAGTCTTCCATTACCAACACATAGCCATTTTGATAGGGTTCCAAGCTGTAAGTTTGGATAATTCCGGGATAGTTGAGATTTTTGGTAATGGTGTACTGATTTCGAAATTGTACGAGTTCGCTAAAGCTAGGATAAGGATTTTTCAGCAGTTTAATCACCACTGGTAAGGAGTCAGTTTCCCGATATCCCCGATAAACTAGAGTTCGAGGACCGTTGTAAAGTTCTTCGCTAACTTCATAACCGAGAATACTGACTTGGGTGCTAAACATACTATGTTTATCCTTTTAGATTTCTTCACTACTTCTCTATTATCAATCATTCAAACTCTCACTGCATTGGTGGAATTAATGATATTCTTATCAAGAAATAAAGAATGAAGAATCTTCTTAAATTTTAACTAGCAATAAAATTCTAGAGAGATTAATAAATATCAAGTTAAGCTATTTCATAAAGATGAATTTTTAAGCAAAGCTCAAATATGTAGAAAATTATTTATTTTATAATTTTGAGTCACCCATACTCCTGCGTCCAATCAAGTTATGTGTAGCATCCGAAACTTGTGACTGATACAAAAATCTTGAAAATAATTGGACTTCTTATATAATTTACATAATTAAATATTGATTTGGCAATCTTTTATAAGATTAACCTTAAATACAAAAAAATCAAACAGAGCGTATAGTAATTCTCGGAAAAGTGAAAACAACTACAGGGTAAATCCGCAAAGTTTATTGCAAACTGCTGTCAGATAAGGAAGTTGAGAAATAAGGAGCGGGTCGGGGTATTTAAACATTGTAATTCATACAACAGTTTCTGATAGACTTCTGGCTGTTGATGAATTCAGTACAAAGCCTAAGCGAGGGCAGTAGCAGTAGTTTCGTGACCAGCATTGAGTAAAGTTAAGAGGTTATCTCTTAATTCGGCATCGCTCATGCTCTTGCCATTTTCATCTTTTGCTTTTATCAGCAAGCTTAGAATATCGAAATGACTCGATTGCACTTGTTGGCGGTGTAAACGCGAAAATTATTAGCAGATTTGCGTTATGGTGTTTTCGCTTCTATTGTTGAGTTTGAACCTCTACCTTTGCATCCGATTCATCTCCACTTTGAGAAACTTTTTCTGGGCCGCACTGTACCGGAGTTACTGCTGTACCCTGAGTGAGTCCATGTTTCGTTGTGGTGTCGTAGGCGTTGTTATCAGTATTTGCTTGGGCGTAAGTATCGTTAAAAATCTTGTCAGATGCTAAGGTTGTTTTGCCAAGAAGCTTTTTGTGTAAATCTTTAAAAGCCTTCTCGTCAATACTAATGTGCCCATTCTCGTGTGTATCAAGAGCGCTATAAAACCTTGCCCATTCTTTTTTAACGGGTTCGCATTGTTGGTCGAGTTCCGTCCAGATGGGCATTGCCTTAGTTTCTGTTACTAAAATATCTGCTTCGTAGACAATTTCATCGGATTGATCTTCTGCTTGGTAAGTTTTGACATCTTTTGTGGGGGCACAAGTAACACTGCCCGCTTCGCCCTTTCCTTGTGATGTTAAGTTTGTAATTGCTTCGGTAATATTTTTTCCCGAAGCAGTAATTGTGGTATTATTTTTGTCAATTTTAGTTGTCCCTTTTTTGGGCGGCATACCACTAGATGTCTGTTCAACAGGGGCTAGTGCTGTAGATGCATCGCTTTGTTTCTGCACTTTGCCTGTCTGCTGTACTACATGGGTTAACTCATGGGCTGTCAACTCGTTATTACCAGGTGATTTCTCGGCGCTAAAGTAAACATCATTACCATGAGTAAAGGCCTGCGCTCTCAATGACTTATTCATCTGCGTAGCATTGGAGTCAGTGTGTACTCGCACATTGTCGAATTTACTACCAAAGCGTGGTTCCATAAAGTCTCGCACTTCGGGAGATAACGGGCTTCCTCCACCCTTACTATTATTTAACTGACTTTCAATATTGTCTTGGGTCTGAACGCTGTTATCACTAACGCGTTGTAGCGACAACTCGGTTTGTCCTTCTTGTTTTTCTTGCTCACAATCTGCACATTCTCGTTGTACTATATGTGAATCTATTCCACCGATATTTATATTTGACTTAGGTCTAGGTAGAAGCATAATCTGGTCAGCTGACTGGGTGGCTGACTGCTCATACTGGTCCTTTGGCTGGCTAACTATAAGTTGCGGCTGTGGACGACGCAAAGATATCCGACTAATGTCGTGAACAAGAGGCCTTTCTTTGATAGCTTCTGGTTCTAATGATTGCTCATTAGCAGACGAGGCTTCTTGAAGGTCGCCTGCTACTTCCATGACTGTATCGAGTGGAGTATTATTATTTGTTGGTAAACCAAAACCGCGTGTTGGATTGGCCAATGTGGGAATATTGGATGAGACAAGCGATGGATTCGTAAAATTTGATGTCCCGATGTGGGGTCGCTTCCATGTGGGTAAAGGCAAAGCGGCTTGTCTTTTAATGTCGCTCATCTCTCAATTCCTACATTTTCTAGATTAATTAGTAACCTCTTATCTATTGCATTCCAGTATCTTCTATACAAAAATATAACTATTTTATTGACATACTTATATATAGACTTTAGTCTAATTTTGTCATCATTAAGCTAGCAAATACTCAATAATTGACATCTAGTGAAATTAATTATGCCTTCTTCAGAACACATAATTAACCTGAGTTCGGGTTAAACATCTGAAGGTAAAAGCCACTCAAGTTGAAGGCTAG
>NZ_JABXKO010000033.1:0-80538 GCF_017114965.1 Nostoc sp. JL31
AACTGTTTCAGGCTCAACTGTTTCAGGCTCAACTGTTTCAGGCTCAACTGTTTCACCAGGATTCCCGGTTCCATCCATACTTCCGCCCAGGAGGGGCTTTGCTTCTAGGATAAAAATATTTCCGCTAGGGAGTCTGCTGTCGCGAATCATGAAGGCGGCGGCTGCCAAAGAGCCGATACCACCACCTAACAGATAAGCATTAGATTCCTTAACCATGTCAATTAACTCCCTGACAAGTTTGCTTTAATCGTGTCTTACTTCTTTTGTCAGCCTAAATCTAAAGTTCTTGACGTGTTGGACGGATAAGGATTTCATTCACATCAACATCACTGGGCTGTTCAATAGTGTATGCGATCGCACGGGCAATGGCATCTGCATCAATAGCGATCGCTTGTCGATTTACACTTGTTTTCTAGAGTAATGTCTCCGACAGACTACGCCTACGCCAGCTTTCGGCTAATGATATACCAAAATAAATGCGTGAATTACTCAAATAAGTAAGCAAACTGGGGTTTGAGAAAGTAAAAGCTCCTTTTACTTGCGGAAAACACTAAAATGAGAAAGCAAACTCAGGTTTGAGAAAGCAAAAGCTTCTTTTGAGTAAGTCAAAGCTCATTTTGCTTGCGGAAAACACCAAAATGAGAAAGCAAACTGGGGTTTGAATAAGTAAAAGCTTATTTTGCTTGCGGAAAACACCGAAATGAGAAAGCAAACTGGGGTTTGAATAAGTAAAAGCTGCTTTTGAGAAAGTAAAAGCTCATTTTGAGTAAGTTGAATGACATTTTTACTTAGTTCAATATGAATTTTAGTTTAGGCGATACCTTTCCTTCGGAACGCTACGCGAACAGTAAGCTTCTCTTCGAGAGGCTTCGCGAACGCTAACGCCCTTTTCAGTTTTATCACGGTAAGTTTTGCACAAAACTAGCTTATTCTGGATTTGGGGGGAGGCGATCGCAAAAATATGCTAAATTTTCACGCACAGTAACAGTATTAGGATGATTTGCGCCTAACCGTCGCTGAAAAATATCTAATGCTTGCATGTACAACGGTTCGGCTTTGCTGTATCTGCCTTGGGAGTCGTACAGTAACGCTAGGTTGTTGAGGCTAGAGGCGACATCTGGATGTTCTTCTCCTAGCAGTTGACGCCCGAGTTCCAATGCTTGGATGTAAAGGGGTTCGGCTTCGTTATATTTTTCTTGATAGTAGTAGAGTACTGCTAGATTGTTGAGGCTAGTGGCGACATCTGGATGTTCTTCTCCTAGCAGCTTGCGCCTGAGCGCCAAAGCTTGGATGTAAAGGGGTTCGGCTTCGTTATATTTTTCTTGGGACTTGTAGAGTGCCGCTAGGTTGTCCTGGTTAGTGGCGACATCTGGATGTCCATCTCCGAGCAGTTGACGCCAGAGTGCCAAAGCTTGGATGTAAAGGGGTTCGGCTTCATTATATTTTTCTTGAGAGTAGTAGAGTAACGCTAGGTTGTTGAGGCTTTGTGCGAAATCTGGATGTTCATCTCCGAGCAGCTTGCGCGAGAGTGCTAAAGCTTGGATGTAAAGGGGTTCAGCTTCGCTGTATCTACCTTGGGAACGATAGAGTGACGCTAGATTGTTAAGGCTAGTGGCAACAGATGGATGTTCATCTCCAAGCAGCTTGCGCCAGAGTGCCAAAGCTTTGATGTAAAGGGGTTCGGCTTCGCTGTATCTGCCTTGGGAACAATAGAGTAACGCTAGGTTATTAAAACTTTGTGCGACATCTGGATGTTCATTTCCGAGCAGCTTGTGCCTGAGTGCTAAAGCTTGAATGTAAAGGGGTTCGGCTTCGCTGTATCTGCCTTGGGAACAATAGAGTAACGCTAGGTTATTAAAACTTTGTGCGACATCTGGATGTTCATTTCCGAGCAGCTTGTGCCTGAGTGCTAAAGCTTGAATGTAAAGGGGTTCGGCTTCGCTGTATCTGCCTTGGGAACAATAGAGTAACGCTAGGTTGTTGAGGCTAGTGGCAACAGATGGATGTTCATTTCCGAGCAGCTTGCGCCTGAGTGCTAAAGCTTGGATGCAAAGGGGTTCGGCTTCGCTGTATTTGCCTTGGGAGTAGTAGAGTAACGCTAGGTTATTAAAAATTTGTGCGACATCTGGATGGTAATCTCCGAACAGTTGACGCCAGAGTGCCAATGCTTGGATATAAAGGGGTTCGGCTTCGCTGTATCTGCCTTGAGAGTAGTAGAGATACGCTAGGTTGTTAAGGCTAGAGGCGACAGACGGATGTTCATCTCCGAGCAGCTTGTGCCAGAGTGCCAATGCTTGGATGTAAAGGGGTTCGGCTTCGCTGTATCTGCCTTGAGAGTAGTAGAGATACGCTAGGTTGTTAAGGCTAGAGGCGACAGACGGATGTTCATCTCCCAAGTGTTTTTTAGCGACTTCTAGACATTGTTTAAACCAGGGTAAAGCCTGGTTATATAAACCTTGAGCATTATAAAATGTAGCGTTGCCGTAGAAAGGCCAAAGTAAATCATCATCACTAACGTATTGAATAAGATGATTCGCTACTTCAGCTATATGAGGAATGGCGAGAGAAACGGCGGTGATTTGCTCAAGGGTGGACGAGTAAGGAATCTCCTTAGCGACTGCTACCATTACCCGGCAAAGCGATCGCTTTAATTCCTCTGCCTGTTCTAAATCTGTAAGCTTATATTGAAAAAACTCCCTTAGCAGTGGATGTAGTTGATAAATTCCCTCACCTTTGCGCTGAAGTAAATGCAGTTTCAGCAAGGTATCATCTCTAATTTCCTCTAACTCTTCCTCTGGTAGACACTGTTCCACCAACTTCCAAGATATAGGTGCGGCGGCAAATAAACTCAGCAAACAGCCAAGCTGCTTATCGCTGTCTTCTAATTCTTGCCAACTCAACTCAAAGGCTGCCAATACACCTCGTTGTGCTGTCATATCGGCTTCTGGTTTAACAAGGGCCAGTTGTTCTAGTCGCTTTTTCTCCAACCGCCGCAACATTTCTGTTAAAGATAAATCCTGTTTTCGCGCCAAATATCGCCCGACTAATTCCAAACCCAAAGGTAAATATCCCAACCACTCACACAACTGATATGCAACAGCCAATTCTTGCTCAATTCGCTCTGGTGTTTCTTTAAAAAATGACTTTAATAACTCCAGCGCTGCTTTTGGTTGCAAGACATCTAGAGATAATACCTTTATAGATGCCCCGAAGTGTTGACGCGTGGTAATCAATACTTTAAACCGAGAAGATGGCGCAGGTAAGTAAGGCTTAACTTGTTGATATTCTCCAACATCGTCTAATACTAGCAGCACATTACCCTCGCGCCAAAGCCGAAAGCAGTATTGCACTTGGGCGAGTAAATCAAAATCTTCTGGTGGGTTTAAGTCAAGTTGCATTCTGGCAAACTGTACAATTTGAATTCCCACATCTTGAGCCTTTGCCAGCAACCAGCAAATTCCACCTTTGTAAATTTCACGGTGAGCCATTGCATATTGTAAGGCCAGTTCTGTTTTACCCAGTCCACCCATGCCAGCGATCGCCGCAATTACCACCTGATTATTTTTTTGCAACATCTCATGCAGGTTTTGCAATTCAGTTTCACGTTCAACAAACTTCACCACGCCACTCAGGGGTAAATTTTGCGGTGTTTCAGTAGAGGGATTTAACTTTACCTGTTCCCCAACAGGCGGGTACAGTCAGAAGTTATTAGTACCAGTGAAAGTATTTCCCTGAAAGACGTTTTTAATAGAGTCAGCCAACTTTGTAGAATTAATAATACCTGCTGGTTGCGAGTTTAGGTCATTTGCTAACGCCTGGACTTTCGGCGCTTGGGGATCAGCATTTGCGGCTGCTTCCATTTCTCGCACAGATTGAGCAATTTCACTATCTGCATCTGCTGCTGCTTTTAACTCCAGCACTGCTTTGCCATAATCTAACGGCTGCTGTGTTGCATCCGCTAGCAAAGGTAACTTATTTTTATTATGTAGCTGTTCGATTAACTCACGACTTTTGTCTAATGCAGCTTCCCCAAGCTTTTCGCCAGTTTTTTCTAGAGCTTTAGTTAAAACTATAGTAGCGATCGCAGTTGCAACTGCTGTTAATGTTACAGGTTCCATAATTTAGTAATAAAATACGACATCCCGCGGGGAAATGCAAATGCAGTTCTGTCTATTTCGGAAATATATCACACATATTTAGCTAATAAGCACTGTAACAAACCCCTACCGCAGCCCTATTCCTTACAATGGAATGGGGTTTTATTCACTTTCCTTCTTGAGGGAATCTCAAAGTCAACATACCAACTGATGCATAATACCCAATTGTTACCACGCATTAATGCCACAGCCAAAAGAGAAAATGGTAAACAATATTATGTAGATGCCAAGGGAAATCGTTTACCCAGCGTTACTACAATACTTAATGCCACCAAATCACAAGCAGATAGAGACAGATTATTAAACTGGAAAGCGCGTGTTGGTACAGAAGAAGCTACCCGCATTACTACATCTGCTAGCCGTCGGGGAACCCAAACACACAAACAAATTGAGCGCTACCTTCTTGGACAAAACCCTGTTTGTCCCGAAGCGAGTCGCCCTTATTGGGAGAGTATCAAGCCAGTTTTAGAAAAAATCGACACAGTTAGACTTGTGGAAGGCTCAGTTTTTCATCATGATTTGAGTTATTCTGGCAAAGTTGATTGTATTGCCAGCTATCAAGGTATTCCCTGTATTTGCGAGTGGAAAACAGCAGACAAACCCAAAGGTTCAATTGAGCATTTATATGAACATCCACTACAACTTACGGCATACATAGGAGCAGCTAACGAATATTATCAAGATTACGGTATTCAGCTAAAGCACGCTCTGTTAGTAATAGCGATTCCAGAAATGCCAGCAGAGGTATTTTGGTTTGAATCAGCAGTTATCAAAGATTATTGGGAGCAGTGGGAAAAAAGAGTCGCCCAGTTTTGGGAACGCAGAAGTGTTTGGGGTTAGTCAGTAGGATTGCATAATTAACGAAATTGGAACCCTACTTCCATTCAATACGGTTCAGTTAAGGCTAAAATCGTTTGTCAAAGTCAATTTTTTTAACGAACCGCCAAGGACGCCAAGGACGCAAAGAGAAGGAAGAAATGCTTAACCCAAGCGTATTGCACTTCCATTCTTCTCCCCGAAAGGTCGAGAGACTTTGATTCTTGCTCCCCAACGCTAGTAGGGAACGGGTTGGGGGTTAGGTTTGAGATAAAGTCGCACACGGCGTTAACCTTGTAATGGCAAGAAAGTAATTAACCCAGAAAATCTTGCAAAATCGCCTATGTTGTGAGTGAGTAATTGAGGAATACCATAAATTAGCATTTTGGCGACGATATTTGCATCATGAACTTGCTTACCACCGCTAGGAATTTCCTCCATGAGTGTTAGTAACCTTTCTGTCACTAGCAAATTATCTTCAAGCAAGCGAAAATAACTAGCAAAATACCGTACATCTGTCACTAAAGATGTAATAGGAATATTCCCGGTTAAGTCGCCTCCTCTTGTCATTGCTGCCAAATATTCTCTTAAAGTTTGGCGACTAATCCATAAATCAATACCTTGTTCCGCAAGTGCTTGCAGTCGTTCTGTCGCTTGTACATGAAATGGCGACAAGGCTAGATTTGGATAAACTAAAATATTCGTATCGATGAATACAGAGTTATTAGTCGTTTGCATAAAGGTCTTCTCTGCGGAAAGTTAAACTTTCCGAGACTAATCCTACAGGATAGGCGGAAAATTTGAGAGGCGCTTTCTTTTCTTTCTTCTCCGTTTCCTCAGTCAAAAGCTTTTCATCAATTACTATTACCACCTGATGTTCACCTTCTGGAATATCCAATGGTAACTGCGCTGTAATTTTACCATCTTTTGTAACTGTAGTAATTGTTTCTATAGTTTTCATAGTATTTCTATTAGATTAATACATCACTACTTGGTAAAAGCGATATTCAGACACATTTGCATACACTAAGATGTTCGTGTCTAGAAAAACAGGATCACCGCCCCCAATCACCATACATATCCTCGCGTCTTAAAGAAAGATTCTCAGGCCAATAACCATAATTATCTACAGGGAAGTTTAGAGGAGGACGCTTTTGTTTGCTCTCTGGTTTCTCTACCACAGGCTTTTCATCAATTACTATCACCACCTGATGCTCACCCTCTGGAATATCCAATGGTAATTGGGCTGTAATCTTACCATCTTTTGTAACTGTGGCAATTGTTTCTATACTTTTCATCTTATTCCTCCTTAATCAATCCATTACAGCTAACACAGCTTTCGGCAATAACTTATCTTTAAACCAAACAATTCTGGCGGGGACATCATTTAATTTTACTCCCGCTTTTTCTAAATTAAGTCGCTCGGAAATTGCTAAAATTAAGTCATCACGTCCAGCCCGTCGCACCTGAGAAAACTTTTTTTGTAAATATTCTGGTCGCCAATAACCAACAATTTCTAATAAAAAGGTACGCCCATCAGCATGAACTAAGCGAAAATCGGGAATCATCACACTACCAGGAATCGGTATCAAATCAACTTCTCGCTCTAATGCCCAACCACTTTTCAACGCATCCCATTTATCTGCAAAGGATGCTTCTAGCATACTATCGTAGGGCTTTCCTGGTGGATAATGGGATACCAAACCACATTCAGAATTGAGAGTAAAACGTCCAGTTTTCCAAGTATTTGTATAAGCATCACGGGTTTGGAGAATCGACGAAAGACTCCATTTAGTAACGTGAAGTAAAGCCGGAATAAGTTTAGCGATCGCTAACCCATATCGCGTACTAGGATTAAATAAACTCGTCGGCCCATCAATGGTAATTGTAAACCCGTGGTCAGCATCACCTTCAATATAAGCCATCAATTGAAACAACTTTAAATAGCGAAATAACAGCTTATATTCACCCGGAACATTCCGATGAGCATTTAACACTAGTTGACTGGCCTTATAAAACACACCCTGCACCTGAGATAAGTTATATCGATTTAATAAATCTGGCGCTGTTGGTGCATCAAAAACAGTCAAAATCTTATTTTCAGATAAATCAGCGTATAATCCATTCCGAACCTGTTCTAATAAAACTTCTCGCTCAAGTTCTTGAGTTAATTCATCAGCAATTTTACCCAGAGTAACTTGTGTAGATTCTCGACTAGAAACAGACTTTGCAGCCAGAGAAAATACCCGTTCTCTTAACATCTGTGGTTCCAAAGGACTAACCACCTCAAAAGTGCAAAAACTACTTTTGAGAATATAAGCTAACCCCCGCTTCACCCGATAATCTGTAGAATCTCCTTCAAAATCAGTCAGTTGTCGCTCAAGCACACCTTGAGTCTTCCCCACTGCTGATTGAAAATAATTAATTAACTCAATCGCCAACTCCGAAGTTTTTTGATCAATCTTCAGTCTCTTCGGAATAATCTCCTCCCCGTTTTGGCGATGCATCAGTAAGTCTGTCGGTAACATCTGCTGAATTTTGGATTTTAGATTTTGGACTTCCGGTTG
Source organism: Nostoc sp. JL31 (assembly GCF_017114965.1). NCBI lineage: Bacteria > Bacillati > Cyanobacteriota > Cyanophyceae > Nostocales > Nostocaceae > Nostoc > Nostoc sp. JL31. The sequence goes on from NZ_JABXKO010000033.1 coordinate 7,541, forward strand.
AATAATTAATTTCTAACTGTTCCGCCGCCTTCAAACTCCTTTCCTTCCCACTCCCATACACAACCTGTAACTTCCCTTTCCTCTCCTCTTCCTCTCTGCGTCCTCCGCGTCTTGGCGGTTCGTCTTTCCTCTCCCCTCTCCGCCTAGCCGAAGTCCCCTCCTCACTCGTATCCTCCGCCACCACCTCATATAAAATCGCCTGCTTATTCTCAATATTCCCCTTCCGTAAAATCCTCCCCAAGCGCTGAGTATACTCCCTAGCCGAACCCGTCCCCGATAAAATAATTGCAACAGTTGCCGCCGGCACATCAACCCCTTCATTCAACACATGAGAAGCAACCAAAGTATTATATTTACCCTCTCGAAACTTTGTTAATATCTCATGCCGTTCTTTCACAGGAGTTTGATGAGTAATTGCCGGAATTAGCAACTCTTGAGAAATGCGATAAACCGTTGTATTATCAGCAGTAAAAATCAAAATTCTCGCCGGATAATGTTCTGCCAATAAATCAATCAAAATTCGCAACTTTCCATCAGTACCCAAAGCGATATCTTTCGCTTCTCGATGCGCTAACATAGCCCTACGTCCAGATTGCGATCGCGCGCTCATTTGCACGAACATTTGCCAACCTTGCAAACTCCCCAAAGAAATTTTCGATTGTTTCAAAAAGTCATTGCGAGTTTGAATTAATTGGTTGTATCTTTCCCGTTCAAGTTGCGATAACTTTACCTTAATTTGGACAATTTCATGCTCTGCTAACGCCTTCCCCGCCAAATCTTCAGCGCGTTTGCGATATACTTCTTGACCAATGAGGATATTTAAATCAGCGTGTTTACCATCGGTGCGTTCCGGTGTCGCAGAGAGTCCCAGACGATAAGGTGCGATCGCATATTCGGCAATTACCCGATTAAAATCTGTGGGTAAATGATGACATTCATCAAAAACAATCAACGCATATTGATTTCCCAACGTTTCGGCGTGAATTGCGGCACTATCATAAGTTGCAACTAAAATTGCCGTTCTATCCCGCGAACCACCTCCCAGCAATCCCACTTCAGCATCGGGGAAAGCCGCGACTAAATGTGCATACCACTGATGCATTAAATCCAAAGTTGGGACTACAATCAGCGTCGTCCGTGGCGTTGATTGCATCGCCATTTGAGCTAAATAAGTCTTTCCCGCCGCCGTGGGAAGCACAACAACTCCTTGTCTACCCGCCTGTTTCCAAGCCGCTAACGCCTCAGTTTGATGGGGATAGGGTTCCATTTCCAAAGTGGGAACCAAATCTACAGGATAAAATTGCTTGGCCTCATCGATAAAATTCACATCTTCCGCTTGTAGTGCTTCTACTAGCGATCGATATCTAATTGCGGGAATGCGGAATTTTTCAACTCTATCATCCCACGTAGCATAATCCATCCAACCTTTGCCGCGTGGTGGTGGATGCAAAATTAATGTGCCACGATCAAAATTTAATGTAGGGGTACGAGCCATGAGTATTGGGCATTGGGCATTGGGCATTGGGCATGGGGGATTGGGCATTGGTAATTTTTCCATTCGCCATGCCCCATTCCCTAGTCTATTGATTACTAATAACGCAAAAAGTGCATGATTCATCAAACTAATTCCGACAAAACCCAATTAGATGCGCTCATTAGTCACTGAATGTCCCATCGGCAAACCAACAATAACCTGTCCGAATCCTACAAAGAATAGCGACAGAGCTTTTTGCTGAAACGGTTGCAATTGCAGGTGTAGATTATATTAATAGCTGGCTTAACTTTAATTGCTTTTTTTCTTTGGGTAAATTCACATCTAGAAGATAAGAATATACGCATTCAAAATTTTGATTGTAGTAGAATTATTTACTCTTATTTGTTGGGGCTTATGCAAAACTCCTATCAAGGATTATATTTTTTTTGGACTTGCATAATCCGACTACTGAGTTCTGAATTCGTCTTAATAAATCTCTACTGTTTGATAGAGACTCAAAAATAAAACATATATAATTAGAGCGGTAATTATCAGAGTCTTGAACTTTTTTAAATCTAAGATTTACTACTTTAGATAGATTAGCAGCAAGTAACTTCTTGGGTATGTATTTTTCCGATGCATAATTAAGTGTTGAGCGATTGCTACGACGGGCTGTGACGCTCGATGACTCGCTAACGCCCTTGGCGTCTCCCTTGGGAGAAGACTCGCTAAGGCTTCACATTTTCTGGCTAATTTTGGGAATAATCCTTTAGCTAGCTGCATAAAAGGAGAAGCCACATTGAGAGGAACACGTTCCCTTCTAGCACCTTATGCTGTGGCACTATTGGCTGTTGGTAGCGTATTGCTATTAACACTATTGCTACAGCCACTACTGAAACCAAGTATTTTCCTGCTGTTTTTTGCTGCCGTGGCGGTTAGTGCCTGGTATGGCGGCATGGAAGCAGGGTTACTGGCTACTGCTTTGTCTACTTTAGCCGTCAGCTACTTTTTCTTAGAACCAGTATTTTCGCTCTTGGTTGCCAGTCTAGACAATATACTGCGTTTAGGCTTGTTTGTGCTGGTGACAACAATTATTAACTTGCTGAACTTAGAATTACGCACTGCCAAACAACATCTTCAAATGAGTTTGCAGAAACTACAGTTGAGCGAGACAAAATTTAGAAGGTTGGTAGAGTCCAACATTATTGGGGTAGTTGTAGCCAAAATGGACGGGGCGATGCCTACGGCGGGCTACGCCTACGCAGAGGCTAATGATGCTTTTTTAGGAATGGTAGATTATTCGCAGGAGGATTTGCTAGCAGGGCGAGTCAGATGGCGCGAGATGATCCCACCAGAATATATTGAAACTAACAACAGTGCGATTGCAGAACTCACAACTAAAGGCGTGTGTCAGTCTTTTGAGAACGAATACATCCGCAAAGATGGTAGTCGCGTTCCCATCCTGTTAGGTTCTGCTTTGTTAGAAAATAACCAAAATGATATTATTTCTTTTGTGATTGATTTAAGCAAACGCAAACAAGTAGAACTCGCCCTTGCCAAAAGCGAAGAACGCTACCGCACTTTTTTAGAGCAGAGTTCAGAAGGTATTTGGTGCATCGAACTAGAAGTACCAATTTCAGCAGATTGTCCAGAAGATGAACAAATTCAACATTTTTACCAATATGTTTACCTGGCAGAATGCAACAATGTTATGGCACAGATGTATGGCTGTTATCGTGCCGAAGAAATTATCGGTGTCAGATTAGGAGACTTTCTTGTTGCCTCCGATCCACATAATATTGCATACCTGCGTAACTTTATACGTTCTAACTACCGACTAATAGATGCCGAGTCCCATGAAATAGATAAGCAAGGTAATTCCAAATATTTTTTGAATAATCTGGTGGGAATTGTCGAAAATGGGCTTTTAGTTAGAGCGTGGGGAACTCAACGCGACATCACAGAACACAAGCAAGCAGAAGCAGCACTCCGTCAACGAGAAGATGAACTGCGTCTAATTACCAATGCTGTGCCCGCCAAGATTTCTTATGTTGATAGTCAGCAGCGTTATCGCTTTAATAATAAAGAATATGAAGACTGGTTTGGGCTTCCTACTTCCGAAATTTATGGTAAACACATTAGAGAAATTGTCGGAGAATCTGTTTATCAGTCAATTCTTCCTTATATAAAAGCGGTACTTTCAGGAGAAAAAGTAACTTACGAAACCCAAGTACCCGATAAAGATGGCACAAACCATTACCTAAATATTACTTACGTTCCCCAGTTCAGTCACCAGGGAAAAGTTGAAGGATTTGTTGCCCTAATCACAGATATTACACTTCATAAGTTAGCAGAAGCATCTCTCAAACAAAGCGAGAAACGTTTAAAGACACTCACGGAAAAAGTCCGTGTGATTCCTTGGGAGGTAAATGCCACTACTGGGAATTTTACTTATGTAGGGCCACAAACTGTTGAGATTCTTGGCTATCCATTGTCAGACTGGTACACCGATAATTTCTGGGCAAAAAATATGCATCCAGAAGATCGGGAGTGGGCTATTCAGTATTGCCAAGAATCTTCTCTATCACTAAATAATTATGAATTTGAATACAGAATGTTGGCTGCTGATGGCAGAGTTGTTTGGCTGTATGACATTGTAAATGTGGTGCGGGATGAAAATGGGCCACAGCTACTGCATGGATTCATGATTGATATTAGCGATCGCAAGCAAGCAGAGCAAGAACGCGAAGAACTGCTTAAACGCGAACAAGCAGCACGCGCCGATGCCGAAACTGCAAACCGCATGAAGGATGAGTTTCTCGCCACACTCTCCCACGAACTCCGTACACCGCTCAACGCTATACTAGGCTGGACACAGCTACTTAGAACGCGCAAATTCGATCAAGCTACTACTGGTCGCGCACTAGAGACAATTGAACGTAATACTAGATCCCTGACACAACTAATTGAAGATGTTCTTGATGTGTCACGTATTATTAGAGGCACACTTCATTTAAGTACGGATCGGGTAGAAATTGTACCACTTGTAGAAGCGGCAATCGATACTGTGTACCCAGCAGCCCAGGCTAAAGAGATTAGTATTAAGTGTAGATTCGACCCAAAAGTAGAGGTAGTTGTGGGCGATGCCAACCGTTTGCAACAGGTTGTGTGGAATTTGCTCTCCAATGCCGTCAAGTTTACACCCAAGGGCGGCAGAGTTGATGTGCAATTAGAGTGCATTGAATCTTGCGTGCAAATTCGGGTGAGTGATACGGGAGCAGGAATTGCTGCGGAATTTCTACCCCATGTATTTGAACGTTTTCGTCAAGCTGACAGTTCCAGCACGCGATCGCATGGAGGATTAGGATTAGGGTTAGCGATCGTCCGCCACTTGGTAGAATTACACGGTGGCACAGTCTCGGCCGAAAGTCCAGGAATTGGACAGGGGGCGACATTCGTTGTCAGTCTGCCAATGAAAGCTATTTAGGGGGCAGAGGGGCAGAGGGGCAGGGGGGATTCGACCCCGATGATTTTGAGCTACTGAACTTCTGTACTCTGCGGGAAGCTGACACAACAGTGAACAGTGAGGCTCTCATCTCATCTTCAGATTATTCGTCGGCGGTGACGATCGCGATCGCAAAGCCGTCGTATCCTTTGCTACCTACGGTCTGGATTGCTGTGGCACTGACGCGTGGCTCAGAAGCAAGCAGTTCGTTGAAGCGGCGCACTCCCTGAACGCTAGGATCGTTGCTGGCAGTATCAATCACTGCTCCGTTACGCACAACATTATCAGCGACGATTAGGCTACCGCGACGGGAAAGCTGGAGCGCCCACGCGAAGTATTCGGGATTGCTTGGCTTGTCAGCATCAATGAAGATCAGGTCAAATGGGCCGTGACCCTCGGCGGCAATCTGTGGCAGTGTAGAAAGCGCCTGTCCAAGCCGGAGATCAACAATATCGGACAAACCAGCGTGGGCGATATTGGTACGAGCAATTTCGGCGTGCTTTGGGTTTGCCTCCAGCGTGATTAGACGGCCATCGCTGGGTAACGCCCGCGCTAGCCAGATTGTGCTGTAGCCGCCCAGTGTGCCAATTTCCAGGATGCTTCGCGCTCCTTGGATTTGCGCCAACAGCAACAGCAGCTTGCCCTGATTCGGCGAAACATTGTGCGGCGGTAATCCGGCGGCGGCGCTAGTCTGGAGCGCTCTATCCAGTGCGGGGTCTGGCGGCACTAGCAGATCGGTAAAGTAACGATCGACCGCAGTCCATTGTTCTTGAGTCATAGATTCTCGCTTTTTACCCCATCTATAAAAAATACTCAAGATTAGGTGTCGGAAATTGCTTCATTGGAGAGGATTGTAATGATTTCATCCAAGGGGCGATCGCGATTAGACTCTTCTGGTGTTTCTTTACCCAAGGAGGTGTCTTTCACCAAACGGTAAACGTCTGCTGCTCCGTCAAAAATGCGCTCAGTTAGACCCAACTCTTTAAAGGTTTCTGCAATCTCTTCCATTTCTCCTACCCAACGATGGGCTTTCGGTGTCATCGCTGGAATGGAACGGGTTAAAATGCTAGCAAGTTCTTTTTGACTACTAGACACTTCATCCCATAATTCTTTATCCAAACCTAAACGATGGGCTGCAATTAGTAATTCTGTGCCGATTGCTGTAAGTCCTTTTGTCAGGGCTGCGTAAGACATTTTCAACCCGGAAGCCTGACCAATTTCCTCACCAATCACCCGCACATCTAAGCCATAATCTCGCAGTTGTAGGAGTTGATTTGCTTGTTTTCCGGAAGTGTAAATGCGGGTGCGATTGGGAACTCGCGGCGGTGGGCCAATAATTGATGCATCTATAAATGTTCCCCCAACTGATTCAATGAGTTGACCGATATTTATAACTTTTTGCGGTGCGATCGCATTACAGTCAACGTAGAGAATGGATTTACCCACATTGCCTATCGCCTCAGCTACTTGCTTCGCTGCTTGGGTAGCCGCTGCGGGGACTAGAACTGACAGCACCACATCAGATTCAATTACTAGTTGTGTGAGGGAACCCACATCTTGGATGTTGGCTGCGGCTGCTAATTGCCGAGTTCGTTCGCTGCGATCGTCTAGGGCGGCAATAGTTTTCAATCCATGTTGATTGAGAACAGCTGCGATCGCTTGTCCCATATCACCCGGACTTAAAATACCAATAGTTTGGATAGGCATGGAAAGTCTTATATTTACTTTGTGGCTGACAAGTTAATTCAGGTAATTGAGTCGTCAACAAAATACTTTAACCTGATAGAGCTACCGTACTATATCAAACCACGGATAAGCTTAACAAGCAAGTTATTAGGACTTACGCAGACTCTACGAATTCTTCTGTACGAGATAATTACTCTTAGTGGGAGTTTGACCAATTTGCAATACACAAACTGCGGCAATCAGACAGAGAACGCCTGATAAAATAAATGCTTGTAAATAACTACCCGTCCAAGTTCTCAACACTCCGGCTCCGAATGCTGCTGTGGCTGCACCAAGCTGGTGTCCTGCGACAATCCAACCGAACATCACGCCGACATTTTCTTTACCGAAGATGTTGGCAACAAGACGGACTGTCGGTGGTACGGTAGCAATCCAATCAAGTCCATAGAAGACGGCGAAAATGGAAAGTCCATAGAAGGAAAAGTTAAAACTGAAGGGCAAGAAAATCAAAGATAAACCCCGCAGCCCGTAGTACCAGCACAATAAGTAACGATTGTTCCAACGGTCAGATAGCCAACCGGACATAGTAGTTCCAAAAAAATCGAATAGTCCCATGATTGCCAAAAGCCCAGCAGCCTTGACTTCCGGGATACCGTGGTCAATACAAGCAGGAATTAGATGAGTTCCAATTAACCCATTTGTGCTTGCGCCACAGATAAAAAAGCTACCAAATAACAGCCAGAAGTCTCGATTACGCATTCCTAGCCAGAGGGCGTTAAGAGTGGAGGCGATGGAATTGACTTTGGGCTGTAACACTTCCACAGTTTCGCTGTTGTCGCCAAAGGCTCGCAAACCGACATCCGCCGGACGATCGCGCATAAAGGCTGCGATCGCTGGAATAATTAGGAGTGCTGCACCAGTAAGAGCCAGAGCCGCAGTTCGCCACCCAAAGCGATCGGCCATTGAGGCTAGTATCGGCAGAAACACTAGTTGTCCCGTGGCTGTACTAGCGGTTAAGATGCCCAGAACTAGACCCCGCTTTTCCAAAAACCAGCGATTGACGACAATAGCACCCAAAACCAGGGCGATAACTCCGCTACCACTACCGACAACTACACCCCACAGCAAGACTAGTTGCCAGGAAGCAGACATTAAAGTGGTTAAACCGACACCCAGCGCAATGATGGCAAATGAGAATACCATCATCCGACGAATGCCGATTCGCTCCATAACTGTGGCAGCAAAAGGGCCAATCAATCCGTAGAGTACTAAGTTAATGGAGATTGCCAAAGATATAGTTGCTCTACTCCAGCCAAACTCTTGTTCGAGAGGCACTATAAAAACTCCAGGAGCAGAGCGGATTCCGGCTGCCACCAGCAAGGCTAGGAATGTTAAACCAGCTACGATCCAGCCATAGTGGAACGAACGACGTGCTAGGAAGGAGGGTAAGGACATGGTGTGGAGGGGAGCGGGGGAGCAGGGGAGCGGGGAGCAGGGGGGCAGGGGAGAAGTTGCAGTAGGTTTTTCCCCTCTGCCTCTTCTAATGCGTCATTCCCAATTTAGGGAAAGCTACCCTGCATAAGGATTACCGATTCTGTCTACAGAGACGTTGGAGGAAAATGGCAAACGACCGGGATTTAAGCGTGGTTCAGCTGCATAGCCAACAGGAACTAAAACAGCGATCGCTAAATCTGGATTATCTCCTGCACCAATCACTTGTTTTACCTGATTCTCAATCCAACCGTTCATAAAACAAGTGGATAATCCCAGACTTTCTGCTGCTAACACCAAATGGGTAGCAGCAATGATGGCATCTTTGATGGCATATTCGCGTCGCTTCTCGCCCAGCGATGCTTGAAATTGCGGAACGGCGGTTTTAAAGTAGTTTACCGTACCTTCATTCCATGCCCCAGTTTCGATTCCCTGCTCTAGAATTGGGGCCAAGTTTTGTTCGCCTGCGTTAGGGTCGGCAGCAAAAACAAAGGTTACAGGTGCTTGAACAATTTGCTGTTGATTAAAAGATGCCGCTGACAATGCTGCCTTTTGCGCTTCATCTTGCACAAGAATAATTTGCCAGTCCTGGATATTATAGCTGCTGGGTGCAGCCACGGTTAACTCTACTAGTTGCTTAAGCAGTTCTGGGGTGATGGGGTCTGTTTTAAAAGTTTTGATAGAACGACGTTGAGCGATCGCACTGGGTACATCTAAAGGTTGGGTTTGGATGATAGAACTCATGAGATTCTCCTGATAGTTGGATTATGACCAAATAATTCGTAATTAGCATACAAGCGAATTTATTTATTCATGAAACAAAAACAAAAATTATTCGCAAGGGACAATTACGAATTACAAATTACGAATTACGCATTAGCTACTGCTTCACTAGCAGGCGACCAAAATGGATAGTCTGTATATCCTTTTTCATCGCCGCCATAAAAGCTTGCTTGATTTGGTTCATTTAGTGGTGCATTCAAAGCCAAGCGTCGGGGTAAATCGGGATTTGATATAAATAATGTGCCAAAGGCAACTAAATCTGCGCCTTTATTTGCCAGCACTGCATCGCCTTTTTCACGAGTATAACCACCATTGACGATGAGAGTACCTGTAAAGTGATCGCGTATATGACTAGTGGCTACTATTGTCCCGCCATGTCTAATATCTGCCTCTGTTGCCTCATAAATATGCAGATATGCCAAATTAAACTGGTTCAACGCTTGAGCGGCATAACCGAATGTCTCCAGAGGATTAGAGTCACCTATATCGTTAAAAGTCCCACTGGGAGAAAAACGTACCCCAACTCGGTTAGAATCCCACACACTAGTTACCGCCTCTGTCACCTCCAACAGGAATCGGGCACGATTCTCAATAGAACCTCCATATTTGTCTGTACGTTGATTCGTACCATCCCGGAGAAACTGATCTATTAAATAACCATTAGCCGCGTGAATTTCCACGCCATCAAACCCAGCGGCTAGGGCATTTGCCGCTCCCTGACGGTACTGTTCGACGATCTGCGGTATTTCCGATGTTTCTAAAGCACGGGGAGTAACGAAAGGTTTTGGCCCTTCAAAAGTTGAGGCATCACCTTTAGGAGCAATGGCAGAAGGTGCTACAGGTAAAACTCCATTCGGTTGTAGATCGGGGTGAGAAATCCTGCCTACGTGCCATAGTTGCAGAAAAATTCTGCCGCCGTGCTGATGTACGGCATCTGTTACTAACTTCCATCCCTCCACCTGTTCTGGTGAATGAATTCCTGGTGTCGCGGGATAGCCTTGTCCTTCAGGAGTTACCTGTGTTGCTTCAGAAATAATCAGTCCGGCGGAAGCACGTTGGACGTAGTAAGTAGCATTCAGTTGGTGTGGTACGTTTCCCTCACCTGCCCGGTTTCGGGTTAAGGGTGCCATCACTATCCGGTTAGGTAGTTCCAGATTTCCTAATTGGTAAGGAGAGAATAAGTTGATCTCAGTAGTCATGTCGCTTCGCTCCAATTCAAAATTCAAAATTCAAAATTCAAAATTTGGAACCCCACATGTGCAAGTTCGGGAGAATAAGGAAAGAGTTTTCCCCATACCCAATTTTGCGTGCAGCGCATTACAGCTATTTCAAGTAAATAGACTATGCGGTTGTGGTTCAAATACTAAACAATCGACCGAATAACGCCACCATCTACCCGCAAAGCTGCACCATTTGTTGCTGATGCTACGGGGCTAGAAAGGTAAACTACGATCGCTGCTACTTCTTCATTAGTTGCAAAGCGTTTGATTAGGGAACTTGGACGCACATTTTGAAAAAACTCCGCTTCAACTCGATCGGGACTAATACCACGTTCCTGTGCCAGGTTGGTGATAAACTCTTCAACTCCTTCTGAACGAGTTGGCCCTGGGAGGACGGAGTTTACTGTAACTCCAGTTCCCACAGTCATTTCTGCTAGACCTCTGGCAATAGCTAGCTGCGCCGTCTTAGTTGTGCCGTAGTGAATCATTTCCACTGGGATCTGAATAGCAGATTCGCTGGAGATAAAAATTATCCGCCCCCAGTTTTGCTCTAGCTGCTTTTGCAGATATTGCCGACTCAAACGGACTCCACTGAGGACGTTAACCTCAAATATCTTTAACCAGTCTTCATCAGTAATATCAAAGAAGGTTTTTGGCTCATAAATACCCACATTGTTTATGAGTATATCAACGTGAGGAACCTCTTGAATGAGTTTCTCTACCCCCGATGCAGTGGCTGTGTCAGCAACAACACCAGAAACTTTTGCGTCGGGTGTAGAATGCTTAATTTTAGCGATCGCTTGAGCTACTCTTTCTTCAGACCGACCGTTGACAATCACTGATGCACCCTCTTGAGCTAGCCCAAGAGCGATCGCCAAACCAATACCTGCGGTTGAGCCACTGACCAGGGCGGATTTACCATGCAATTTCAAGTCCATTTCGCTCTTTCCCCATTAGTTGAAACAGAATTCAGAATTCAGGAGCAAAGCCGGAGACGCTCCGCCTCCGGTCAGAAGTTAGGAGTCAGGAGTCTTATGTATTTGGACTCCTGGCTCCCTCTAGAGAAGACTGCAAACTAAATACATCTCACAATAGTACCTAGATTAAAGATGCTGTGCTAAGGTCTTATTCAAGGTAGTTTTTGGAACCGCCCCTACGACAGTATCGACCTGGCGACCTCCTTTAAAAACCATCAATGTCGGAATGCTGCGAATTCCATAGTGGCTAGCGACAGTAGGATTTTGATCTGTGTTCAACTTCACAAATTTCACCTGTCCTTCGTATTCAGCAGCAACTTCATCGACGACTGGGCCAACCATCCGGCAAGGGCCGCACCACGGTGCCCAAAAGTCCACTAATACCGGAATTTCACTTTCCAAGACTTCTTGCTTAAATGTGGCTTCTGTGACGTTTGTAATGGATGACATAAATTGCCTTCCTACTTAATTCTATAATTCGATAATATCGAATAATAAAAATATATGCCACCTGATGAGATAATGCAACTATGAGATTCCTTTATCATCCAGATAGAAAAAATATTTCTTTACCGGGCGTGTTGTATGCATTGGGCGACCCCGTGCGACTAGAGATTGTGCGGCTGTTGGCGACTGAGGGGGAACAATGCTGTGCGAGGTTTGATTTTGCGATCGCTAAGTCTACGATGTCCAACCACTTTAAGATTTTGCGGGAGTCGGGGATAGTCTTTACACGCAAAGAAGGGACACACCATATTAACATCCTGCGGCGTGAAGATTTAGAGGTGCTGTTTCCAGGGTTATTGGATGTGGTATTGAAAGCCGCTCAACCATTGCCTGTTGAACCCGCCAGTGCTAAACAAACAGCTGCTTCAAGGATTTAGGGGCATTGGGCATAACCTGTTTAAGAATCTGCTCGTTTTTCAATTTGTGTTTCTAAATCAGCAAAGACATCATGTTGTTCTCGAAAAGTTCTTGGAGTGTGAGATAAACCTAAATCTGTAGAGAGCAAATCAATACCATCGATAATTTTAGGTATCTGAGATCGATCGACTTGCAGACCGAGAAAGCATTTTTCCCTGTAATCTGGTCTTTCCTGAAAGAGTGTGATCGCTCTTTTCAAAGGGCGCATAACTTGATAAGCTTTTTCAGCCTTCTCAATTGATACTTGAGGGATTGGCGATCGCAGCCTGAGAACTGCTAGATCGATTAAATCTCTTGCCTCAACGCTGTCATCGGCGTAACGGTCAGAATTTGACAGCAGCTTAGAAGTAAAACAGTCATTCAAGCTTAAGCAGGGAGCGAGTGACCACTTTAGATATCTTGGTGGGTCTAGTTGAAAACGAGTTTCGGCAATAATTTCCGTTTTAATCGGCACATCGTCTACAAAAACGAGCATCCGAATTCCATATTGGTCAGTTGTGCTACGTCCAACTTGGATTTTACTTAAATCTCGAAATAATGCTTCATGCCCACCCTCAAATACCACTTCCCGTAGGTATTTGTAGCCTTCTGTACCAACAGAAGCGATAAAATCAACGTCCTTACTCCAACGATATTCTTCAAACTCAAATGCAAGAAGGGTTCCGCCACCGAAGTAAGCAGAACCCTTCTTAAGTATGTCCGAATCTAAGGATTCAAGAACTGTGAGAATTTGATTATGGTGTTCTAACCTGAAGGTCATAAACAAACTTGCAACCAGGATTTATAGCGTCTGGCAAGTTCCTGAAGAAAATTGAGTTCTTCGCCTTCAAGATTGTTAAATAAATTGTGATACTGCCAGCCACGCTCATAGCGACTCAGCATTTGTTCTGAAGTAAACCGATACACATCGGCAGTCTGCCAACAAATCGACTCCAGAAAAGGCAGCTTTTTGGGGACAGTAACAGGATTAATTGTTGGTGTTGCCGTTGTCATAGTTCTTTTAATCAACCACTTTAGGCTTACTTTTACTTTAGATTAGCACTACCGAATTTTCTAATCTCTAATTTTATTCTAGCTATAAATTATCCGAACTGGGATAAACTCTTCCTTTCCAAGCGCCGCCGCGCCCTTGCCAGTGACGTAGTGCTGAGTCTAGAGTCATTAAAGTATAGAGAAAAGCGATCGCAGGTAAACTAAATGCTAACCAAGGAGAACATTTATAAAAGCGGATCGTCGGGTAATAAGCCAAGGACATTAACAACCATCCTAATAAACCTGTAAGTGCGATCGCCCAATTGCTCCAAACTGCACCCAGAATCACACATATAGGAGGAGCTAAATAAATCAGAGGCATTCCCACCAAAGTTCCTAATAGTAGTAATGGCGAATAATTCAGTTGGGTATAGGCAGTACGAGCAACCATATCCCAAATCGTCGCCAGCGAGTCATAAGGGCGCAAACTCCGAGTCAAGCTACTCAATCCTAGCCAGATACGACCTTGACTAAGCATTGGGTTATTCTCCCTGTCCCCTTGTCCCCCACTCTTCTTAACAGCTTTAGCAAGGGCGCAATCGTCAATTAAAGCTTGGCGAATGACTTGAATACCCCCGATTCGCTCTAAAGCTTCACGGGCGATCAGGATTGATCCTCCAGCTGCGGCGGCTGTGGGATTGTTGGGATTATTCACCCAGCGAAAAGGATAGAGTTTTTGGAAGAAAAAGACGAAAGCTGGAATCAAAAGTTTTTCCCAAAAGCTTTCACACCTGAGCCGCACCATTACCGAAACCATATCTAAATCTTCCTGCACAGCTTTAGCAACCAGCCGACGGAGATTACCAGGATCGTGTTCGATATCTGCGTCAGTTAGCAAAAAATAATCGGGTGCAAATTTACTAGCGCTCTTTATACCCTGTTCAACTGCCCAAAGTTTACCCGACCAACCGGGGGGCAGTGAAACGCCAGAGATAATATGCAATTGCTGAGGTTTACCTAAAGCGTGTGCAACCCCTTCGGCAAAATTTGCTGTCCGGTCTGTGCTGCGATCGTCTACTAAAAATACGTTGAAAGAACCGGGATAATCTTGGAGTAAGAGCGATCGCAAACTAGTTGGTATTAACTCAGCTTCGTTACGGGCTGGAACCACGGCACAAACTACAGGTAACGATTCTAGCTGAGTTTCTGTAACCTCTAATTGCTGGTCTGTCCGCCAAAACTGTCCCCAAAAACACAGTAATCCTAACCAAATTGTCAAGGATAAGAGCATCAATCCTAATACAATTACATCCATGACCTATTGCAAATTTTCAGTGACTCAGACACAATACTATGTCTACTGAATAGAGGAAAAAAATTTTTCACTGTAGTGCCGCGTTCATAACTAGGTTGGGTGTTGAGGTTAAATAGGATTTGATGCAAACACAAGACAGGGTAAAAGTCAATCAAGTCGCAGATGCGATCGCAGCTAGCCAAGAATATCTGCTTTCAATTCAAAATCCGGCAGGTTATTGGTGGGCAGAGTTAGAATCGAATGTCACCATCACTGCTGAAGTCGTCCTCCTCCATAAAATTTGGGGAACAGACCAAACAAGAGCTTTACACAAAGTTGAAGCATATTTGCGTCAAGAGCAACGACAGCATGGTGGTTGGGAACTTTTCTACGGTGATGGCGGAGAACTCAGCACCTCGGTGGAAGCTTACATGGCGCTGAGGCTGCTAGGTGTACCAGCAAACGATCCGGCGATGATTCGGGCGCAAGCTTTTATTCTTCAACGCGGTGGTATCAGCAAAACTCGGATTTTTACCAAGTTACACTTAGCTTTGATTGGCTGCTACAACTGGCGCGGTATTCCCTCGCTGCCACCTTGGATAATGCTGTTGCCAAAAGCTTTCCCTGTCAATATCTACGAGATGTCTAGTTGGGCGCGTTCCAGCACAGTGCCGTTGCTGATTGTATGCGATCGCAAACCTGTTTTTCTCACTGACTCAGCTATCAACCTAGATGAACTATACGCTGAAGGTGTTGATCAAGTCCAATGGGAATTACCCCAAACTGGCGATTGGACAGATTTATTCCTTACCCTCGATCGGGGGTTTAAGTTGGCAGAAAGCCTTAATTTAGTACCCTTCCGCCAAGAAGGCATCAAAGCCGCCGAAAAATGGATTTTAGAGCGCCAAGAAGCTACAGGTGACTGGGGCGGCATTATTCCGGCAATGCTGAATTCAATGCTAGCTTTGCGCTGTCTAGATTATGACCGAAACGATCCCATTGTGGAACGAGGTTTGCAAGCAATTGATAACTTTGCCATTGAAACCGAGGATAGCTATCGGGTACAGCCTTGTGTTTCACCCGTCTGGGATACGGCTTGGGCAATGCGTGCTTTAGTAGAATCTGGCTTTGCACCAGATCATCCGGCTGTCGTCAAGGCTGGAGAATGGTTGCTGCAAAAACAAATTTTAGATTACGGAGATTGGGCTGTAAAAAATCGCCAGGGAAAACCAGGAGCTTGGGCGTTTGAGTTTGAGAATCGCTTTTATCCCGATGTAGACGACTCGGCTGTGGTGGTGATGGCACTACATTTGGCGAAACTCCCGAATGAAAAAATCAAACAGGCTGCGATCGCTCGTGCCTTAAACTGGATTGCATCTATGCAATGTAAACCAGGTGGGTGGGCTGCTTTTGATTTGGACAACGATCAAGATTGGCTTAACTCAATTCCCTATGGCGACTTGAAAGCCATGATCGATCCAAACACCGCAGATGTTACCGCTAGAGTCCTAGAAATGCTGGGTGCTTGTGATTTGTCAATTGATAGTGATAATTTGGAGCGATCGCTAACTTATCTTTTGAGCGAACAAGAAACTGAAGGCTGTTGGTTTGGTCGTTGGGGTGTAAATTATATCTACGGTACTAGTGGCGTTTTATCAGCCTTGGCGTTAATAGATCCTCAAAGGCATAAACTCAGTATAGAACGAGGAGCGGCTTGGTTAGTTGGATGCCAAAACCCAGATGGTGGTTGGGGCGAGACTTGCCGCAGCTACGACGATCCCAGTCTCAAAGGAAAAGGAAATAGTACTGCATCTCAAACTGCTTGGGCTTTAATTGGCCTCTTGGCAGCAGGTGAAGCAACTGGTAAATTAGCTCTTGAGGTGATTGAGCGGGGAATTGACTATCTGGTGGCAACTCAAAAGCCCGATGGTACTTGGTTTGAGGCAGACTTTACAGGTACTGGATTCCCTTGCCATTTTTATCTTAAGTATCATTTATATCAACAATACTTTCCTTTAATTGCACTAGGTCGCTATCAAGCAGTGATTAAAGGAGGTTAATAATCGTTTTTAGTAAGGTAGCACACCTATGCTACCTTATGGTGATTTTCAATTTCTACGAAAACAGCTATTACATAAGCGATCGCATCAACTATATATACTCAAGTAAAGAAAGTTTATTCTCTTAATATCTAACACCCAAAATCAACGTATTTCTATTCTCTAGCAATGACAATATCGTTAGATTTAATAACTGCATAAGCTTCTTTTCCCTCAGATAATTCCAACTCTTCTGCGGAAGCTCTGGTGATAATCGAAGTTAATTCTACTTTATGAATAATCTCCAAAGTAACCTCACTATTAACTGCTCCATAAACAACTCGTTTAACCACACCTTTAAGAATATTGCGAGAACTAACTTTTAATGATTTCTTCTGAATACTACTTTCTATGTCAGGCTTTTGAGTGTAATAGATATCTTCCTGTTTTTCTTGCTGAGTTGCTGGTGATATTGGTGTTGAGGACTGCTGAGTGAGACTACGCACAAGTTCCCGCAGAATCTCAGTCTTAGTACGTTGAGACTGTTCGCAGAACTCCTCTAGAATCTTCCGCTCGTCCTCTGAAGTTTGAAATGTAACCCATCCTTGTTCTTTTCTTGGCATAATAATATTATTATCAATTTTGGTTATCTTGGTAAAATTTTACCAAGTGTCAATTCGATACGTCGTTTTAGTAATAACATTTTTTGTCGGTATTTTCGGCATTTTTATCGCAAGTTAATCAACTATTCTCATATAGTTAACTACATATATATTTATTTTTTTCTAGATGCGAAATATTTTGTTACTTGAAATCGTCTAAATCATCACTAAAATAATACCAACTAAGATGGTATAACATTGGTCTATGGTATTTGTTGGGATAGCTACGCTTACGCAAGGATAATCTAACAGAAAATTCCACTGGCGTAGGCGTAGCCCGTCGCAGACATCGCGTGAGTGCCGTAGGATTATTTAACGTGAGTTCACAGCCGGGGGATGAAACACTTAAAATCGCGTTCTCAAGACCTGCGGAGTTTATTTGAGAACAATATCACTATTGAATACGTGGCAGAACCCCTGAAAGCTATGCCAGCTGATGCGGAGGCGAAAGAAGTGCTGCATTGGATGCAAGCACAAAATTTTGATGTTATCGGTGTTGAGACTGGAGATATTATTAGCGGTTATGTAGAACGCTCTAGTTTGATCCCAGGCAAAAAAGGTAAATGTAGCGACTATCAACGGGTGTTTCATCCCAAAGAACTAATTGCCATTTCCACCCCACTGATAAAGTTGCTACCTATTTTGCAACAAACTCCGCGATTGTTTGTTTTGGATTGCAATCAGGTAAGTGGTATTGTTACCTGTGGTGATTTGCAGAAAGCACCCGTGCGAATGCTACTGTTTGGCTTAGTAACCCTGCTAGAAATGAATTTGCTGCGGCTGGTGCGGATTTACTATCCTCAAGATTCTTGGCAAAAAGTCCTTAAACCTGAGCGTTTAGAAGTTGCTCAACGACTATGGCGAGAGAGTCAGGAAAGAAACGAAGCCACCGATTTGTTAGATTATCTGCAATTCTGTGATAAGCGAGAGTTGATTTTAAATCAACCAGAACTTCTCCAGCAACTAGGACTAAAATCAAAACGGTTTGGCGAACGTTTCCTCAAGTCTGCTGAACAGTTGCGAAACCGATTAGCTCACGCCCAAAATTTAGTTAGTGGTTCCTCTTGGACAGAATTGATTTCTCTAGCAGAAGCGATGGAAAAGCTGTTAATTCATTGTGAGGAAGTTGAGTAAACTAGTCAGCTTTATTTAACACTATTGAACCAGCCGATCAAATCCGCTGCTGTCGAGAAATTTAATAGCGCCTCACTTACCTCGACTTTATCCATTTTTGTCGTAACGTGAACGCTTATGCTGAAACCTTTGTGAGACAGTAGTTTTACTTTTTTCACTTTATCGATAATCTATGACGTGAAAAAAGTATTTGCCAAAAGACCAGGGTTTTTGCCGTATCAATAAAACCGAGTTATTAATTTTCGATAAAGTCGAGCTTACAGGATGTTTGAAAAATTCTCTTGTTGATATCAAAAGTTTTAGCTCCCTCTCAATCCCCTTGAAAAAAAGAGACTTTGATTCTGGTTCGCCCATTTTTAAGGTAGGTTAGGGGGGATCTAAAAGTGGCTAAAGTCACAACGAAACACTTTTCAAATAACCTCTTAAATCCTCTAATTGAGTCAGAGACAATACTTCAATCTGTAATATCTAAAACGGCCTTCTCTACGAGACGCTACGCGAACGCCTACGCAATTTTGGAGCAACTGTTGCAAGCTTATTTTTGAGTGAACTTATAACTTTTTTCTATTAACTGTACGTTAGCAAGCACCGCTCTTATTTGACACAACTTTTAAAGTTTTCAAGATTAGACTAATATCATAAACGATAGACCACTTACGTTGGTAGTCTAAGTCCATGTGAACAATATCTTCAAAGTCTTTAATACTGGAGCGACCATGAGCCTGCCATTCACCAGTCATACCCGGCTTGACATTCAACCGTTCCCAGTGGTGCTTTGAGTAGTGTATCACTTCATTAGGAGTGGGAGGGCGGGTGCCGACTAAACTCATTTCCCCCAGCAGCACGTTCCAAAACTGAGGGAGTTCATCTAAGCTAGTGCGGCGGAGAAACCTTCCTACACTGGTAATGCGGGGATCATTCTCATTTTTGAATATTTGATCGCTTTCAGCTTCATTCTTAACTAGATGCTTAAGTTGGTCAGCTCCGGCTGACATCGAACGGAATTTCCAAATTCGGAAGTGACGCCCATTCAAACCACAGCGAATTTGACTGTAAAAGATAGAACCTTCGCTATCTAACTTAATGGCGCTCGCAACAGGAATTGCTACGACTATTGTAATCGATAGCCCGATAACAGCACCCAAGATATCAATCATTCGCTTGGCTTTACTAATTACAGAGGGATGAGTTGGAAGTTTAGATTT
The DNA here is from genome assembly GCF_017114965.1 of Nostoc sp. JL31. Classification (NCBI taxonomy): domain Bacteria; kingdom Bacillati; phylum Cyanobacteriota; class Cyanophyceae; order Nostocales; family Nostocaceae; genus Nostoc; species Nostoc sp. JL31. The sequence continues at coordinate 26,907 of NZ_JABXKO010000033.1, forward strand.
AGGAACAGTATGGGTATCATCTAGAACTTGCATATAAAAACGATCAGAAGTAGAGGTACACAGTAATTACAGTTTCAGTAAGTAAGTTTATAAACTCAATCGTCTGCACATTTGTTTATTTCGGTAACTTGTAAAAGCTGGAATGAGATTTTCTAATAGGTTAAGCAAGTAAATATGTAACCAACCAATTTGTTTTTTAAGATATTTGCAGTGACGGTAGCGGTCAATACTTCATGGTTAAGCATTGAACATGGTTACGACGGCATCATAAGTCTCATCAATTTCAAATACTTAATTCATCTGAGTCACTTCAAAGATAATCCGATAATACAAGACATTGTAGTTGCTGGTAAGTCAGCAATGCCTGCAACAAAACTGAAATTTCTAATTTGTCAGGCTTTTATGTTACTTAGACTCTTTTTTATATGTAAGTACCATAAAAGATTTGATAGCACTTGAAACTTTATTCACAAGTTTGAGTAAATAATTAGCTAATTGCACGTATACTTTCGTACACAAATAGCACTATAAAATACTATCTGATGGCTAATTAAGTTATTTTTTATGCAGTATCCTAATGAAGAATAAAATTATCCAGTTAACTATCCGCTTGGCTGTAGCGTACAGATAGTCTAAATTTCATAATATAGTGAGTAAGCTACAATAAAACCAATGTATGTTTAATTTGGTAAAAACTCTGAAATGACCAATTTATATACTATTCGCTGAATTTACATCTTTTTACATAGCTTGATTTTTTAACGCTGCTTACTAATTACACTAGATAAAAAACAAAAAAATCAGGAATTTTACAACTACGGAAATAAGATAATAAACAATTATTGTCATGCAAAATTAATCTTGAATACATGATATGCTAAGTCAAAATATTTCAAGTGCCGAGTGAGAGATTTTGTTTATCTCATCATCACTATAGTCAGGTAATAATGGCAGTCTGTGGACTTGTCAGATTGCGGCTTAATTGCTCATGCTTTTTATCTGCTAATACTTGAGTTTGTCTGGAAAAAAATAGATTTTTTTCTATCTTTATGCTCCTAACTGATGATTTAGCCCGACTTATTCGCCCAAAGCCTTATTGTTAAGTACATTAAGCGTTTACGATCAGCTACGCTGGGCGGTTACGCCATCGCACTTTCTTTATAATCGCTAAAACCAATGTATGGTAAGCATTTCGTATTTACGGATAAGTCTAAGTATATAAATTATATGAAAAGACACCGAATTATGATTATTGGTAGCAATGTCACTACCGTGCAGCGCGTCAGCGGTCATTGCCTAAAACAAAATGCAGAAGTTTTTCCATATTACAGTATTCCCACACTTGAAGAAATCGCTTTGTTTGCACCTGATGTATTGGTGCTATGTCTGCCCATACCTGGTAAATTCCATCACCAACTACTTCAACCTTGCATTTTGTGGTCAGAACAACTCATGAATAGCAACTCACCACTGGCTACCACTTTTACAGAATTATCTGCCTGTTTAAATAAATTCCTCTAAGCTTAAATCAACCCTTGGCGTACAGCTAAAGCTGCTGCTTGAACACGATCGTCAACGCTAAGTTTGTTAAGAACCATACGTACATAAGACTTGACTGTTCCAAGTGAGAGGTAAAGTTGGTTTGCAATCTGCTGGTTTGAGCGCCCTTGTGCAATCAGTTTCAGAATCTCGCGTTCACGATTACTGAGAATAGGCTGCGCTATTACCTGAGATACAGGAACATCGGGAGCGACAGCGGTTGACCTAAGCATCCGAGCGACTTTTTGAGCTATTAGAGGATCTAAATAAGCACCACCTTGAAGTATTAATTGAATGACAGCGATAAGTTGTTCCCATTCAATGGTTTTAAGGCAGTAACCATCAGCACCAGCTGCAAGCATCCCCATGACCTGGATATCGTCGTCGAAGGCACTTAAGGCTAGAACACAAGTTGTCAAGCAGCTACTTTTTATCTGCTGGGTGGCTGTAATCCCATCCATAACTGGTAGATCGATATCCATTAAGATTACATCTGGTTGGAGTTGGCTAGCTAATTCAACAGCCTGTTCACCGTCCAATGCCTCTCCAACTATACTAAAACCAGGTTCTAGGCTAAATTGCCCTTTCATTCCTCGGCGGATTAAAGCGTGATCGTCAACTAATAGAACCCGCACAATTTTCTCTTCGTCAATATTAGTAATCATTCTTGCTACATCTGGTTATATTCTGTTCATCGTTGCAATCAAGGTTATTTATGGCACTTGGGAGAGTAAACCAGAAAGTACTTCCCTCTCCAAGAGAACTTTCGACACCAATGTTTCCTCCGTGAGCCTCAATAATTTGACGACATAAGTACAAACCAAGCCCACTTCTTCCACGATGCCCTCGTCCTTGAATAAAACGGTGGAACAGCTTTTCCTGAGCTTGGGGTGTAATTCCTGAACCGTAATCACGCACCGAAATCTTCACTTGGCCTTCTTCATAAGGCGTTATCTCAAGAAGAATTTCCCCTTTGGGCTTACTTACCCGTACAGCGTTATCAAGTAAGTTTTGTAAAACCCGTTGAATTTCTAATTCATCACCGTAGACAGTTGGCAGCAATTGAGAAATTTTACAAACGAAGCCTAACTCACGTGTAGATGTTGCTTTTACCTGACCAATTACTTTAATTAAAATCTTTTCCCAATTCAGGCGATCGTAGGCTAAACAAGCGCTGCGTGCTTCATAACGAGAGATATCTAAGAGGAGTTCAACAAGCTTAAGCAGCTCCTCATTAGCTTCATGGTACTCTTCAAACACTTCCTTCCAGGTGTCATTTACTGAACCAAAAGCTCCTCTGCTCATACACTCTAAAGTGTTACGAGTGGCAAGTAAAGGAATACGTAGGTCATGGGAAAGTGCAGATATCATGTCTTCAAGCTGTTGGTTACGCCCCTCAATGCTTTCTTGACGGTGACGAGTCTTATCAGCGATCGCGTTAAGAACTCCAGCTAGTTGCCCGATCTCATCTATAGAAGAATGGCAGAGTTGCACTTCCATTTGTCCCGCTTGCCAAAGTTCACAAACTTGTGTCAATTTGTTTAATGGAAGCTTGACTCGCCTATACAACAACTGAAAATTTAAAACCGCTCCTAACAAAATAACTAATGTGCTGAAAATGTTTATCGCAGTATTAATATCATTCAAGTGCCGTACACGATTTTTGCGAACCCTCAAAAGCATCTCTTGGCCCTGAATCAGGTTCTCAATCTCGTTGCGCAAGGAATCAAATAAAGTGCTTTTTGCCAGAGCAGATTTGCTGACAGAACCAGAAAGCGCTTTTTGCTTCAATTCCCTTTGCCACTGGTTATAGATATATCTAATTTTATCGAGTTGCTTTATTTGAGCAGGGTTGTCTTGTACGAGATTGTACAGATGATTGAAGTTAGGCTTTTTATCACCATAATCTATAGAATTGGTTTGTCCTCGACTGGAATTTTCTAAAAAACCTTTTTCTTCATTATCTATCACAGCATTGAGTAGATTTTCTCCTTCTTGCTCTACCAATAAAGCATGGGTTACCTGGTCACATGCTTCATGATTTAGGTGTGCTATGAAAAGGTTGAAGACTTGCTGTCCAAATAAAAACAACACTAGTACCGAAATACTAGTATGGAGAGGAGTTAAAAAATTACCTTTTCTAGATGAATGAATTAGGAAAGGTATCAAGTTAATAGCTATCACTATCTAATATCTCCACCACCTTAATTACAGTTACCTAGCATACTAATTAAAATTCCAGACTCTCGAACTGCAACCGCTTCCCTGCTTGCTATCAAAGTTGTTATTTAAAAGTGTTAATTGTTCATATATTACATATAAAATCCTTCATTTTTTATAATTTTAGTATTAACAACTCAAAGTATTAAGTAAGTCGGCGTTAAAAAAGAAACATATGCAACTAACTGTAAAGTCAGCAAAGAGCTTATAAATGAATCGTTCCAGGGTTTTTACAAAACTCAACATATCTTGGTTTTATCGTGCCGACTTACCTAAATAACGGAGTAAATATACTTACATCTTTACGAAACTTAACATAATATACACAAATTAAAAGTCTTTTAGATAAAATTTCCTAGTTAACCCACTGTCAAATTTATTATTAGAGATTATTTATGAAGTTAAATCTAAAATAAACATATTTTTATGAATTGTCTTAGTATGTTTAGCTACCGTTAGTCCCCATAAAGACTAGTTCGAATTGCTGCCACCTAGCCTCCATCACATTAGGCTCATTGCTGATAGGCTGGTGTAAAAAGGCGATGTCTATCCATGTTTTTGCTCTGCTGAAAGAGCGAAAAAGTCCTTCGCCCATGCCAACGATTTCTCCATACAAATACAGTACAGGAATTTTACTTCCCGTCTGCGATCTACCAACAGTCTGATGTAGCAGTACAAACAGGTTTAAGGGGTGTAAATATGACGAAAATAGCCAGGGCAACTCTAGCAATACAAATTGTTTTCCCAAACAGCGTCCAGAAACGGCGCTCGCTCATCCCGATCGATAAAGTCCAAGATATGAATAGCACTAAGAAAAGATACAGCCCTTGCTCTGACTGGTTCCCTGCCTAGAGCCAGGGAACCCATTCTGGGAGGGCTGCCGCCTCCAGTAGCTTGACAAGAGGCAGAAGCCCACTTTAAATACATTCCCAGCCTCCAGGCTGGGAACAAGACGACACAAGCCTTTGGGCTTTTCTTAGCGCCATTCGTCCAAGCAAGATATAAAGTGTATTTGTATCTTTACACAAAATGTTACAAAAAATAATATTATATTTAAATCGCTCAGTATTTAAGCCAAAGCCTTTTATTTAGCGAGCAAAGCCAATAAAACTAATGTAGCTTTATCGCTTAAATTTTTAGAAAGTACATATTCATACGGAAAAGTGCAAAATATAACTATAATTATCAAAATAAAATCTTTACAACTGTCTATTATTAAATTGCTTGAAATCATTTATACATCTTTTCTCGATTTCAGTATCTAGCTTTTGAATAAGGTGACAGGCAAGGTAAACCAGAATGTAGTACCCTCACCGACAGTACTTTCCACGTTGATAGTGCCTTTGTGAGCTTCCACAATTTGAAGGCATAAGTAGAGACCTAACTTATCTATGTGATTCCGTCCACGTCCTTGAATAAAGCTGTTAAAAAGGTTTTTATTGTCTAAAGGTGTAATTCCCAAGCCATTGTATCGCACTGATATTTTTACTTTCTCAACTCCAAATAATGCTACCTCAAGGGTAATTTCTTGGTCTGGATTATTGACTTTTACAGCATTATCAAGTAATGTCTGCACAACTTGTTGAATCTCAAGAGCATCACCATACACAATCGGCAGAAAAGAAGCAATTTTATATCTAATTGGATACTTTTGTTTCCGAGTCGCATTGCTGCGGATAATGGTTTCGGCAAAAATGTTTTTCCAGTTAATAATTTCGGACTTCGAGCTTTTAGAAACTTCGGTTTTGTAGCGAGATACATTTAACAGAGCTTCGACAAACTTCAAGAGGTCTTCGTTAGCTTGGCGGCAATCTTCTAGCACATCTCTCCAAGTGTCGCTCACAGAACCAAAAGCTCCACCTAGCATCGCATACAGAGTGCCACGAGTAGCTAGCAAAGGAGTACGTAGATCGTGGGAAAGGGCAGAAATTAGGTATTCAATCTTTTTGTTTTCATCACTAGTTATACGTTCTAGTTTATATAAATTACGCTTTAACTCCATTTGAGTCATGACTTGGCGACTCAACGCTTGCAATGCTTCCAGTTGTTCTGAGTTCATCTGTCGTGGTACATGGTCTATCACACAGAGTGTTCCTAAAGCATATCCTTCCGGTGTTATTAGCGGCGCACCAGCATAAAACCGAATATAAGGGTCGGAAGTTACTAATGGGTTGGTAGCAAAACGCTGATCGAGTAGTGTATCTGAAATAATCAAGGTGTCATGGGGCTGCAAAATCGCGTGGGCACAGAATGCCAGATCGCGGGAGGTTGATTCACTGTCTAATCCGACTTTCGATTTGAACCACTGACGGGACTCATCAATTAAGCTGATTAAAGCTATGGGAGTACGACAAATTTGTGCCGCTAAACGGGTGAGATCATCGAAGGCAGTTTCACAAATAGTGTCTAAAATCTGATATTGGCGCAGGGCTTGGAGCCTGAGGGTTTCATTCTCAGTTAATATAATTTCATTCATTAGAAGAGTCTGAAGCATGATCTGCGTATAGAATAAAGATAAATCCTAAGATTTACTTTTGTCATCTTTCTATCGCAATAAATCTACTATTCTTAGCATATTGCCAAGGATTTATGCTGTAGGAAGTAAATATTAGAAATCACATACAACTAGGTGGATAGCTGAGTGGATAATTTTATTTCACCCTAGAGGATGCTGTTTGCATTGATGCAATCTTAACCACTGTTTGTGATAAACCCTCAGCACTCAGGTTTAATAGGGTTTTATCTTGTTCACGAGTCAGAAATACCCTTAAATGAGTGTCCATATCTCAGTTAGCTCGGTAGATGCATTCTCCCTATTTATTTATCTTTGCATGGTTTGGTTTTTTGGTGCTGACTTACTTAGTATAAAACTGAGAGTGTACTTGGGCGATCGCAAAAGCCTACCTAGACTTTGTAATTCTGCAACTAGTTCCCAACTTTAGAGGATTTTTAATGGCCAATTATATAGAAATCTCTGGATACTTTGGCAAATCAGTAGGAAAGCGACAAGCCTTGACAACTTTACTCATTTCTAGCTCTAGCTACTAATCTAGCTTTCTGGGTCTTAGCCTTAACAGTTCTTCAGTTATTAATTTACCAGGAGCGGCGTCAAACGCCAATGTTAAGCTTAATGTCACAAGTTGTATTAGCTCCAACTGATGATACCAAGCATTTACCCTTAGTAAGCCAAGCATTGTTACACAGGTAAGTCATAATACCCAAGCGGATAACTTGGTGGATAACTATATATTTGACTAGGACAGTATCTATAGATAGTGTTGCTCTTTGAGCTTTCAAGGGATGCTATAGGGGTAAAGATACTTAACTACTTAGTAAAACGCTCAGTATATTTTGGACGTAAAAATACAAGCTTAATTAGCCAAGATTTTTACATAGTAAAAGTTACAAAAACCGTGGGGAGATATACGGGGATTCATAGAAGTCATGCATAAACCTGTTTTGACTATTTTTTACCAGTTTAATCCTTGGCACTCTACCATTGGAGGAATACAGACACTCATAAATACATTTATTAAATACGCTCCCCGTGAATTTGAGGTGCGACTAGTAGGGACAGGAAGCGATCGCACTCAAACAATCGGTAAGTGGCAAGAAGCAGAATTAGCAGGTAGAGAAATTCGTTTTTTTCCGCTTTTTACCCTGGAAAATGATAACTTCCGAAGTCTGGTACCAACCACGGTTAAGTATGCAGCTGCGCTTGTCGGTCATCGCTTGGAATCAGACTTTATGCACTTTCATCGGCTAGAACCAAGTTTAGCAGCCTTGAAATGGCGAGGAGAGAAAACCCTTTTTATTCACAACGATATTCATACGCAGATCAAAGCCGTAGGTGATAAAAATGCGATTTTATGGCGGAAATTTCCCGCAGCATATTTTGCATTAGAAAGCTTACTAGTTCGGCAGTTTAGCCAGATTTTTTCATGTAATACTGATTCAGCACAATTGTATAAACAGCGGTATCCTCTAATCCAAGACCGTGTTGCATATATCAAAAATTCATTTGATAACGAGATTTTCTACCCCTTGAGTGAGGAACAGCGAGAAGCACAGAGACGGGATCTGGCAAAAAGGTTGAGTTTGAACGCAGAAACACGCTTTATTCTGTTTGCTGGGCGGCTACATCCTCAAAAAGATCCGATTTTGCTAGTACGTGCGATCGCAGCTTTAAATGAACCGCATACTCACTTACTGATAGCTGGGGATGGAGAATTGGCAGCAGATATACGTACAGAAATTGCTCAGTTAGGATTGTCTAGTCGGGTAACGATGCTGGGGGCAGTTCCCATAGAGGAACTGGCGCGGTTGCATCGTATCAGTAATATCTTTGTCCTTAGCAGTGCCTACGAAGGTCTACCTTTAGTAGTTCTAGAGGCACTTGCCAGTGGAACACCAGTAGTTACCACTAGGTGTGGTGAAACTCCAAAGTTACTAGCGACTGACAATGGAGTTATTTGTGAAGTGCGATCGCTAGAGTGTTTAGCAGATGCTTTGCAACAAGTAATTCTACATCCAGAAAATTATCCAAGTGCGTCCTGCGTGCGCGCTGCACAGCCTTATGCTGCTCGTACTGTTGTGAGGGATGTTTACAGCGACATGTTCACTCGCTGGGAAAAGCGAAATTTCTCAGTTGTTAGCTAATTATCAACTTGCGGTTAAATCCAATACAAAGATGCTGTTGTTGAAGAGAACCAGTAATACTGAATTTAGCTCTACAACACAAGCATACGCACATATTCATTATCGCTTTGTACATTTTTTTTGAGCATAACTTTTGACTATGAAAATTGCCGTGATTGGTGCAAAAGGTCTACCTCCCAAGCAGGGCGGAATTGAGCATTATTGTGCAGAAGTTTATCCCCGTATGGTTGCACAGGGACACTCTGTAGATTTATTCGCCCGTTCTTCCTATACTCATAGTTCTTGGCTTGAAAGTTATGACTTTCAGGGCGTTCGAGTTATATCTGTGCCCAGTGTAGATTTTAGAGGGATAGATGCTTTTGTCACCTCCGCACTGGCAGCGATCGCGTCTATTGCAAAAGACTATGATATTGTTCACTTCCATGCTTTAGGACCCTCTTTGTTTACTTTTTTACCTAGAATTGTTAACTCTGCAAAGATTGTCGTTACCTGTCATGGGTTAGACTGGCAACGTGCAAAGTGGGGCAATTTTTCTACCCGTTTAATTCAAATGGGAGAGAAGAGCGCAGTCCGTGACGCCGATAGAATAATTGCTGTATCAGAAGCATTGCAAACTTATTTTTGGAAAACATACGGTAGAGAAACAGTCTACATTCCCAATGCTCCTGCCAGCTACGGTGAATCAGACCCCCATTTTTCCTACGGCAAGCAATTAGGTTTACAGCAGGGACGCTATATTTTGTTTTTGGGTAGACTAGTACCAGAGAAGCGTCCTGATTTGCTCGTTGATGCCTTCTCATCTCTCAAATCATCTGGATGGAAACTTGTTTTAGTTGGAGGCGTTAGTGATACTAAATCTTTTGCCTCAAACCTATTAGAAAAAGTTGCTAATAATCGAGATATTATCTTTGCCGATGAACTCCGAGGATCTCGTCTTTGGGAGATTGTCCGAGGCGCAGGGTTATTTGTTTTGCCTTCAGATTTGGAAGGACTACCCCTGTCCATGTTAGAAGCTATGCAAGAAGGTATACCAATACTAGCGAGCGACATCCCACCTCACCAGCAATTGATTAATCAGGAACGGGGAATCCTTTTTGAAGCAGGAAATTTAGCATCTTGCATTAATTCTTTAGACTGGGCAATTCATCACCCCCAACAATTAGCAGCAATGGCTCGGAATTCACAAAAATATGTGCAGATGAATTATAACTGGGGATGGATTAGTGCTGAACATCTAAAACTGTATTCTACACTTTTGAAATTACCCGAGCAAGTAAGAATTATGGACTTGAGCAACAGTGGAGTTATTGGGTCTACTAGTCAAAAATAGGCACTGTTTGTCTAATTCCAGGAAAGAAAGGAGCAACTAGTTCATCAATAATTAAAAACTACAGTTGATATATTTATATAAAATATCATACATATCAGTTATTATGGCCGAGTGTAAAGCTTTCTCTAAGTATGCTTTAGTTATGTCCATACTAAGTTGACAAAGGCATTTGTGATGGAAAAAAGCATCTCATCCTTACTAGCAATCTCAAAGAGGCGAAGTTTACCTGCCTTGGCTACTTTTATTGCCACGCTCGGCACTTCAGTTGCCTACCTTGCGGTTGCTCCGCATTGGTATGAAACTTCAGCACGACTGATGCTTGATGAGAAACGGGTGAGCCTTTCCGAATTAGGTCGCGACTTGACACAAGTACCTTCAGGTACAGCTGGTGGCCCTAGCCCACTGGCTGACCAAGCAGAGTTTGTTAAGTCACAACCTGTTTTAGAAAAAGCAATAGTACAAGTCAAAAATGATTTACCTCAAAACCAACTCACAGTTTCAGAAATCAGGAGAGGGTTAAAGGTGAAAATTGTTCCTGCTACTAATATTCTAGAACTAACCTATCAAGGTAGAGACCCAAATTTCGCAGCTGAACTAGTGAATGCTATCTCCCAGACGATGGTTGAGGAAAATGCTAAAGCCATCAGTTCAGAAGCTACCAAAGTACGTGTATTTTTACAAAAAGAAGTACCATTAGCTCGCCAAATACTACAAAGAGCGGAAATTGCCGAAAACAGATATAGGCAAAAAAGTGGCATTATTTCTATTGATGACCAAACGAAAAGTTTGGTACTCAGTTTAGCCAATCTAGAAGACCAGGAACGCACTCTAGTTGCCCAACTGCAAGAGGCAAAGTCTCGTGACATATCCCTGCGGCAAATTACTGATGCTAAAACCATAAACAATGCTTATGCATCTGTACGCAGTGGTCAAGATGAACAGGTCAAGAATTTACGCACCAAGTTAGCAGATTTAGAGACACAAATCATCCAAACTCGTTTACGCTTTACAGAAAACAATCCTACTCTCATCAAGCTGATTGAGCAACGAGATGCTATTCGTGCTTTGTACACTCAAGAATTGGCTCGTGTGTCACCTGGGAATGCAACTATTCCCCCTAGTAAGGTCGCATCCGATTCACTTAGTCAAGAACTCAGATCCAAGCTGATAGTTAATGAGATTGAGCGCTTGGCAATTGAAAATAAGCTCAAATCTGTCCAATCTCTCCAAGCTAATCTCCAGACTCGCCTTGCACAACTACCAATTAAAGAGCTACCACTGAGCGCTCTTGCCCGTCAACGCCAACAGGCTGCGACCTCCTTAAATATGCTACAAAGCAAACTGGAAGAAGCACGTATTGCTGAAGCCCAAAAGGTTAGCAATATCCGAATTATAGAGGAAGCGCAACCGCCAACATCGCCTACTTCACCGAAAAAAGCAGCTGTGCTGGTGATTGCCACTTTCTTTGGGGCTATTTTAGCCATTGGGGTTGTGCTGTTGCTGGAACTCATGGATAACAGGCTACATGATGGCTCAGAAGTAGAAGAATTGCTCAAGCTACCAGTGCTTGGAGTCTTGCCGCGTTTGCCTGTGACGATGCTTAATCTTGAACCATCTGAACAATTCTTGGATGATGTTGCTTTGGTTGAGCCTTACCGTATGCTTTTGAAAACGTTAGAGTTTCGTAGTACTCATAAACCAAGGGTCATTGTTGTTAGCAGCAGCATCTCCGGAGAGGGGAAATCAGTGGTAGTTTCCCACTTAGCTGCCGTCTCAGCCATGTTATCTCGGCGGACATTAATTATTGATGCAGATTTGCATATACCTGTGCAGCACAGACTGTTTCATTTAGCTGCCAATCCTGGGATTACTGAGGTAATTAGCGGCAATAAAACCTTATTAGAAGCCGTACAGCGAACAGATATTAAAAACCTGTCGATATTGACTTGTGGGGAACTGCATACGCGTCCATCACAATTGTTAGAGTCAGCTGCTATCGAGTCTCTCATAGCAGAAGCCGCAACCAAATATGATTTAGTTATTATTGATACTGCTGCAATCAGCGATTTTGCTGATGCAGCTACACTAACGCAGCAAAGTGATGGAGTCATAATAGTTACACGCCCAAGTTTTACTCACAAGGGGGTATTACAAAAGTCTGTCTCAGAATTAACAGAAAATCGTATATCTATTCTAGGAGTAGTTGTCAATGGCATAAAAAATCAGACTAGAAAGTCTTACCACTATCCCCGACAAGATTACCAAGCTCAATTTAGACCCAAGAAGCATCTTACTTATCTCGAAAGTCCTCTGAATCATTCTGCAAGAAATCAGATATCTATGTCATCAAAGGGCTTAAAAAATGGTCAGTAATCACCACAAAAACCGCTTCTCTTATCTAGCGCTCTGGGTAGGAGTGTTAGGTGTTGGAATTGGTATTGTTGTAGGGTTACTCGCAGGCGTTCAACCCCTTTTACTAGCTGTCGCTTTGGTTGCAGTGGCAACGGTAGTCTCATTTTTTACGAGCTTTGAGCAAACTGTACTGGGTTTGTTGATCCTACGTAGCTCTCTTGATCCTTTCTCAGTTCAGCAAATACCAGCGGCGTTTGCCCTCGGACTTGACGCCCTGACTATATTATATGTAGTTGTGCTGTTGCTAACAGGACGGACTGTACAAACTGATAAGTTTTGGTGGTTCTTTGCAGGTTGGGTAGCCCTACAAAGCATGTGGATCATACTCATGCCATTGGGAGCACTGGCTTTAGATGGTTCATATTTACCATACGGTCTCCGCGAGTGGGTGCGACTGTTTTCATGGGTAATGGTTTATTTACTGGTGATGCAGCTCAAGGGCAGAATCCCTCCAAAAACGATTATTTCCATGCTGTTCCTCGCGCTGATCTTACCGACTACGATAGGTTTGATGCAGATGTTCGTGCCTTCACTTGTTCCTTCTTTCCTGTCGGGTGGTGGTGGGGAAATGGGACATCTGCCATCCGAAGGAGAATCTCGTGTCAGGGGAACTCTCGGTCTTGCCAATACCTTCGGAACCTTTCTATTGCTGTTTATTGGCCTGACTTGGTGGAAGCTAAACCAGTCACAGCAACGTTGGCCTTGGCTGCTTTTACTAGGGTTACTTGCATTTCTCTTCGTGGGAACAAAATCCCTGTTTACCTTGGTGATGCTGGCCGTCTTTATTCTGGTTTTGATTGCACCTAAATTAAACATTATTAATCTGTTAGGTGGATTGCTGTTGTTTGCGATAGTCATTGGGCTGTTCACCAGTTCAGATTTTGGACAAGAGCGCCTTGGCTCAATCTCTCAAACACCGCTACTGAATCCAGACATAGACAGATGGCGAGCAATTCTCTTATCACAAGGAGACAACAATAGTTTTAACTGGCGAATTGCTCAGTGGACTTTTCTACTACAGGCTTGGGAGAATTATCCCATCTTTGGTACGGGTATAGCGACATGTTCCTTCTTAACTGTCTTGCATAACATGGCTCATAACGATTATGTGCGAGCTTTAACAGAACAAGGGGTTGTAGGTCTTTGCCTGTTCCTCATCTTTCTAGGCACTCAGGTTATACGTCTTGTCCAATTACTCCGAAGTACCCGCCGTGGAAGCGCTCAAAACGATCTGATATTGGTTATGCTTGCCATTTTGCTAGCCGTTTCTGTAGGAATGATTACTGAGAATATTTGGAGTCACACAACTCTGTTTTTCTATTGGTGGACTTTATTTGCGATCGCAGGCTGGAACTGGTCTGAGCTAAAAGATCCTGAAAAATCTGCGTCTGTCAATAACTCTTTACTCGATTTTTCCTAATGTTCATGTTTTTCTAAAATAATAAACGGTAAAATTTTTAACTATGCCAAAAGTTTCTATTGTGATTCCTGCCTATAATTCTCTAAAATTTCTTCCGGAAACGATGGAAAGTGTTTTTAAGCAAACCTTTAAAGATTTTGAAGTTCTCGTTGTCAATGATGGGAGTTCTGATGATACTGAGCATTGGGTTTCTCAAATAGCAGATCCGCGAGTCAAACTGATTACTCAAGAAAATCAAGGATTATCTGGAGCCAGAAATACAGGTATTGCTCATGCGAGTGGAGAGTATATTGCCTTCCTAGATGCTGATGACCTTTGGGAACCAACAAAGTTAGAAAAACAAGTGCTTTGTCTAGAAGAAAATTCTGAAATTGGTTTGGTATACACTTGGGTATCATTAATCGATGAGAACGGTAATTTTACAGGAAGAGTGTTCAAAAACTATGCCGAAAACGATGTTTGGCATAAGCTTATTGAACACAATATAGTTGAGAGCGGAAGTGTAGCTATGGTTCGTCGCCAATGCTTTGATACTTGTGGCCTATTTGATCGGAATTTACGCTCATTTGTAGAAGATTGGGATATGTGGCTGAGGATAGCATCTCGTTATCCTTTTAAAGTAATGAAAGAACCTCTAGTTTATTATCGACAACACTCAACTAGCGCCTCTAAAAATTGGGAAGCGATGGCACGAAGTTTTGAGATCGTTATCGAAAAAGCTTTCTCTGCTGCACCACCCGAGTTGCAGTATTTGAAAAACCGAAGCTATGGTTTTGCTAATCTCTGTTTAGCTTGGAAACCTTTACAAAGCCGCGCTCAAGATTGGAAAATTGCAGCTAGTTTTCGTGCAAAAGCTTTGTCTCACTACCCTTGGATTTGCTTTTCACAAGAATTTGTGCGGTTGAGTATTGCGATTATTCTAATGCGGCTATTTGGGACTGATGGTTACCAAATATTTTTATCCTATGCTTATACATTGCGTCAGCGCATAGTAGCGATGGCACGTTGAACCATCATCTTAGCAGTAATTATTGATAGTCAGAATATGCCCAAAATTTCTGTGATTATTCCCGCTTACAATGCCGAAATAACTATAGCAGAAACAATCCAATCTGTTCAGCAACAAACTTTCACAGATTTTGAATTAATTGTAATTAATGACGGCTCAAAAGATAGGACTGTAGAATTAGTTAATAGTATCAAAGATGAGCGCTTGCAGATTTTTTCTTATGAAAATGGTGGGCTGCCAGTAGCTCGTAATCGCGGTATCTCTCATGCCACAGGCGAATTTATTGCCTTTCTTGATGCTGATGATCTGTGGACAGCCGATAAGCTGGAACTACAACTGATGGCCTTGGAACAGAGTCCAAAAGCAGGAGTTGCTTATAGCTGGACTTGTTTTATGGATGTGGATGAACAAGGAAAACCTTTATTCTTTCTGCCATCACCTAAATATTCTTTTGCAGGTAATGTTTATGAAAAGTTGTTAGTTAGCGATTTTATTCATAATGGCTCAAATACTCTGATACGTAGGCAAGCGCTGGAATCGACTGGAGGTTTTGATCCTGCTTGCCCTGGTTGTGCAGACTGGGACTACTGGCTGCGGCTATCAACTCGTTGGTATTTTGTTGTGATACCTAAGCACCAAATACTTTATCGTCGAACACCTGGAGCCATGTCATCTAACATTGAAAAGATGAAGGAAGATGCCCTCATCGCAATGAAAAAGGCATATCAAGCAGCTCCTCCAGAACTTCAATACCTCAAAAAGTATACAATAGTGAGTTTCCATATATATTTTGCTGGTCTGTATTTGCAACATCGTAGTCATAGCAGTGGCGTTAGCCAAGCTCTGCAACACATATGGTCAGCAATTCGCCTCAACCCTAAAGTTTTACTAGATAAAACAACTCAAAAATTAGTCATCAAGCTCCTTTTGAAACTAATTCTCCCAACTAAAGTTGCTAATTACTTCTTGCAGTTGATGAAAAAGCCTCTGACTCTAAGCGATCCGAGGTTAGAAGCATGAACAAGTACTCTGGTTTACAGCTGACTGTGCAACACGATAGGGAATCATTTTCTTTGAGTCAATCCTCTGAGCCAACGATCGCCTTACTGCACTGTTATGATTTAATCGATGATTTTTTAGATAGTATCAACATTTCTTTCGAGACTTTCTGTAAGGAGTTTGTCGGTAGCTGGATGTTTGGCTACATCAATGCTCTCAAACAAGTTGGTGTCCGGACGGTACTATTTTGCATTTCTGCTCGTGTCGAGCAACCATCGCGTTTTACTCATGTGCCGACTGGTGCTTCGATTTGCGTGCTGCCTCCTTCTGGAATTTATCATACCTATCGTGCTGTACGACGTAATTCACTGAATGTTTATGGAGCTAGAGAGGCACAATCTTTTAAAGACATTCAGGATAACAGTACAATCCGCCGTTCCCTGCTTACACCCGTTAAGGATTTGGCCAAGAGTCTGGGAACCTATCTCTCTACACCTCTAGGTTTGTTAGCTCGTGAACTGCGGCGTGAGAACTGTCAGGCAATTTTATGTCAAGAGTATGAGTATGCCCGCTTCGACAGTTGCGTGCTACTGGGAAAAATGATGCGTCTACCAGTATTTGCGACTTTCCAGGGAGGCGATCGCACCCAAAGCTTTCTGGAAGCTCTTCCTCGACAGTTGGCGTTTCGTGCTTGCACAGGTGCGATCGTGGCAACGCAAACTGAGATTGGGCGAATTCAATCTCGTTATGAGATAAAGTCTAGTAAAATAGCCCATATTTTCAATCCTGTAGACATAGTAGCTTGGCAAGCGAGCGATCGCACTGAGGCACGAGCCGTACTTGGTATTCCCCTCGATGCCAAAGTGATTGCGTGGCATGGACGAGTTGAGATAAAGCGTAAAGGATTAGATATTTTATTGAATGCTTGGCAGCAAATCTGTGGTGAACGTCCCGATCAAGACTTGCGTCTGCTACTAGTGGGAACGGGCAGCGATGCCGAGCAATTTCGCCAGCGCATTGCCACCATGCAGTTAAAGGGCGTGTCATGGCTCAACGAATTTGTGAGCGATCGCAATGTTATTCAGCAATACCTATCAGCAGCTAACGTTTATACTTTACCTTCCAGACAAGAAGGCTTTCCCGTAGCACCGATTGAAGCAATGGCCTGTGGACTGCCTGTCGTAGCTGCTGATGCTCCTGGTGTATCCGACATTCTTGACGGGGGCGAAGTTTCCGGTGGAATAGTTGTGCCACGGGAAGATTCGACAGCACTGGCGCTAGCCCTTGGTCGGATTTTGGATGATGAAGCTTGGGGGCGTGAGTTGGGCAAGCGTGCTAGATGTCGAGTAGAGAGTTGCTTTTCGCCTGAGACTGTTGGTAAGCAACTGCGTGATGTTCTGCTGACTTAGAGCTTGCAGAACAAAGATGTAATTGTAATTTAGCCGTATTCTGATGCTAATAAATAAGCTCAAACAGATATCATCCGATCACTTTATTCGCAATGTTGGCTGGCTGGCAGGAGCAGAGTTAGTAAATCGTATCTTCCGCTTAGGAACAACAGTTACTCTAGCTCGTATATTCAGCCCCCAAGACTACGGGCTGATGGCAATCATTTATACCATTTTTGACTTTGCAACCGTTCTCACTCTCAGAGGTGGAATTGGAGCAAAGATTGTTCAAGCTGATGAACAAGATGTCAAGACTCTATGCGATACATCCTATTGGTTGAACTGGATACTTTGTGGGTCAATTTTTATTATTCAGTGTTTTGCTGCCTTTCCAATTGCTCAATTTTACGGAAATAATCAGTTAATTCTTCCTATCTGTACCCAGGCTTTAGTCTACTTAATGTTTCCTATTTTTATGGTTCATTTGGCAATGATTGAACGAGAAAATCGGCTAAAAACAATAGCATTATGCAATGCTACACAGTCAATACTCAGCAATATCATTATTGTAATTCTAGTAATTTTAGGTTTGAGGGTATGGGCAATAGTTTGGTCTATGGTTCTGACAACTCCAGTCTGGATTTTCATCAGCTGGATAAATCATTCTTGGCGACCTCCAAAATCATTGAAGTTAGAGCGATGGCAGGAGATTCTCAATTTTGGCAAAAATCTACTCGGTGCTGAGTTTTTGGGTAAACTAAGGGGAAACTTAGATTACTTAATTATCGGCAGATTTCTGGGTGTCGATGCATTAGGAATATACTATTTTGCCTTCAATGCTGGATTAGGAATAACTATGAATGTTATCAATACATTTATGGTGGCTTTATTTCCCCATATTTGTGCTTTTCGTGCAGATTACATCCAGTTAAAAAAAAGCTATTTTAGCAGTCTGAAAAAAGTTTCATTAGTTGTAATACCTTTGATTCTTTTACAATCTCTTTTGGCTCCAGTTTATGTTCCAATCATATTTGGTCAAAAGTGGATAACAGCAGTCCCAATTTTAATCATGGTCTGTCTTTCGGTTTTACCTCGAACCTATAACTGGGCTTCTTCTATATTACTAAATGCTGTAAATAAAACTCATATTACGCTTTATCTAGACTTAATCTTTACCACAATATTTGCAGTTTCCATACTCATAGCAGTTAATTGGGGAATATTTTGGGTAGCCGCAGCAGTTTTGATTTCTCATTTACTAATATTACCTGCTTTTACGATCTGGACTCACCGATATGTATTTAATAAATACGGAACTTCTGCTACTTTTATGGAGAATTAATAGTTAAATACCAATTTAATAGACTGCGTAATCGGAAATTACGAGAGCCATATCCAAGTCTTTTTATTAACTTTCTCTTGTCTAATTCATGCAACAAAGCTATGGCGAACAATATTTTGGTTACTGGCACAGCGGGTTTTATCGGTCGCTATGTTGTGCGGCATTTTTCAGAATTAGGTTGGTCGGTGATTGGTATTGATAGTTCTCAGTCTGAGAACGCACCCCTGGCGAGTTTGGCAGCTTACTATACAGTAAAATTGCCCGATCCACTGTTGAGTGAGATTATGCAAAAGCACCGCCCTGATGTGTGTATTCACTGTGCGGGTCGTGCTGCACCAAGCTTATCCATGTCGGAACCAACGCCTGATTTCTATGCTAATACTGTTGTCACTTATGAAGTTTTGAATGCTCTCCGTTTAGCCGTGCCGGGTTGTCGGTTCATTTACCTTTCCAGTGCAGCAGTTTATGGGAATCCGGGGTTACTTCCAATCAGCGAAACTCAAATTCCAGCGCCGCTTTCTCCCTATGGCTTTCACAAGTTACAAGGTGAGATGCTATGCAAGGAATTTTCACAGATATATGGGTTGCCAACTGCTAGTGTGAGAATATTTTCAGCCTATGGCCCAGGGCTGCGTCGTCAGGTGTTATGGGATATTTGCCAGAAAATAATAAGTGCAAGAACATTGGTTCTTCAGGGTACAGGATATGAAAGCCGTGACTTTGTTCATGCTCTAGACATTGCTAAGGCCTTTAGAGTGATTGCTTGTGATGCGCCGATGCAAGGTGAGGTTTATAACCTAGCTAGCGGGCAAGAGGTAACAATTAGAGAACTTGTCACCTTAATTTCAAACTCTCTAGAGTCTAATTGCATACCTCAGTTTGATGGCGTAGTTCCCTCTGGAACACCATTGAATTGGAAGGCAGATATCTCAAAGCTAGAAGAATTGGGATTTACCACTTCTGTTGCATTGGAACGTGGTGTTAAAACGTTTGCAAATTGGTGTCTTGCAGAGTTAGTTGGTGTATGAAAGAGATTACTTATTTCCCCATAACTACAAATCCATAGATATAGCAGTTGACAGGCCAGTTAGGACATTGAGGATTCATGTAAGTCTTAATAGTTAAGCATTCTCTCTCTGAATTCTGACTTTGGCTATAGATTATTTCTGAACTAGGAACCTAGATTTTATGAACCAGGCAAGAAAGAAAATACTATTTCATCTACCAGTACCACTTACGCCTTTACATTATGGCTCTCAGCGCAGGGTGTTAGGTATACTGAAATATTTCAATAATCGAAAAGATTCTATTACTGTAGATGTTGTTGCAGCCAATCAGTTTAGAGACACATGGGTTAATCCAAGATGGAGCGCAGAACAAACACAAGAAGCTTTAAAATTTGTAGATAATGTATTCGTATACGAAGGCAGATACAATTTGTACGATCAGTTATCGAGTCGCAGCAAGTCTTTGTACTATAACAAATTACTACGTGAAGAAATACCTGTTGATTCAGATTACTATGCTCCTCCAGGCTATGTAAAATTTGTTAATAATCTAGTTACTCAGAACGCATATGATTTTATATGGATCAATACCTTAAATTTTGCTCATTTGGCAGCAGATATTAAATCACCTTCAACTACTCATACGATAATTGATACTCATGATATTTGCTGTAGACTACGTGCGATGATGAAAGACCATAATCCTTTTGATGGTTTGAAATTTGATTATGAATCGAATTTTCTGAAAGAAGTAATTTTACTGAACAAATTTAATACTATTATCTCTGACTCTAATTATGAATTCTCTGTTCTTGCGACACACTTGCCATCCCACAAACTGCAATCAATTCCCCATCCAGTTGATAGCCTGATATATAATTCAGAGCAGGTTTCATATCAAGATAGAACTTTCAAATATGACTTATTATTTGTTGGTCATTATAATCCACCTAATGAAGATGGAATTAAATTCTTTCTAGATTCTATTTTTCCACATGTTGTACACGCTAAACCAAACACTCAGCTAGCAATAGCAGGTAATATTTGTGAGCATATTCAAGTTGATGCACACTACAATAAAAATATTAAACTATTAGGATATGTTCCAGATCTTTCGGAACTTCATTTGCAGTCTAAGTTATTCATTTGCCCTTTGCTAACTGGAGCTGGAACAAAAGTCAAGCTTATAGAAGCAATGTCTTACTCATTACCTATTGTAACTACCCAGGTGTGTGCTTCTGCTCTATTTTTGCAGGATGGTATTAATGCTTTAATTAATGACAATCCAGTCCAATTTGCAAATCATATTCTAAGTTTACTAACAGATTTTCACTTCGCTACTAAACTTTCGCAGGAAGTAAAAACTACCTTTGAGCAGGAATACTCAAGGCCAGCGATTTATTTAAAGCTTGATAAAATGTTTGGCATTAAGAATTTTTTATAGTTTAAAAGCAAGACCTCATTTAATGATTTTAAGCACGGAAAGATTCTGAACAGAATGGAATTCGCTGAACTCATTTTTTCAGATTAACGCCTATCTCTCAAATTTAAATTCTACTCTTGAGTCTATGCCTAAAATACTCAAAAATAATGAAATAGTTAGTCAGGAATTGTCACTTACGGACGCTAAACCGCAGCCAACAATTGCCTTACTTCCCTGTTGTGACCTATTCGAGGACTTTTTCGACACGATCGGAATGTCGCTTGAGACATATTGCAATGAGTTGACTGGCGGCTGGCAGTTTAACTACATCGAGTCTCTTCAACTAGTTGGTGTGCGAACAGTTATCTTCTTCTTCTCAGCCCGTGTTTCTGAAACAACGCGCTTCTTGCACGTACCAACTGGCGCTACGATTTGTGTATTGCCTCCTTCGACGATTTATAGAGCCTACCGTACTGTTCGACGACAAGCAGGCAACATCTGGAAGAGGTGGAAAGGCAAGTCAAGTGAGGTCAACGCTGCTGGAAGTATTCAGGTTAATAGCGCTCCGAGTACCCGCCCTTCCCTGCTTCAAGTCCTAAAGGATGGAGTTATGAGCTTAGGCTCTTACCTATCTACACCATTAGGGTTACTCATTCGTGAATTACGGCATCAGGGCTGTGATACTATTTTATGTCAGGATTATGAATACGCCCGTTTCGACGTTTGCGTGCTTTTGGGAAAATTCATGCACTTGCCAGTGTTTGCCACCTTCCAGGGAGGTGACAAGCTACCCAGTCTATTTGAGTACCCTTTTCGTTGGTTGTCGTTGCGAGCTAGTTCAGGCTTAATTATTGCTTCGCAAATTGAAAGGCAGCGGGTACTAGCCTTTTATGGAGTTCCACCGACTAAACTAGTACCTATTTTCAACCCGATGGACGTGACGACATGGCGTGCTAGGGATCGTGACAAAGCACGAGCAGAACTAGGTATCCCAAGCGATGCTCAGCTAGTGGCGTATCATGGGCGCATCCAAATATGGCAGAAGGGACTGGATATCCTCCTAGAGGCTTGGGATCAGATATGCCGCGAACGTCCTGGTAAAGACTTGCGATTGCTACTGGTGGGGACGGGTAGCGATGCGGATGAATTGCATCGGCGCATTGCCGCCATGCAGCTCAAGGGTGTGGTATGGATAGATGAATATGTACGCGATCGCAGCGCTATTCAGCGATACCTTTCATCTGCCGATGTTTATACTTTGCCGTCCCGAAAAGAAGGCTTTCCAGTAGCACCCATCGAGGCAATGGCTTGTAATCTGCCTGTAGTGGCAGCAGATGTTGCAGGTATATCTGACATTCTCCAAAACGGTGAGGCATCAGGTGGGCTAATCGTACCTCGTGAGAACGCAAAAGCCCTGGCATTAGCGCTTGGGTGTGTTTTAGACGATGAAGCTTGGGGGCGCGAGTTGGGCAAACGTGCTCGGCTTCGAGCAGAAGAGTGCTTTTCATTTGAGGTTATTGGCAAGCAACTCCGTGACACGCTCTTAAACTAGAAGACGCTGAACCGGGAATATTCTGGATGGGTATAGTGGTTCTTAATTTCTCATCAGGTAGTTAGTGATAACCAATTTTACAGTTTGTGTGCAATTTATTGAAAAGCCAATTTATGCCAACCATATCTGTTATTATTCCTGCATATAATGCTGAACATACAATTTTTGAAACTATCAAATCCGTTCAAGAACAAACATTTGCGGATTTTGAAATAATTATCATAAATGATGGCTCGACAGACAATACTCTTGCCCTAGTTCAGAGTGTTCAAGATCAGCGTCTCAAAGTTTTTTCTTATGAAAATGGTGGACTTTCAGTCGCTCGTAATCGCGGTTTTTCTCATGCTATTGGGAAATTTATTGCATTTCTTGATGCTGATGATTTGTGGACTCCAGATAAGTTAGAGCTACAGCTAGCAGCCCTGAAACACCATCCAGATGCAGGAGTTGCTTATAGCTGGACTTATTTTATGGATGAGCAAGGAAAATCTTCAATTCCTGGTGTTTCCATATTCTTTGAGGGTGATGTCCAGCCTAATTTATTAGTTAATAACTTTCTGGCTAGCGGTTCCAACCCATTAATTCGCCGACAAGCAATTGAAACTGTGGGAGGCTTTGATCCTGTCTGTGCAGGTTGTGCCGACTGGGATTATTGGCTGCGGTTATCGGTTTCTTGGAATTTTGTTGTAGTCCCAAAACATCAAATTTTTTATCGTCAATCTTCAAATTCAATGTCATTTACCAAAGTCAAACATATGGAGGACGATGGTCTTCTGGTCATTAAAAAAACATTTCAAACACTTCCAGCAGAGCTTAAACATCTAAAAAAGCAAAGTTTAGCCTGGATCTATCAATATGTTACACAACAATATTTAAAGCAAAATAGTAATAGTATCGATACGGTCAATCAGGCTAGTCAAAAGCTATGGACAGCAATCCGCCTGTATCCGCAAATTATATTACAAGATTACGCTCAAAGTCTTATTAGGTGGTTGATCAAGAAGTGGATAATAACACTGCTACAACAGGTACGACTTGCAAAGAGTAAAATGCTACTGTTGAGTAGCAAGGAGTAGTGATATGCGTGTCAAAAAAATAGCCTTCTTGCTCTGCCTTATTTCTTGAAAGCAGTAGCACTTGCGGTGAACCCACTGCCAATTTAGTAGAAGCAAGTTTAGAAGCTAAATTTGCAACAGAAGCTTCAGTATATTCTCAGCGAGACGCTATACGTAGCTTGCTTAAGCAAAGGGGTACAAGGAATTCGCTCATTTAAAATTGAAGACCCCACAGATAAATCTGGGGGCTTGAATCTTGAATAATGTTGGTTTGCATTTTTGATTCTCCATAAATAAATTAAGTCGTGGCTCAATCCTTTTTTTTTGGTCGGATTTTTCTCTTGCCAATGTAAAATAGCGATTGAGGAAAGCGCTGAGTACGAAGCCTTTCAGTAGTACAAGAGTATTACATAATTATGCAGATATCTGATTTGCGTAATTACTATTCTAAATTGCCATTTAAAAAATGCCGTGTTATCAAAGTGACTGCAAGCTTACGAAACTTAGGGATTTAACCTTGAAAAAAACAGTATTTGTGCTTATGTTTGGTTTTTACAACTCTAAAGTCTTACTTTTTTTACTATGTATATTTACTGTAATAATTACTAGCGGTTTTCCCTACAAAGTAGATTCACTGCCGCCCAAACCAATTAACTCTATTGAAACCATCGTTTATGATATGCAACCACCTCATGAGGGCATACCCCGTGGGATTCCTTTGCACTGGAGTTGGGCTACCGAGCCACGTTTAGGTAATACTGATCCAGGTACTTTTACAGCCATGACAGCATGGGGACAATTATATGAAGCGTCTGAAGGTAATCCTGCAACTAACACCCGTGTGCAAATAAAAAATATTAAGGCTTACTATCTCAGTAAGAAAGATAAAAAGTGGCATATTCTCCAAAGTTCTGTGAGAGTTGAAGGTTCTGCCTATAGGGAAAATTTCGTAGGGGACATCAATAAACCAGCCAATATTAGATATGAGCCTGACGGAAGTATCTCTGTCAAAGCAGGTAATGGTTACAACTTCCACTTTTGGCCACCTGGTCGGGCATCTATTAATCCCATTGATGTAATGGGGATGTTTACCACAGTTGAAGCTCGACTTGTGGTAGATGATTTTAACAAACCTGACGATCGCTTTAAGGCTCGCTACGTTCTTAGTGAAGGGGGAGATTACTGGTTCAATTTAAATGCACGGTGGAAGAACTGGGCTACTAATAAAGACTTTGGTATTGGTAAATTTAAGTACGTTACAACCAAATGGCAAGCTTTCAATGTGATTACTCTGCCAAAAGACCAAATTCGTCGCAACCCACCACCAATCTGAATTTTCACGGGATATTTTTCTCTAATCCCAAAAGACATTTTCTACGTTGACTCAACTTGGGTTTAGCAAAAAATATCATTGAAACAGCTTGGCATTTTATTCCACATCGGGATACTGTTCTAAAAGATAGTAGCAAACGTTATCAATGGACATTGAGTTTAAGGCTATATAAAGTAATAACAATCACAGATGGCTACAAGCTCAATGAGCTTTAACGCGGCTTTTGGATCGAATCACTCACTTGAGTACCTGTATAATTTGGAATCCAACCTTCTGCGTTGGCGCAGCCCGCCGCAGGCATCGCAAAATAGCGTACTCCTTTGAAATTTAACGATGCAGTTGGGCTGCACCAATGCTCAACGCCGGCGGGGATATAAAGATAGTCTTGTGCCTGAACTAAAAGCTGTACTTGGCTGCCATCATGTCTCACGAAGCCATAAATCATTTCTCCTGACAACACATAGAGGGGTTCAGCCGCAGGATGAGTATGGTAACGGCCGTAGGTTGCGATCAGGTGGTGAAGATTGAAAGAACCTGGATGCACATTTAGTAAATCACACCAGAGAGCGCCATTTTCTTGCTGAAGAAATTCAAAGACGCTGTTATGGAGTTCTACACAATAACGTTTCTCGGACTCAGTTAAAACGTCCTGGTCTAGCAGATTAGGGAAGAGTAGCGATGTTCCTGGGTCGTAGTGTTTGAGTTGAATGCCAAGAGGCGCAAGTTCACGAGCTATTTCGCCTAAATCGCTCTCAATCGTACCGTCGTCAAGTAGTAGGTTAGCCATGACAAAAAGACTAATTAACTGTTAAGAAAAGTATACTCAATTTTGAGATGAAAAGCCACTATTCCCGATTGATAAACCGGGGTTTAGTTGACTATTGACATTCTGCGATCGCAATTTTCATTTGAATGCGTAAGGGTAACAGCTGTGCGCCCTTACACCACGCAATAGCAAACCGCTATAGTTAACTCCTCAATACCCATTAAAAGAATAAATTTATCGCCAGAATGATGCTTATTGGCACCACTAGCATCTAAGCTAGTACGGGTGAACTATATCCAGCATGGAATGTCTGACTTAATTCTGTTTTGGCATCGGCGCGATTTACGCATTTCTGATAATACGGGACTGGCTGCGGCAAAACAGCGGAGTCCGAAGGTGGTGGGCGTGTTTTGCCTAGATCCGAATATTCTGGAACGGGATGATGTTGCTCCTGTGAAAGTAACTTATATGATTGGCTGTTTGCAGAAACTCCAAGAGCGATATGCTCAAGTTGGTAGCCAGTTGTTAATACTCCACGCCGATCCTGTACAAGCAATACCAGCTTTAGCAGAGGCAATAAATGCCAAAGCTGTTTTTTGGAATTGGGATGTAGAGCCTTATTCACAAGAACGCGATCGCACTGTTATAAATGCCCTCAAAGAAAAAGGTATTGAGTTTCTTAACCAAAACTGGGATCAAATCCTCAACTCCCCAGAGGAGTTACGCACTGGTAGTAACAGTCCTTACACGGTTTACACCCCCTTCTGGAAAAATTGGATTACTAAACCGAAGGCTCAACCAGTAGAAACACTGCAAAATGTTGAGGGATTAACGGAAGCCGAACAGGAAATTGCCAAACTTGCAGGAGCCTTGGCACTACCTTCAGCAAAAGATTTAGGATTTATTTGGGATGAACAATTAATTATTTCACCAGGAGAAGCGGCGGCACAAGAACGATTAGAAGAATTTACTAATAAAGCCATTACTGAATACCAAGAACAGCGCAATTTCCCCGCAGTGGACGGAACATCACAACTGAGTGCAGCTTTAAAATTTGGCGTAATTGGCATTCGCACCGTTTGGCAAGCCACCATAGAAGCACTGGAAAATAGCCGCAGTGAGGAAACAGCAGTTAATATCCGCACATGGCAACAGGAATTAGCTTGGCGGGAGTTTTATCAACACGCAATGTATAACTTCCCAGAATTAGCTGATGGTGCTTTTCGCGACACCTTTAAGAACTTTCCTTGGGAAACTAACGAAGAACACTTCCAAGCTTGGTGTGAGGGGAGAACAGGCTACCCCATTGTGGATGCAGCAATGCGCCAAATGAATGAAAGCGGCTGGATGCATAACCGCTGCCGGATGATTGTTGCCAGTTTCCTCACTAAAGACTTGCTAATTAATCCCCAATTGGGAGAAAAATACTTTATGCAGAAGTTGATTGATGGTGATTTATCTGCTAATAATGGCGGTTGGCAATGGAGTGCTTCTAGCGGTATGGACCCCAAACCTGTGCGAATTTTCAACCCAGCCAGCCAAACACAAAAATTCGATCCAGATGGGGAATATATTCGGCAATGGGTGTCAGAATTGCGGTCTGTAGATACAGAATATTTAGTTACTGGTAAAATTCCACCTTTAGAGCGTCATGCTGTTGGCTATCCCGATCCAATTGTGGATCATAAAATACAACAACAGCAGTTTAAACAGCGTTATCAACAGCAAAAAATCCTTAGTAGTGGCCAGTAAAATTGCTAATTTTTTAATGTTTATTTATACTATGTTTGGCTAATCAAGCTTCCTTCAAAAATGTTTGTAGTCAGGACTTAAATCCTGATTTTGTTTGTATAGTGCTTCGGACAAAGGACTAAAGTCTTTACTACAAACGTATAGGCATTTTGACAAACATCATATTACGTCTTTACAGGTAAATGAGAAATTGTCCATAAGATGAGCAGGAAGATTAAGTAAATTGTGCCAACTAATCCAAACTCAATCAGAGGAATATAGGTTACTTCGTAAATTCTGCCCAAGCCGCGTTCAGTCAATCCATAAACGGCAAGTACACTCACTAAAAAGGCTCCGTAGATAGTGCGTTTAGTCAAGATACCCACAGGTAAACCGTGGAGTTGAGTAAGCACCAGAATGCCAAGAAAACCAAAGAGAAATGTGGGCCACTTGCTTTGTCCTAGCATCAATGAAACAATAACACTATGTAAAAAAACTGAAATTTCTAAAGTGAATGTCCACCAACGGTTTATATGGGTGCGGTTAAAAATCAACGAAGATTGGAGCAGAAGCAAGAACATATAAAGAAAACCGATTAAGTGCCCCAAAGTTGCTTCCATTGGATGGTACCAAAAGGTGTAGATAGCGGCGAAAGAGAAAAAATAGCCGTGGTACAGTTTGATAATTTGCAAAAACTGTTGATGAAATGGAACAGAATTGCCAAAAAACAAACCGCGTCGAGGTGTTTCTAAAATCAGTACAAACACTAGGAGAAGTACAACTGCACCTTGAGAAGCCCAAATTGAAGTATCTTGAGCTAGAGCATCATACCAAATATATGTTTGCAGAAAGTGTAAAGCAATGAATACACCATTAATGGCAAGCATGAGGTAATTTATCGGATGCAACGCTGATTTGTATTTAAACTGTGATCGCTGCGCCCACAAGATACACGCCCAGATGCTAAACTGATGCCCAAGATACATACCCCAAGCCGTCGCTCGACTCCAAAATGTTGGTTGGGGAAGCTTCCAGTAGTACCAGTTTAATCCTTGGTCAGGAAGTTTGATGATGCTTGCAGGAATGCTCCCACCGATCCAAATTGCATAGGTGAGGAGGATGCTTACAAAGATGCCTAAAAATAATGCTCGGCGACCTGTCATAATAATTCGTAATTCGTAATTCGTAATTCGTAATTCGTAATTCGTAATTTTTAATTTTTAATTCTTAATTCAGACCTAGATTTTCAAGCGACACGTTCTGTTTTTGGTTCAGATGCGCTTTTAGTTACTCGCAAACTAAGAGTCAAAGCTACTACCATTACTAAAGTTCCACTCAAAAAAGGTGCAGAACTCCCAAATTTCATAAAACTAACCCCTGCCCACGTTGGCCCAGCGATGCGTGCTAATGCAGAGCAAGAACTGGCAATTCCTAATATTTGTCCTTGTTCTTCTGGGGGTGTCATCTGGGAAATCAAGCTGTTCAATATTGGTTGGCTGACACTAATTCCCCATGCCACAAGTGTGGCGGCGACTAATAATAAAATTAAGCTTTGTGAGAATCCAATTAACAGTAATCCTAAACCTAGTCCTAATATTCCTAAGATAAGTAACTTGATTTCACCCAATTGTTTTTTGAGAAATCCGATTAATCCTCCTTGAATGATTGTGCTGACAATCCCCATGAAAGCAAAAAGATAACTAGCTTGCTGAGGACCCCAATTTAATTGCTGCTTAGACCATAAAGCCAACGTAGAGTCCATAGCTGCAACAGCAAAGGTGACTAAAAAGTAAATGCCAACAAGCACACAAAACTGTGGACGCTGTGACAGCTGTAGCAAGTTTAGCCAACGCTGACGGTGGCGATAAACTTGGATTTTGGCTTTAGTCTCAGAATTTAGAGATTCTGGAAGTAATATCAAAGCACAAAGAAATGCTAATAAAGATAATCCGGCTGCAAACAACGACGGTAGATGAAAGTTAGCGTTGTTCGGATCTGACCCGATTAGAAGACCTCCAATCGCTGGGCCGAGAATGAAGCCAAGACCAAAAGCTGCTCCGATTACACCCATGCCACGAGCTCGATTACTTGGCGTGGTAATATCTGCTATGTACGCCTGAGCAGTGGCAATATTCCCTGACATAATCCCGGCAAGACTACGAGCAATAAACAAAATCCATAGGGAGTTGGCAAAACCTAAGCCTGCGTATGCAATTACCGAACCGAATAAAGTCAGTAATAAAATCGGACGGCGACCGTAGCGATCGCTAAATCTGCCCCATAATGGTGCAAATAAGAACTGCATTAAAGAATAAATAGCTACAAGTAAAGTCGCTTCATTAGGTTTTGCACCAAATTGTTCAGCATACAAAGGTAGTATCGGCAGAATAATTCCGAAGCCGAGCAAGTCTATTAATACAGTCAAAAATAAGACGAATATAGCCCTGTTATTATTTTTACTCTCCATCTGTACAATTCCATTCTATAAAAAAGATGTCTAACTTGGATTAGTTTTAAGGACATCAGGGAACGCTTCATTGTCAAGAGCTATTGATTACAAACAGTAATCAGTACAAACAAAATGTTTGAATTTCAGTATGGTTGAGCAAAATAGCATGGAACAAACCCATGATAAAAATCAAGCCAATAATACTACTAATGAAAGCAACTATAATTTCGTGCTTCCGTATGGCTTTTTGGATCTTAGCGTCTATGATGTTTTCTAATTCTTTGTATAACATTGACTTGAATTTGGTTAAAGACAAGAATTATCTGGAACTTACGTTACGTACTGACATAAGTTTGAGTATGTCCGAAATCTCTAACTTATTAAATGAAAGCTATTTCGATGCTGTGGGAGTATCAAGTATGTTTGCGTCGTTTCAAAACAGCACTTGAAACTCCAAAAGCTAATATCGCTAAGGTATAAGTTGGTTCGGGAACTGCAAGAATGCTTACCTGATTAATAGCCAAGCCATATTGTGGAGCAGAACTGCTAAAAACAAGTCGTGAGATGTTTGGAGTATCACTACGAATCCCCAAGAATACTGCCGAATTATCTAATGCTAAGGACGAAAAATTTGGAACGGAGAAAGTACCCAATAGGTTATTGGCGTTATCAAAAGCGGCGATCGAATTTTCAATTTTCAATTTACCAGTGTCTACAGCTATCTGAGTTCCAGCGCCAAAAACTGGCTGGGCAAAACTAATCGAAAAAGGCTCGCCGTTCCCCTTAGTTCCAGGATCGGGAGTACCAGGAGGAAGAGGGATAAAACCTGTTGGATCTATACCTCCGAAGAGAATAAAATCACCTAGACCAAAGTTACTCCGAATGCCAGGTGAAGGTAAAGTTTGAAAGACAAATGGTGGAGTAATTTGAGGTTTATTAGTTGGAGTTATATTTATATCCAAGCCTAAACCACGTTGCGATGTCGCTGAAAAAGAGTTAGGTAGAAAAGCAGAAAAATCAGGGGCAGAGGGATTAAAGACTTTACCTAAACTTTCCCAATTAACTTGATCATTGCCTCCTAAAGCAGCGCGCTCAGTTACTAAAAATGTAGCGGCTTTAACTGGTAATGGGAGAACCGTTATTATGGCTGTGATTGCTGAAAAATATTTTACAGATAACTTAAATAATTGATTGATCGCAATTCCCACAAGGTTTTCTCCTTAATTTTTTAAAATAGTATCATCAAAATGCAACAATTAAATATTCACAATGTAAATAATGCCTTGCTCAACTCGAAAGAGTTAAAGCAACTGCTGCGATCGCACCAACTCACCTGAGATTTTTCATTACGGCCATTATCAGCCTGTCTTCTCCACCATCAATTAGGTTATTCCAGACTGGCGGAGATATTGTTATTGCCTCCACAAGCACAAATCCGGTCGTCATTACTAGTACCCAGCAATAAGTTGTTGTTAGGAGTACCAACAATAATAGATGTAAAATATTTCTTGATAGTTTTATATGTCAAATGTAGTTAACATTCGTAATACTGGCATAATACAAATATCAAAATTATAAATTTCTGATGAAATCTACCTCAAAACAGTTAATTCTATTTTATATCTCTGGTGGAATAAAAATGCGATTATTTATTTTTTGAAATTATTTAATTTCTTCAAGGTTATCAAAAATGGGGGCGCTATCGTGTTGAAAATATAGGCAAGCAATAAAATATAGGACTCATACAGCAGATTTCAACTTCTCTAGGAACGCGAACAGTATGTCGGAGATAGAGGCTACATCAACGTCAGGTAAAGAAATATCTCACCCACGCGATCGCGCACACCCAAACTCAACTCTTAGCGCACTGATTAGGCAGGCAATGCCCGACGTGTTCGCTTCCCACGATGAAAGCAAGGGTGGTGAGGGTTGAGTTCGGGTATACTTCCAACAAATAGATTATGCAATATTGTGGGGTATTTTTTTTATTTGTCAGTCCCCTATGGCAATTTATAGCTACCAACACGTAGATTTAACTGACCTTGGCGCGGGTTATGGCTGAATATAAATGCGCCTTCTTCGCTTTCCCCACTAGATAAAAAGTCGATCTGTTGCTCTCCTGTTTCTGTAACTTTGCCGTTAATCAGTAACTCAGCCATAATCTGAACTGACTCAGCTGTATCTCCTCCACTATTCACAACTTCAAAAGGAACATAAAACTGGCCATTAATTTCTCGAATTGTTTGTTTTTTAGTAACAGAAAGGATCGGAGGTTGATTTTTTTCGTTCAGCCAAGTGTAGCCTACTAGACTCACAATGATTGCTAGGATGAATGAGGCGATGCTGAATGTTATCCACTCAGCTCTTGAGCGCTTTGGTTGTTGTTCTGTTTCAGTCATATTGCTAACCTTCCGGCTGCACCACCAATAGTTGCAGGTAAACCCAGTATCAATGTGTGATCTAACCACATTGTCCAAGGGTCGCTAAGAGTTAGTTTTTGAAAGAACCACAGCATGAAAGCGCCTGCTAGCAATGATACTAAGTAGGACATAATGGTTTCGCTTGATGGTCGTTGAAAAATTCCCTTTTGCTCTTTACGTTTTTGCTGGTTAGAAAAACCTGCCTGAAATACAATGCCATAAGAAATCAGCAAAGATGCGGCGATCATTGCCAACTCCCAAGGTGGAGAGGTTGCGGCTGCAAGCATAGGAATTTCATCTGTGGGAGCAATGTTAAATGCAATTATGGTTGCGCCAATTAGGGTTCCACCTACATCAGCAAAGGTAGCGTGTAACTCATCCCCTTTGTTCTTGGTTGTGCTATTTTCCCGATCGCTTGCTTGTCCTTTTCCATTACTGTTTTCAGTATCTCCTAACAACTGATTCGCTAATGCTACACCAAGAGCAAAAGGCACACTTTCAAAGATGATTTTACCTAAAGATTCTTTTAGAGAGGTTTCTGGTGTCAATTCTCGCAATAGTAACAGCACAAAGGTAGAACAAGCTAGTCCGATCGCGATCGCTTCGACGGTATCCATTGCGGCTTGATAAGAGAGCCAGCTATATCTGCGTTTCCGAAAGCCTTCTATCTGATTGAGTAAGTAAACCACAATAAACATTAATGCGATCGCCGTCATTATCAGTTGTGCTTTTGCCAGCGAGCCAATCCACCAAACCTCCATTGTGTACAGTAAAGGTATGCCAAATAAAAAACCTCCACAAGCACCTCGAATGATGTCATTAATCTCATTCTTCCAGACATTTTTTTGACTTTTTGTTGGCACTCCTTTATTTTCCTTTTGTTGAAAATTTGCTTTAACTTATACTAATTTTCTATGAAGGTGCATATAGCAGCCCTAAATTCTTCGTGAAAAGTTAGATCCCCGGCTTTTTGAGAAGCCGGGGATCTGGACACCGCGAATTTATAATATTTTCAGATTTTTGAAGGAGGGTGTTCTGTCGCACCCCGTATCTATCTTAAGATACATAATCTAAAAAATTCTTCTCTCGGTTGATGGAAGTCCAAAATAATACACTATTGTTAGTTTATGTAATAGGTCAATCAACTACAAGCTGGAAATAAAAACCATGAGTGCCGAAAAAAGAGTAGAAGCTACTGCAAAAAATATTGAAGGGAAAATTCAAGAGGTTGTGGGTGAAATAACCGGTAATCCACAAGATAAAGCTGAAGGACAAGCGAAGCAAGCTGAAGCACAAGTTACTCACACTGTAGAAAATATTAAAGACGAACTTAAGAAAGCTTTGGATTAATTTACGTTTTTGGACTAGAAATAAAAATACTAGATTAGCGATGATTCGTTAACCATAGTTTAACATTAATTACTCCACTTACTTTGAGAAAGTGGAGTTTTTGTATTGTTAGTATAATACTTGAAAGGGTAAATTAATAAAAAATTGGTTTTAGATTGGAAGTCTTGGCTACACGGGTACATACGCGCTAGCGGCTTCCTTTAAAATACGTTTAAGATGGAAACATATCAATAATCATTGGGAGGAATCAATCGTCATGACTGTTATTGTTGCTAAGTGGACGATTGACGAATATCACCGCATGATTGATGCTGGCATTTTGAGCGATCGCAAAGTAGAACTACTTAAGGGAGAAATTGTTGAAATGTCGCCGGAAGGGGAACCCCATGCTTATTGTAGTCATGAATCGGCAGAGTATCTAGCGGATTTGTTAGGTAAACGTGCTGCAATCCGACAAGCCAAGCCTATCACCTTACCCAACGACTCGGAACCAGAACCAGATATTGCCATTGTC
The DNA here is from genome assembly GCF_017114965.1 of Nostoc sp. JL31. Classification (NCBI taxonomy): domain Bacteria; kingdom Bacillati; phylum Cyanobacteriota; class Cyanophyceae; order Nostocales; family Nostocaceae; genus Nostoc; species Nostoc sp. JL31. Next base: position 60,825 of record NZ_JABXKO010000033.1, read on the forward strand.
CAGCGTTTAGGACGCGAGTATCGAGAGCATCATCCCTATCCAGAAAATATTTTCTGGTTGATTGAGTATGCTAACTCCAGTTTAGAAAAAGATTTAGAGAGAAAAAGTCAAATCTATGCAGAAGCAGGTATTTTAGAGTATTGGGTTGTAAATCTCAAAAAGCTTCATTTAGTGGTGTTTCGAGAAATCTTAGATGGAGAGTACGCAACAAAATTGACATTGACTGCGGGAACAATTCAACCTCTGGCATTTCCAGATATTTCTATTGTGGTGGAACAGATTATTAACAGTTAAGGTAATTACAATATCTTTTGATGAAACCATATTCAATTGCTCTTCGCAAAAAAATAATATAGCGATCGCAGGCATAGTTAACCACATCGATACGAGGAATGCCATATTTTTTCTTTAAAGAATAAAAGCTTAACTCAACTGTATTGCACCCTAACGCTCCCCTTATAAAGGGCTACGGTGTACACACAAGTCTAAAATAGTTTACTCACTAATACCAATTTAATGTGAAGCTGCATAGAAAAGAGCTTCGAGAATATAGATATTACCTGCTCAAGTGTAAGTTGATCAAATATTTCTTGGATGCGATGCCTACGGCGGGCTAGGCCTACGCGTAAAGTTTGTAAAGAAGAGAAAAGCTGATTTTTGAGTGGTTTCTTGAGGAGTTGCCAAAGCCTTTCAATGGGATTGAGTTCAGGGGCTGAAGGTGGTTGAAACAGAGGAATAATAAATTCTTGCCAACGAATCGCTGAACTTGTATGAGCAGGAGCTTGGTCAACCTGTAAAATAGCGTAATCTCCACCTAATTATGGTTCTTATAACGACAACTCAACTTATTATTGCTTCTTGGAGCAGCTGTTAGAAGGCGCAGACGATTTAATTCATTTTCTATCCTTAGAGGAAGCTGAGAAATATTATTCTCCGAGGGATGCAGATATATATGACCCAAAGTGCTTGCCATTCGTTTCTTATGAGAATGGCCAGCTAGTCATTGTTGCTTCAGAAACTCAGATTGAGACTTCTCCTGTGCTACAACGAGAAGGCATTAAAGATAAGTTATGGTTTCCAAGTTTGACGAACATGATGTTAGCGATCGCAGAGGCTTTAGAGACAGTAGGGACAATTCTGCCAGAGTTGTCCAGGAACTATGATGATGAAGATTATGATACTGATGATTATGATGATAAAATTCGTAAAAACTGTAAAGTAGTAGGAGAAATAGCTCAAAAGTATGGTTCACCAAGGGGAATAATTCTTACTAATTAAGCATTTGATACTAAACAATAATGACTACTTAATCTTCTGGCAGTTCGCCAAATTGCTGACGATAACGCTCAAGTTGTTTTTGCGCTAATTCAAGCTGTTCTTCTGGAGTTTGATAGCGCTTTCCTTGTTGGTCATACCAATACAAAACCTGACGCTGGATATTACCAGATACGTATTGCCCTCTACCAATTCCTAAACCAATTTCTGGCATCCAAAAGGGTTCACCAATTTGCAATTGATAGCTACCATCTACTAAGCGATAAACTTCAAAAGGTTGGTGGCGATCTCTTTGCCAATACTCTGGATTATAAATAATGTAGTACAGTATCCCTAACTTGGCATAAGTGTCTAATTTTTTGTCGTATTCTCCACCCGGAGTTAAGGAGACAATTTCTAAAGCCAGGATAGGCACTATGTTATTTTCTTCCCAAACAACATAGCTTTTACGGGATTTATCCGCCTTGCGGCGTTCTACACCCAAGCTCAAAAATCCGTCTGGCACAATCGGCACAAGTGGACTAACCCCTGTGGTATGGTAAACGCCCATATCCACGCTGAAAAACCAGTCATTACGGTTTGCCCAAATATATTGCAGCAAGAAGAGAAGCAGGTTGGGAATAAAGTTCTGGTCTTCGTTATCCACAGGAGTATCGTCTGAACAAGGAAGTTCAGCACTGCTAGGCAATTGGCGGGGGTCTGATTTCACCATAAGTTGAAGTGACCTGATGAGTTTTATTCTAGACGATTCGACGCGGACGATATACTTTAGGTAAACGTTCCAAGTTAGTGGCGATGAAGAATTTTGAGATTCAGCTAGATGAAGAATATGCTCAAAAGCTTGCCTATATTCAACAGGAAGCTGACCAAGATACAGTAGAGGCAATTAAGTCTTCGATTGAACTGCGCTATCAACAATTTCAGCAACAAAAAACAGATCCGTTAGCTAAACTCAAGCAAAGTAAATTTATCGGCTGTTTCAAAGGAGAAACTGACTTAGCTGCTAATTCCGAAGCTATTGTGCGTAAGCGAAGCTCGTCGTAGACATCGCTAATGCAAGAAAAGTATGATCATCGCTGATACTGGCTTTTTCGTTGCACTTGGGTAACAATGCTCAATGTAGTTTTTTGAGAGAGGTTGCACAGGAAGCATTTGAGGTGTTTGATTTACGAAGTCACCATGTTGTACGCATAGTTGAACTCATGGAGAAATATGCCGATTTGCCAATGGATATGGCAGATGCTTCTTTGGTTGTTCTCGCAGAACATCTAGGACATGGGCGAATTTTGACCGTTGATCGACGAGACTTTAATACCTAACTGTTGGAATAACAGCAATCGTTTCAATAACTTGCTGCTGAATTTTGAATAAGGTTTGCAAAAGTAGGGAAAAAAGTCGGGTTTACAGAATCTTATCCGAAAACTCTAGCAATATAACTGTAGAGTAATTTATAGTTGTCCCTAAAATCTGAACTACCCTTGTCGTTACACAATGGACGCTGAAGCAGCATTAGCATGGTTAGATGCCATAATTCCCCCGCAGACCGGGGAACGGTTGAGCGATTTGCAAAAAGTGATTCTTGTGCAAGTTTGGTTGGGTAGAAAATACTTGGATATCGCTCATTCTTACGGTTGTACGGAAGGACACGCTAAGGATGCTGGTTCGCAGTTATGGAAGTTGCTTTCTAAAGTATTGCGAGAAAAGATTACCAAAAGTAATTGTCGCGCTACTTTGGAACGGGTTTTGAGAAAAACGACTGCAATATCATCCAGTCTGATTGATTACTCGCGATCGCTCCAACCCACCCCAAAATTAGAGGATACCAATTTTATTGGACGAACAGAAGCGATCACTCACCTGAATACTTTGGTAAATCAAGGATCAAAAGTCATTGTCATCCAAGGTGAGGGAGGTTTAGGCAAAACTACTCTAGCGCAGCAATATCTCCATCAAGAATTTGACTTGGTTTTGGAACTACTGATGGCGAAGGAAACGCAAAATATCACCCCCGCCGAACGAGTTGTAGAGGAATGGCTCAAACAAGATTTTGATCAAGAACCTGGGGTAGAATTTGGTGTTACATTGGGACGACTCAAGCGCCAACTCCACAATCGGCGGATTGGGGTGTTAATTGACAATCTGGAACCTGCATTAGATCAACAAGGTAGGTTGATTGCTTCTCACCGCAACTATGTAGAACTATTGCGGGTGTTGGCTGATGCCAGAGTGCAATCTGTTACTCTAATTACTAGTCGCGATCGCCTTTGTGAACCGGGGCTAAATGTGAATCACTATCGGCTTCCTGGTTTGGATCAAAGCGCATGGCTACAGTTTTTTAGCAACCGAGGATTAGCCATCGACTCGCCAACCTTGCAAATCATGCATCGCACTTATGGTGGTAATGCTAAAGCAATGGGAATTCTCTGCGGTTCGATTCAGGAGGATTTTGGCGGTGATATGGTTCTTTATTGGCAAGAAAATCATGCCGATCCGTTAGCAGCAACAGACTTAAAAAATTTAGCGGTTAGTCAAATTAATCGTCTGCAAGCCCTCGATCCCCAAGCATATCGCTTACTTTGCCGTTTGGGATGTTATCGTTACCAAGATATACCCAGAATTTCATCACAAGGGTTGTTTTGTTTGCTGTGGGATGTCCCACCTACTGAACATCGGCAAATCATCGCCTCCTTGAGAAATCGGTCTTTGGTGGAGTGCGAAAAAGGCGAATATTGGCTGCATCCGGTGATTCGGAAAGAAGCGATCGCACGTTTACGCCCCAGCGATGAATGGGAAACTGCCAATCACAAAGCCGCAGAGTTTTGGACAACTAGTGTTAAACAAATTGAAACCTTTAAAGATGCTTTGCAAGCTCTGGAAGCATATTATCATTATATAGAAATTAATGAGTTTGAGTTAGCAGGTAAGGTAATTTTAAAAAGCAGAAATAATCAATGGCAGCAATTTTTGCCTCTTGGTAGTACGTTGTATCGGATGGGTTTAATTCAACCGATACTGGCGGCAATTAATCAAGTTGTTAACAATCTGGAAAATAACCAAAATCTCAGCGAACTCTATAATATACTGGGCGATCTATATTGGATAACAGGTAAAATTAGTCAAGCGATCGCTTGTCAAGAAAAGACTATTACACTGGCAACCCAATCGCTCAAATCACTTGTAACTCAGCCAGAAAATAAACATACAGTTTACTATCTGAGAATGCTAGAAGTAGATTCTTTATTAAGTATTGGTCTTTACAAAATAGATTTGTGGGAACTAGAGGCAGCCGCAAAGTTATTTCAACAAGTAATTTATCTGGCTCAAAATACCGAACATCATCGCTGGGCAGAGAAAGCTTCAGTCTGTTTAGCTTTGGTATATTCTTATTTAGGTTTGCGTGATGCCTCATTTGCATTAGCAGATGTAGCTTATCAAAATATTACGAACGAAAAACTAGTAGAACAAACTGGAAGATTTGTCTATTTCATGCAAATTTTAGGTCAAACCTACGTCAATTTAGGCGAATTTTCCCAGGCAAATCAGATATTCCAGCAAGCTTTGACTTTTGCTGAAGAAAGTCACTATATGCAGGTAAAAGCAAAAACACTCAATGGTTTAGCAGAAATCCATCGACAACAAACAGATTTTGCATTAGCCTTTGCTAATCATACAGAAGCAATCGAACTTCTTGACAAAATAGGTGCAAAGTGTGACCTAGCTGAAGCTTATTTTCAATTGGGTTTAACTAATCAAAAGATGGCAAAGCCTGATGAAAGCCAAATGAATTTCACTCAGGCGATTCAGCTATTTACTGAAATCAAAGCACCCAAACAAGTTGAAAAAGTTTTAAACTGCGCTACTCAAATCTGTGTCACCAGTCGGAGATTGGAAACGATGTAAAAATATTTGATTTAGTAGACGGCTCTGCAAACAAATCAAAGTAAATAATTAAAAGTTGACTCATGGACTTGGTGCAGTCCATTGAGAAGCGGTTTGATCGTACTTCCCTCGTATGGTTGCAGCGCGAGGACGAGCTGCTGCTAAAGCCGCTAGTTCATCGTCTTCCGAGGTATAGTCTCCAAAATCTACACCTAATAAACCACCATTACCTAAAATCCCGATACTCTTCAAATGATCCTCAATATTATCTAAATCAAGAATGTCAGAGTCATCATTACTTAAAGTTCCCATCCACATAATCCAAATATCTTTTTCTATTTGATCGACTCCAGGTTTAGTAGGGTCATAAGCCAAAATAGAATTACCAAAGGCACTCATCGCAGTTGCTTTTTGTCTCAACTCACTAAAGACACTTGCCATTCCATTAATGCGATCGTTCATAGCATTAGTTGCTGTTAGTATATCTGCTGACGAATATGACGATGCACCACCAGCAATTTGTACCCTGATTTCTGCAATTAATCGCTCAAGAATAACGGTATTTTTATGTAAGTTTGCTAATACTTGATTGGTTTGCAATGCACCACGATACATTGATGCAACGTGTTGCCAAATATTACTTCGCAGCATATCAGGTGAAAGACCACCAGGTTGTAAATCACTGCCTCGCGTTGTGATGGCATCTGATAAAGCAAGAGCTATTGTGGAAGATGCAGCTGCTTGTAAAAATGAAGAACCAGCTGCTGTACCTGCATCCGCTAGAGTGAGAGCAAACCATGCACCTGCGGTAGAAGGAGCAATATAGGCGGCAGCAAGACCTGCTAAAACACCCGTTCCTATTCCTAAAAATATTCCTCTCCAAAGAGTTTGATTTTGTGCTTCTGCTCTTCCTTGACCAATTACTCTTGAGTAATTGCTGTAAGCCATATCGTAATTTATAGAGAAAATTCTTAATTTTGTACTGATTAAATCAGTATTTGCGACAGATAAATCCACATAAATACTACCTAAATTATGACAAGCATCAATTAATCTTGCATTGGCTTCCGTCAGTGGCAGTTTTGTGGAAAGTTCTGTAACTACTGGGTTTTTTGGCGCTCTCTGCAACACATCTCTCTGCAATACCCCACCTTTGTCTTGTACTACATGGGTCAACTCATTATTCCCTAGCGATTTCCTTTGCCCAAAGTAAACATCGAGAGGTTTACTTTGCACTTCTTCCTCTTGAGTCTGTTCTTCTGGTGTCATCTGCGGTTGCATCGCAGTATTAGGCATTGACATGACTCGATTAGCGACCTTATCGGCTTCCTGCTCATACTGGTCTCCTGGTTCTCCAACCGTCAGTTTTGCTTGTGGACGACGCAACGCTATGCAACTAATGTCGTGAACTGGCTTTTTTTTGATAGCTTGTGGTTCTAAGGATTGTTCGCCAGCACACTGAGCTGCTTGCAGGTCGATTGATACCTCAGAGGATGCTTGGATTGGAGCTTTATTTGCAATGTCAAAGCCGCGCACTGGATTCGCCAGCGTTGGAGTTGTTGCTGAGATCAGCGACGGATTTGAAGTGGATGTACCTACTTTCTTAGACCCAAATATGCGATCGCTCATCTCACATCCTCAAGCATATTTTTGAATCAAATTATACAATTTGTTAGGTGGCGATCGCTATCGACTTAAGTATAAATTATTCTTTGCCGGCTGTGGCTCTGTGTGAGCGAGACTTGTAATTCTTAGAAAGCTGGGATGAAAAGCTGGGGCGATCGCTTTTGCAGGTGAATGAATTGGGTTAAGTTAGATTTATCTTGTCAAACGAGAAATTATTATGTCTTCTGCTCAAGATTTAGGAATAATTTTAGAAGACACACCAGAAGATGTTATATTTCCTCCTGGTGATTTATACAGTGATGAACCACCTTTGGAAACAGAACTTCACTTGCGGCAAATACTGCTGTTGATTCAGTGTTTGGAATGGTTGTGGCAGGAGCATCAAGATTTCTACGCTTGCGGTAACATGACGATTTATTACAGTCCGCGTCAGCGTAAGTCTGAGCAATTTAGAGGCCCCGACTTCTTTGTAGTTTTAAATACCCAACGCAAAATACGCAAAAGCTGGGTAGTTTGGGAAGAAGATGGCAAATACCCAAATGTGATTGTAGAGATTCTTTCTGACAAAACCGCTGCTACTGATAGAGGGTTGAAAAAGGAAATCTATCAAGATATTTGGCGGACTCCTGATTATTTTTGGTTTGATCCAGTAAGTTTAGAATTTAAAGGATTTCACTTATTAGATGGTCGTTATCAAGAACTGCAAGCAAATGAAGCTGGTTTGTTATGGAGTCAGCAATTGCAGTTATATTTGGGAGTTTATCAATCGAAGTTGCGCTTTTTCACTCCCGATGGACAACTGACACCCACGCCAGAAGAAGTAGCACACCAAGAACAGCAACAGCGTCAACAAGCCGAGCAACAACTTGCCCAAATGGAGTCCATGCTTGCTCGCTATCGGGAAAGATTTGGTGAATTACCAGAGTAATTTTGTTTGCTATATTAGTTGGCGTAAATACAGCCTGTCCTAGAAATCGTTCACAAATTTTACAACCTATCAAGCTATAGGAATCCGGTTTGATTCCTGAATTTACTTGCGTGGGCAGGGAACAGGAAAGAAGGCATAGATCCGCCGTACTGAGTCTTGTTCAAAAATCAAATAGGAGTCCTATACAAGCATTTGCTATTAAGGCATCATGTAAAATCACATCCATCCCCCAACTTCTGCATCAGTCAAGGGTTTCTCCAACTTACTATATTCTGTTTGAGCCGCCCGTAATACGTGTTTCATCTGCACTGCTTCCCCGGCATCGGCAGCCAGGAAAGCTGCATTTAAAGCAATGTTACGGATATTACCCCCAGCGACATTGAGCCGTGCTAGTTGCAGAGCATCTAAATCTGCGGTTGGGGTTTCGGCTGGAAAGACACGCCGCCAAATTTCGGCTCGTTGGGTTGTATCGGGGAAGGGGAACTGCACTACAAAGCGAATCCGCCGCAGAAATGCTGTATCAATTGCACTCTTCAAGTTCGTAGTCAAGACTGCTAGACCTGGGTAGCTTTCCATACGTTGCAATAGATAGCTAACTTCTATATTGGCATAGCGATCGCGCGCATCTTTAACTTCACTCCGTTTGCCAAATAAAGCATCAGCTTCATCAAATAACAAAATCACTCCACCTTGTTCTGCGGCATCAAATACCCGGCGCAAATTCTTCTCTGTCTCACCAATATATTTGCTGACTACCGATGATAGGTCAATCCGATAGAGGTCGAGGCGCAATTTATGAGCCAGTACTTCTGCTCCCAAAGTTTTCCCAGTGCCGCTACTACCTGCAAATAGAGCGCTGATTCCCAATCCCCTAGCACTTTTGCCCCCAAAACCCCAATTATTATATACAGTACTACGTTGCCGTACATGAGCCGCGATTTCCCGGAGAACTTGTTTCTGTGCCTCTGGCAATACTAAGTCATCCCAATCACCAGATGGCTCAATCCGTTGGGCGAGTTCATCTAAGCGCGGACGTGCTTGCACGCGGCAGGCATCCCATAAAATGCTAGTGATATCGGTTTCTGGTGTTTGTGCCAACTGTCCTGCGGCTTCTGCACAAGCAGCACGAATGGTTGCGGCATTGAGGTTAAACTGATCCACTAGGGTTTTGACTTGCCCATTCATTTGCGATGCACTCGCACCTAGTGCATCTTGCCAAACTACACCTTGTTCTTTGCTAGTTGGTTGATGTACGTCAAAATTAACTACTAGGCGTTGTGATAAGCCGATCCGTTCGCGACTCGTGACTATTAAAAAGCCCTTTATGCGTTCGATGAAACGAGCGATCGCATTCAGCCGTGCTGTATCATTAGTATCCAGTTCGTTGCAGTCTATAAGTAAGGCACTCTTACTTAAAATCGTCTCGCGAGTCCACAGGCGGATGAGATTATCCAACTCGCCAGGTGCTAAAGGAATGACTTGTGCAGGCATTACCCACAAGCTTAAACCCTGAAGTTGACAAATTGTGGCGGCAATGTCACGTTTACTGGCAGTTTCACCACTAGATAACTGGACGATAGGCAAGCTATTAACCTTGTAAGCTTGTGACCAAACTGCTGCGATTCGCTCTGCTAAATCTTGATGCGAGGGTACTAAATCGCTAACCTCTTGTAATGGCTCAATAATACCAGCTAGCCGTTCGTCAAGATATTGAATACCCGTGAGATAATGTAAAATTCGCTCGTCAATTCTCAAGGGACTAAGAGTCAGGGAATGACCATCACCAATTTGAATTAACCGCCAATAACGTAAGGGAGCATTTGGAGCGATCGCATCCCAATGGACGTTAGGTAAAGCTGCTAAAGCTAAACCCAAAGTTGGGTAAGCTCGTTGTGAATCGTCGTGAACTATAGCACACAATTTGGCAAAATATCCATTTAATTCCATACCCGCACACAACAGCAACAAATCACGTTCAAAGGATGAGAGGTTAAACATTTTGCAGACTCTCTCCAATGCCGATGGTGCAGGCATCGCAGCAGCGGCTTCCTGTAATGCCTGTTGTAAATGCTCTTGGTTGCTCTCTTCAGGTTGATTTTGCTCTTTTGCCGTGTGATTTTCTAAAATACCACGCACCACGGCTAGGGCTGCTGATAGGTAATGGTAGTTTGCCTCATCCCAATTGTGATTAATTGTCGTAGCATTCATAAAATTGTCACCTGTGGCGAATCATATTCCCCAAACTGATTCTTTTGCAGTGGACTTTCGGCGCCATCTACCCGCGCCCGGACAATATAAGTTCCTGGCTTGACATTTTTGACTGGAATCGTGATTGCATCTGTGTCTTGAGTCGGTGGTGTAACCAAGAAAGAATAACCTACTGGACTATCACCTGATACCTCATTGAGTAGCAAAACTACCCGCTGTGCCTTACCTACTTTGGGCTGGAATTTAACGGTAATTTCTGCTGCACGTAAATTGTCGCCGCTATTTTCCACTTGAGCGACAAATGCTGTAATTCTTGGATGTAAGACAAAAGCCGCAACGTTCGATTCAACTAGATGATTCGTTTGCCCTGCATTGCCCATTGTTAGATGTACAACTTGGACACCCTGTACCCTTGCGTATAAATCTGGTGGGACTAACAAGCTGATTTGCGTTTCTTTTACTTCTTGAGGTACTAGTAATGTCTCCGTATTGCCGAAACGAACTCGTGTGATTTCACCGCGTAACCGTTTACCACGAATTACTAATGTTGTACCTGTAACAATCATTTGTTCAGTCTTGGCCGGAGCTATAACTTGCTCTATATTCGGTTGAGACAAGGGCATCATAGAAAAATTTTCAGACTTGTCATTGGCACTTTCAATCAATACCATTGACGCCAAATAGGTAGCTGAAGGTCGATAGTGTGTTTGTAAAGCAGACCATAACTTAGAAGTTTCTTCCATATTAAAAAACTCTGGAGTCAATTTGATCTGCCCAATTTGTTCAGCTAAATCAGATACAGACACACTTGCTACAGCTTGCGAAAAAGCACTTGAAGTATTGGTTGTAGATGCATTTATCAAAGTATTTTCAATAATATCAGATGTGATCGCTGGTGTTTTGTGTAATAAATGCATTGCATAGCCGAGTAAAAGCTCTGCCTGAAAATCCTTGGCTCCGTAGGCTGTTAGTAAGTAGTGGAGGTCAAGAGCCAGCGGCGGAGTCCGAGAGCGCGAGTTTCCATTAATAGGTGAGTGCCTGCTGCGAAATTCTTGAGATACCCAATCGACATTCCGATTCTGCGTCACTTGATAGAGAAAGAGATTGATTTGAGCGCGCTCGTCAGCTTCAACTGAAATTCGATCGGGCGGTAGGGCAGTTACAATCACATCACCAACACTAGCAGCGATCGGATCGCTGACTAAGCCATTTTCCAGCAAGACTTTTAGTACTGCTGTCACTGCGGCTATAGAGAGCACATTACTCATCCTCATTCCTCATGGCAATAGCACATATTAATCATGTACGCCATAGCACATTGACAGAATATATTTTGCAAAACTTTAAATATTCTGTGACGCGGATTGCCGTCGAATTTGCGTTAACTTAACATTAGAAACAAATTTCAACTGCCATAAGTCTTAATTTTAAACATTTCATCAAATTTCTAGTATTACTTTTATGTTAAGCTGAGTATAATTAGAGAATTGCTTAGTAGCATATATTGCTAATAATTATTTAAGTTACTAAGCAACCACTTATATTTATTTGTAATACTAGTACTATCTCGGACTAAAGTTAACATTTTAAAGTAACTAGGATGGGTTCCCCCAGATGAAATCCCCACCTTCTTCAAATTCTTGGAATGGTCGCTTTGTAGGTGATAACCAGCGATACCGTTTAGACAGACGGTTAGGCGGGGGTGGCATGGGAGAAGTCTTCCTAGCAACAGATACCCGTGTTGGTCAGCAGGTAGCGTTGAAGTTGCTCAAAGATACGCTAGTGGCATCGCTCGAAATGAGAAAGCGTTTTGAGCGGGAGGTGGCAGTTTGTGCTGCTTTGCAAAGCGACCACATTGTTAAGATTAGTGATTGTGGTGTAACCCCGGAAGGTTTTCCATTTTATGTAATGGAATATTTACGGGGGCAAACTCTCAGGCAATTACTGCTGCGCGAAAAGCGGCTGTCTGTTGAGCGGACGGTGAAGATTATGGCGCAAGTTTGTAAAGGTCTACAGCTTGCCCATCAAGGAGTTACTCTCCAACGAGATAGTGGCAAAACCACTGAACATATTCAGGTAGTTCACCGCGACCTGAAGCCAGATAATATATTTTTGATCCCGACAGATTTGGGAGAGTGGGTGAAGGTTTTGGATTTTGGTGTTGCCAAAATTCGTAGTGAATCTTCAGAAAATTCCAATATTACAAATATAACTAGTACATTTATCGGTACATTTCGTTACGCACCTCCTGAACAAATCCAAAGCGATCAAAACCTGGATGCTAGAGGTGATATTTACAGCTTAGGGATTATCCTTTATGAAATGCTGAGTGCCGCCGACCCATTTGGAATCAGCATTAAGGGTAGTCATGTTAGTGAGGCTTCTTGGGTATTAGCTCATGCTTATGAGCCACCAAAACCACTGCGATCGCAACCAGGGTGCGAGAATTTACCCGTACAATTAGAAGCCGTGGTGATGAAATGCCTCCACAAAAACCCAGCCAACCGATTTGCAACGGTAGAAGAACTAAATCAGGCTTTGCAAGCTGCTGCCAAATTTGCCACAGAATCTAGTGTACCCGGACAAATTACTGGGCGATCGCAACCTTCTTCCAATCAAAGTTCAAATCACGAAACTATTCCCAAACAATCGAACGACGACACGATTCTGCGTCCTCCATCTTCATCCAATCAAGGCTCAAATCACGAAACTGTTCCCAGACAATCAAACGACGACACGATTCTGCGTCCTCCATCTCCATACAATCAAGGCTCAAATCACGAAACTGTTCCGAGACAATCGAACGACGATACTGTTATTCACCCTCCATCTCCATCCAATCAAGGCTCAAATCACGAAACTGTTCCGAGACAATCAAACGACGATACTGTTATTCGCCCTCCATCTGGTTTCAACCAAGGTTCAAATCACGAAACCGTTCCCAGACCATTTAACCCGATCGATCAAAATCAACAGAGTCCTGTGAATAATCCCAACGCCAGCAAACCTGATGTGACGTTATATCAACCAAGACCAGGATCTAATCAAGGTGGGCAACAAGTACCACCAGATAAGACGTTGTTTCAACCACGACCAGGATCTAATCAAGGTGGACAACAAGTACCACCAGATAAGACATTGTTTCAACCGCGACCAGCAGCTAATCAAAATAGACCACCAGTGTCACCAGATAAGACGTTGTTTCAGCCGCGACCAGGATCTAATCAAGGCGGGCAACAAGTGCCACCAGATGTGACGTTATATCAGCCACGACGTGCGTCTAATCAAAGCAGACCACAAGCACGAACGGATGACACTATTTACCAACCAAGGCTAAGTGAGCAGCTAACTACGAGAATTACTCCCAATTTCTTGCGAATTGTAGGGGTGGTGTTGGCTATTGGGGTGACTTTAGCAGTAGTAACCTATATATATACTCAATTCCAATCTGGTAAACAGCCAAGCAATCAGCAAAATTTACCTAATAGCGATCGCATTCAGAACTAATCACCTAAAGGGACTTTTCCGATTTTTGCACAGATGCGGTAATCATAATTTTATAGCGGTTCTCAATCAATACGGTTCGGTTAAGGTTCTTTGATGAAAATTCTAGACACCAAAGACGCGATTTATCGCGTCTTTTGCCTTAACCGAAGTGTGCCCCTATAATTCATCCCAAACCACGGGAAAGGAATAATCTGAAAACGCCGAGAAATCACGGTTGTCGCTACGGGTTTCTTCATCCAGAACTTTGACAACTCTGTTATAAATGTCTTGTGCTTGTTGTGGAGAATCACCGATGCTGGTTAATCCCACCTTGCCAAACTGCGAAAGGCAACCCATAAGATGAAACACTGTGCCCGTTTCTGTGCCACTGTCAAAGTGCAGTCTGTGGTAAGCGATGATATCCATTAAATCATTGGGTAATAATCCCTGATAGCGCTCTTTTTGGAGATTATCAGTGGCAACGTAGTATTTTGGACGACCTTGTTGACTATAAAATAAACCCGTGGAAAGGTCATAGCGACCGTTTGTTAATAATTTCAGGGTCATGAATGGATGAGTTGTACCACCTTTACGTAGGTTAATTTCGATCGCCTGAATATCCCACTCTCCGTTACCCTTGTCAACAGCGATAAAATCTACCCCAAACCGCTCTAAAGTACCTTTGTCTGCTAGCTTTCTGCCAACTTGAAGTCCCAATTGCTGTAATTGCAATCGATATCTTTCATCAGCAGGAAAGCTACAACCAAGATAAATCTGACCGTCTGGTCCTCCAAGAATTTGGTCGTGAGTTGAAAGGATTTCCACTTCGCCTTGGGGTGTGATCCGTCCTTGGACGCTGGGCGATCGCTTAATTTCCCCTTCCACAAATGCTTCCGTAATTGCCCCTAATTCCGGGATTCTTCCCGAAAAATTATCCCACGTCTCAAGTTTTGCTTGAAAGCGCATCGTTGCCAAGCGATCGCTAATTGCAGCTACCCTTTCGGCATGAGTACCAATGTTTGGTGCTAAATTCTCAATCGGTCTGAGATCCAACAATGCATTCCCCTCGCCAGAAATGCCCTCGTTGAGTTTTACTACTACCCGTTTTAATGTTGGTTGGCGTTCCCACAAATCAACGGTAGCTTCTGCCAAATCTGTGGGGTTCCAAATTTTTTCGCTGCCATCTGGATGCGGTACTCCGCTTTCCTTGAAAATTTGCCGACTGCCACTTTTTGTTCCCCAAATCTGTAAATCTGGTGCAGCAGCATACAGTGGTACACCTAATTGTAAAGACAATTCGCCTTCCCAGTGCGAAGAGTTATAGCAGATCATAAATGATTTGTCTAGCCTCAAAGATTGCTGAATCCGCTCTAGCAACCGGGGGCGTTCTAAAATCTTTTGGCTCAGAGGCTTAAGGGAGGAATCGTAAGTAGAAAGTAACAGCAAGCGATTGCGAGCATGAGAAAAAGGAATACCCGGCAAGAGCTGCAAATAATAATCAATGATACTTGGATGCAGCGGTACTGATGTTACATAAATCAGCCGAGTTTGGGGATTCCGCAACCGAATTAAGGAAAATAGTAATCTTTCTTCATAATGTTCGCAGCCTTCAATCTTTTGGAGTTCGCGCTGGTCGAGACTCAAGGAGGGAATAATTAAAATATCCGCTTCGCTATTGTCAAATAGTTCGCTCGTTTTCCAGCGATCGCGCAGGGTTAATTGTAAGTGGCGAAACTTTTCAACCTGTTCTAACTCGGAAATATTTAATGTTGCCATAGCCCCTGCCCTCTAATGATCTCAATGTAGCGCACCAAGCACCCTTTTGGACGATGTATAGTCACCGTGTCAAGATTCAGGTAGTTTTGTAAAAATTTTCTGGAAGTCAGCAAGGATCAATCAAACTATAGCAACCTGCAAATCGCCGACTTCTTTAATTCTCTTCCCTCTTAAGGTTGACCTAATTGCTGCTTACTTTACCTCTAGGGGGCGATAAAGTACAGCAATATAATAGTTAACTTGAAAGCAGATGAAAAAGATAAATTCTTCATCACATTAGAGTTGTGTACTTATTTTCATGGTCAGGCGTAAGGATAAATAATGTAAGTTGCGTAGAGTTTCTGGAATAAGTAAGTTTGGCAGACATCGAGGATATAAATGCCTAAAATTGCAAATGGCTAGTGAGAGTCAAAGCAAAAAATAAACCTTGGGTTGAATTTCCGATCCAAGGTTTAGTTATGAAATAGGGAATAGGAGAAAGATGGAGTATAACTAGTGCCCAATTCCCCTTTTCCAACACCCATTCAATATTCAATTACCAAGGTAAAACAGATGGCTAAATCAAAAGAGAAAAAAGAGCAAAAATTACAACCGCCACAGCAACAAGAAACACCAGGTGTTGAATCAGAAATGACACCAAAACCCAAAGCAGATGATGCTCAGTATCGGGGTAGTGGTAAGTTACAAGATAAAGTAGCATTGATTACAGGTGCAGATAGTGGGATTGGTCGTGCTGTTGCGATCGCATTTGCAAAAGAAGGTGCAGATGTGGCTATTCTTTACCTTAACGAACACGATGATGCCAAAGAAACAAAACATTTGGTAGAAAAACAAGGGCGTCGTGCAGTAACTATTGCAGGTGATATTGGCAATGAAAGTTTTTGTCAGCAAGCCATACAACAAACAGTTGGTGAGTTTGGAAAACTCGATATTCTGATCAACAACGCCGCCGAACAACATCCGAAAGAAAGTATTGAAGAAATCACCGAAGAACAACTAGAGCGAACTTTCCGCACTAATATCTTCTCGATGTTTTTCATGACTAAGGCTGCACTCAAGCATCTACAAGCAGGCAGTGCTATCATCAATACCACATCGGTAACAGCTTATAAAGGTAATGCACAACTACTAGATTATTCCTCTACAAAAGGTGCGATCGTTGCTTTTACTCGTTCATTATCAAAAAATTTGGTATCAAAAGGAATTCGGGTTAATGCTGTCGCGCCAGGCCCAATTTGGACACCTTTAATTCCCTCAACTTTTCCCGAAGAGAAAGTTGAAACTTTTGGTAAACAAGTACCAATGGAACGAGCCGGACAACCAGAAGAAGTTGCTCCTAGCTACGTATATTTAGCTTCTGATGATGCTTCTTATGTCTCTGGACAAGTGTTACATGTCAATGGAGGAGATGTTGTAAACGGGTAATTAAAATAGTTATGAGTTATGAGTGAGGAGTTAGGAATTAAGAGTTATAAACGATATATTTTAAACTTACAAATTTTAATTTTTAACTCCTAATTCTAAACTTATAACTCTACCCTCATGGTCATCCATTGGAGGGATGATTTCATGTCCAAATATTGATAATCTGGCTAACAGCGTACATTTAAAGAATAATAACAAGGTTTATGGCATCTCTTACACCACTGCATGGCACAGAATTAGTAGATTGTGCTAGAGCAAATGCCAAGCAAGGGATTGAAACCGCTGCTTATCAATGTGGCTATGGTCAAGACCTCAATAAATTTGCCCAAGAACTCAGACAAGCTTGTGAAGAAATGAATTTACAAGTGAAGGAACTCAGCGGATTGATTACTGAGCAGGACTTGATACTTCAATTAGGTACTGGCGAAATTGTTGCTCCAGATACGGAATCAGAATTATAAAAGTTAAGTTAGTCATTTGTCCTTTGTCATTTGTAGTGTGTTATTCACTAATGACTAATGACTAATGACTAATGACTTTTTTCATAACTTTAAAATTACCCGCGCCAAATTGAAATAAATCAAAACACCTACAACATCAACTGCTGTGGTAATAAATGGTGCTGACATTAATGCCGGATCTAAACGAAGATAGCGAAATAGAAATGGCAATGCTGAACCGGAGATTGAAGCCAAAATAGAGATAGCTACCAAACTAGTGCCTACAGCGATCGCTACTTCTAATCGTCCTTGCAGAAAATAAGCCCAGACAGTAGCGATCGTACCTAACATTCCTCCCAATAGTGCCCCAGCGATCGCTTCCCGGCCGATTACCTGCAATGCACCAAGCGATCGGATTTCATCGGTATTCATCCCGCGAATCACCACTGTGGAAGATTGAGCGCCTACATTACCCCCAGTACCAGTCAACAAGGGGATAAAGGCTGTTAGTGCCACCACTTTTGCTAAAAGATCCTCTTGCGACTTAATAATCGTGCCTGTGACGGTATTGGTTACAAGTAAGACCAATAACCAGACAACCCGCTTCCGAGCGATTTCCAGCAAATTCATTTGAAAATAATTGTCGCCCCCCGACTGCACACCACCACCCAAAGCATAGATATCCTCGGTGGTTTCTTGTTGCAGAATATCAATCACATCATCCACCGTAACAATACCTACTAGAAGCTGTTCTCGATCTACTACAGGCACAGCCAAAAAATCATATCTTTGGATTAATCTTGCAACTTCTTCCTGGTCTGTATCAGTGTAGACAAACACCACATCACGGGTCATAATTTCGCCAATAATTTGCTCAGGCTGAGACGTTACTAATTCCCGCAACGATACAATCCCCGTTAAGCGCCTTGCCGCATCCATGACATAAAGATAATAAATCATCTCACTGGCATTAGCTAAGTTGCGAATTCGCTCTAGAGCTTGAGATACTGTAAAGTTTTCTTTCAGCGAGATTAACTCTAGCGTCATAATTCGTCCAGCTGTATCAGCTTCATAACCCAATAGTTGGGCTGTAGCTTGACGTTCTGCTGGACTCAGTTGTTCTAGCAGGTGATTGACGACTTTTGCCGGTAATTCATCAAATAACCTAGCTCGGTCATCCGGCGACATTTGATCGACAATATCGCGGACTTCCTGGCTTTTAAGTTCTTCAATTAACCGTTCTTGAACACTGTAGTCGAGATATTCATAAACTTCTATAGCTTCATCCTTAGAAAGCAAGCGAAAAGCCAAAGCGTGCATCGCTTCTGGCAAACCCTCAATCGCCTCGGCGATATCCGCAGGCTGCACGGGTACGAGAATAGCTTTTGCTCCCTGCAAGTCTCCTGCTTCTAGGAGCATTTGCAGCTGAGTCCGCACTAAATCTCGCAATTCCCTGCGTGAGAGATTCTGGATGGTAGAGTTTAAATTGTTTGTCTCAGTCAAAGTCCACTTTCCTCAGCCAGTTTGAACAAGGTTGCTGCCCCTAGTCTAGGGGAAAGTGGGATGTGCAAGGTCAAACTGATTATTTTTTAATTCCAGTAAATTGTGTTCTCTAGCTTAAATGCATGACTGGTGAGGCTTTTGCAAAGTTTTTTTTCCACTGATTTTAGGTTATTACTATATTTCTGCTGGTTCTGGTAACAAAGAGATAAAGTAATAGTCAAATGAAATATAGATAAATATTAGTTTTTTAAATCTTTAAATATTAAAATTTTTCTTTATCAAATTTTTATATAGTTAATAAATCTGTAGATAAAATACATTAAATTATCCGGTACTTTGGCAATTTTTACTTAAACATTATCAAAACTTTTATATTCCTTTAAAAAAGAATATGCCAATGTGAATATTTAAACAAAGTTCCATAAACAAGATAGACATAACACCGCTATCTATTGTCAAATATGTAGAAGTAAAAGAATACTTAAGTAATCTATGTAAAGTTATTACATTTGACTAATTACGCATGTATTTGCTTTCTTGAGCATTGCTTGCCTTACTGAATATGCATCTGCACATCAGTGAAATTTAGAAGGTTTCAAAAACTCAGTAATTTTTTGAAAGCAAACAAAGACTAATATGTTCTTCAAGTAATTATTCATAATTAGTAATTAATAAAGATATATTTATAAGCCAATCAATGATTAGCTGATCAATATATTTATATCAAGCTTTATGATGCATTCTTGGTTGAAATACTCATCAATGCAAAACTAATCCTGCAACATTAATTATGGCATCAAATCAAAACTTATCAACATCTGTAAGCCCAGTAATTACGACTAAATCATCTCTAGAAAGCATTGACCAAGGGCAAACCAGCATTTCTGCTCGCTCTAGCCTACTCTCTCAAGGAGATGGACTAAAAGCAGAGTATTACGACAACATTGACTTCACCAACCTGAAGGTAACTCGCACAGATTCGACGGTGAACTTTAACTGGGGTGCTGGTTCCCCCAATGCGTCGATTGATGCAGATAGCTTCTCAGCGCGGTGGACAGGTCAGGTAGAAGCCAAGTACAGCGAAACTTACAAGTTCTACACCACTGCTGATGATGGTGTGCGACTGTGGGTGAATGGTCAACAAATCATCAATCAGTTTATCGATCAA
>NZ_JABXKO010000033.1:80548-87034 GCF_017114965.1 Nostoc sp. JL31
TGGTGTGCGACTGTGGGTGAATGGTCAACAAATCATCAATCAGTTTATCGATCAATCTGCCACCGAATCCAGTGGCTCGATCGCATTGGTTGCAGGTCAGAAATACGATATTAAACTTGAGTACTACGAAAATAAAGGCAATGCTGTTTCTCAACTGCGTTGGTCAAGCGCCTCTCAGGCGAAGGAAATCATTCCTCAGTCTCAACTTTATTCACCATTTCTTCAGACCACTATCACATTAGGATCGTCTTCGACGACTGTGAACGAAGGCAGTGATAGTGTTACCATTAAAATACTTAGAACTGGAGATTTAAGTGGTACATCTTCAATCAAATATGCGACTATAGGTAATACTGCTACAAAAGGAGTTGACTATGGGAGTGAAGGTATTGAAAGTGCTGGAACACTGACTTTTGCGGCGGGACAAAGCAGTGCGCAGGTATCCATTCCGATCAATGATGATTCCTCGATAGAAGCAGATGAAACCTTTAATTTTGTCATCGATCAGGCAGAGGGAGCAACACTCGGAGTCCAAAGAACTCTCGCAATTACGATTCAAGACAACGATCGCTCCGGTCTCGATTTCAGTCAGCCAGTAGTTAGTGAGGGTGACGGTACTGCTAAGGTGACAGTTACACGGGGCAATGCTTCGGCGGCTGCTAGCGTCAACTACATAACCCAAGATGGGACTGCTAAAGCTGGATCTGATTACCAGGCTGTATCTGGAAGCTTGAGTTTTGCAGCCGGACAAACCAGCAACACCATTGTTATCCCCATTCTTAATGACAACGTTGGGGAATCAAATGAAACATTTGCTTTGAAGTTCAGTAACCCAGTTGGAGTGCAGTTAACTAATCAACAGACAAGTATCACTATTATTGATAATGATTCTGGTAACTTTGCTTTAGATACGGTAGCTTCTGGTTTGAATCAACCTACAGCTTTTGAATGGGCACCTGATGGTAACAGTATGTTCATTGCCCAGAAAAATGGGGTAGTGCGAGTCATGAAAAACGGTACCTTATTATCTACACCATTTACTGATATTCGCGGACAGGTAAATGATACGCGCGATCGCGGTCTGTTAGGCATTGCTGTACATCCAGATTTTGGCAAAAGTCCAAACGGCAACAACTATGTTTACCTGTTGTATACCTACGATCCACCAGAAACTAATACAAGCAATTCTAAGAACAATCCCAATAGTACATTGGACGATCCCGATCAGAATGGGAATCGTACTGCACGGCTAAGTCGCTTTACAGCCGACCCCAAGACTAATTACACTACTGCTATTGCTGGCAGCGAAGTTGTACTACTCGGCACAAATGGCACTTGGGCAAATATCAGCCACCCAGATGGAAATAGTACAAATGTCACACTTGGCTATGCACCATCAGGAATTCTCAACAAAGATACTGGTAAGCCGTTTACCAGCTTGCAGGATTATCTCAATAATCTCGATAAAGTCCAAAATGTCCAGAATTTTATAGCCAATGATAGTGAATCTCACTCAGTTGGTTCTGTACATTTTGGTACTGATGGTTCTCTGTTTGTTAGCTTAGGAGATGGTACTTCCTACAATGGAGTAGACCCCCGAGCAATTCGCGTCCAGGATAAGAATAATCTATCCGGCAAGATTCTGCGGATTGACCCGATTACTGGTAAAGGCTTATCAAGCAATCCTTTCTACAACGGTGACGCCAATAGCAATATTTCCAAAGTTTATGACTTAGGTCTGCGTAATCCCTTCCGTTTCACAATTGATAAAAAGACCAATACCCCCGTAATTGGTGATGTTGGCTTAGGTACTTACGAAGAGGTCAATATCGGAAAACCAGGAGCTAACTTTGGCTGGCCATTCTATGAAGGTGGCCTTGATGCAAATGGTAATGTCGTCAGTCTGAAACAACCAGCCTACGCTAATTTAGATGCAGCAAAAGCCTTCTATAATAGTGGCTCATCTGTTACAGAACCACTGTACACTTACAAGCATTCTGGTTCTAATTCGATCCTGGTGGGTGACTTTTACACAGGTAATACTTTCCCTTCAATCTATCAAGGTGCCTTGTTCATTGGTGATTTCAGTCAAGGAACTATCGATGCTTTGATATTAGATAATCAAGGTAAAGTTACCTCAGTTAAGCGGTTTGCTTCCCAAACAGACAGGCCTAATCTAGGACTGCCTACACAAATCACCACTGGCCCTGAT
Source organism: Nostoc sp. JL31 (assembly GCF_017114965.1). Lineage (NCBI taxonomy): Bacteria > Bacillati > Cyanobacteriota > Cyanophyceae > Nostocales > Nostocaceae > Nostoc > Nostoc sp. JL31. The sequence goes on from NZ_JABXKO010000033.1 coordinate 82,761, forward strand.
GGTAATCTGTATTACGCAAACTTGACCGGAGGTGAGATCGATCGCTTCCGACCTGTTTAGAGATAAATACAGTTTAGAATGAGCAACAAAACCCTGATGTAGAGACGCGATTTATCGCGTCTTGAAAGACCAATAATTATCTACGCCAATAACCCTTAACCCAAGCGTATTGGTTTAGAGATGACATAAAAGTTATCAGTTATCAGTGAACAGTTATCCGACTGTTCACTGATTTTGGTTAAGATAACTTTGTTAGGAATCCCAACAGTTTTTTGGTATTTGATGTTAAGAGTGTTCGGCGATAAGCATCAGCTGCTTTTTTAATCGCTTCGGCTTGAGTGGGATAAGGATGAATTACACTGCTTAACTTGCTCAACCCAATCTTATTCACCATTGCCGTAGTCACTTCTGAAATCATCTCACCCGCGTGACTGGCGACAATAGTTGCACCGATAATTTCATCAGACCCCTTTTTATGGTGGATTTTGAGAAATCCTAACTCTTCACCATCTGCGATCGCTCGGTCTACACTATTAAAAGGTATGTTGATGGTTGTCACCTCAATACCCAATTTTTGCGCCTCGTGTTCGTATAACCCTACGTGAGCAATTTCTGGGTCAGTATAAGTTACCCAAGGCATCACCAAACTACTGAGTTTGGAGCGTCCTATGCCAAAGGGAGAAAACAGCGTATTTTTAATTACAATTCGCGCTGCTGCATCAGCAGCATGGGTAAACTTCCAGTTCATGCAGATATCGCCAGCTGCATAAATTTTGGGATTGGTTGTTTGGAGGTAATCATTTACCTTTACGCCTTGGTGCTTGTCGTATTCTACACCCACAGCTTCTAAATTTAGATTTTCTACATTTGGCGATCGCCCCGCACCAACTAAAATTTCATCGACTGTCACTGAATCTCGATGACCGTTGGAGGAAAAGTAAAGCCGTTTCCCTTCGGTGACAGTTACTACTTCTTCTAACTTGGAATTTAGTACCAGGCGAATTCCTTCTTTAATCAAAACCTTTTGGAGAATTTCAGCGCCTTCAGCATCTTCTTTATTAAGGATGTGAGAACCGCTATGGAAAAGCACCACCTCACAACCCAACCGCCGGAAAGCTTGCGCCAATTCGCAACCAATGGGGCCGCCACCAATCACCGCCAAACGTTCCGGTCGTTGAATTAGAGAAAAAACCGTTTCATTGGTTAGATAACCCGCCTTTTCAATTCCCGGAATCGCCAGTTGTGCAGCTCTTGCGCCAGTCGCAATTACAGCTTTTTTAAACTTGAGGGTTTTATCGCCAACTTCCACCGTATTTTTACTTGCAAATCGGCCGCTACCCAAAAAGACATCGACACCCAACTTTTTAAACCGTTCCGCCGAGTCGTTAGGGCTGATATCAGCCCTTATCCGCCGCATCCTGGCCATAACTTTGGGAAAATCAACATCAATATTATGTTGGGGAATATTAACTCCCAAGTCTTTAGCATCCCAGATTTCGCCAACGACGCGGGCAGAACGAATAATAGTTTTAGATGGTACACAACCAACATTTAAGCAATCTCCACCCATGAGATGCTTTTCAATTAACGCCACCTTTAAACCCAAATCCAGACCCGCAGCACCCGCCGCCACCACTAATCCCGCCGTACCAGCACCAATTACTACCAAGTCGTAAACATCGGCGGGTTGAGGATTAACCCAATTTGGCGGATGGACGTAAGACACCAACTTTTGGTTATACTCGTCAATTGGGCGAACTGTGACTCTCTCTAAATCTGAATTGGTCATTGGCAAAACCTCTTTTAAAATTAAGAATCCCGATTAATTTAGGCGGCTCAGTCTTTTATTTTTATGCTTGTTTAATAATTAGACTTTGGACAAAATTAATTATTTGTCGGCGCATCCAATTCAGGCAGTAACCGCCGAACGATTGAATTAACGCAGCGCGAAACCGCAACCAAGCCCGATAAAAATTAACGGACAATGCGAGCGTATCTTATGATTCACGAAGTCCTACGGCTTGAGATTAAGCGACGCTTTGCCTGTCTCCGGGTCGAAAGGCACTGATTGATGCTCATGCACAATCATCCACTTGCCGTCAATCTCACGCAAGCAAACAGTCGCCCGCACCCACATTTCGACTTTCCCTCCGTCTGTCAGTGTTCCGCTCACACGATAGAGGTAATGGCAGAAAGCTACCGTTTCGCCCGTCGTGATGCTCAGGTCTAGAATCTCATAGCCGATTGAGCCTTGAAACGAAGAAACCCACTTTTGGGCGCGTTCTTTAACCGTATCTGCTCCGATATATTGCAGTGGATTGATGATATCGAAGGACAGAATATCCGGCGCGTGATTGGACAAAAGCGCGTTGATGTCCTTGTTGCCTACTGCTTTGACGCGCTCCTCGATTATCGTGCGAATTTGGACTTCATCATTTGGTTTACTATTTTCAGTTGTCATATTATTTTCCTTTGTTCAATTGTTATCCCATTTTCCGCAATTTATTTTGTAATATACGAAGATTACCAAAGATAGCGAGGGCATCTGTCCACTCTTACAATTCCTCTTCTAAAGCTTTTCGCGCAATCCGGGTGACATAAATTGTAACGGCGACTGTCGCAAATAAACCCAAGATGCGAATTGCCCATTGTAAAGTCGGGTTGGTAGGTTGAGCCTCAGTCCCAATCATCGCCAGATTTCCTGCAAGGGAACCAATATAAACATACATAATGGTTCCGGGAATCATGCCTAGAGAGCCGATAAAGTAATCTTGAAGTGAAACTCCTGTGATGCCAAATGCATAGTTGAGCAAATTGAAAGGAAATACAGGGGATAGTCGCGTTAACAGGACAATTTTTAATCCTTCTTTACCTACCGCTTCGTCTATGGCGGCAAATTTTTTGTTATCTGCGATTTTACCAGCAACCCAACCCCTTGCTAAATAACGTCCGACGAGAAAAGCAGCTGTAGCGCCAAGGGTTGCACCGATAAACACGTAAAGAGAACCCCAAACTGCACCAAAAATCACCCCAGCTCCCAAGGTGAGAATAGAACCTGGGAAAAAAGCAACGGTAGCGACAATATAAAGGGCAATAAAAGCTATGGCTCCCACGGTACCCAGGCCATCAATCCACTGCAAGGCTTCGCGTAAAATTGTTTGGGGATTAAAAGAATTTGAATTTACCGATTCTTGTGCTAAAGCTGGGTCTGCGTTTAATGAGAAACTACTTGCCAATATTAGTAATATTAATACACTGAGGCTAAAAAACTTTTGGAAATTTCTGGCATCAATACTTTTAACACTTCGGCTTCGCTCAGTGTTAAAGCCGAGCGGAGTCGAGGCTTTAAATATCTGAATGATTGTTAGTTTTTTCATGGGTTGTGATTTCTTCTACTGCCACACTTTGAGCTAATGCTTTCTGAGCAATTTTTGTGATATATACAGTTACAGCAACGGTAGCAATCAACCCAACTACTCGCATTACCCATTGCCAGACTTGAGTTTCTGGAGTAATTGGTTGAGAAGACGTGTTAATCATGGCAAGATTACCAGCTAAGGAACCAATATAAACGTACATCACAGTACCAGGAATAATGCCGAAGGAACCTAATATATAGTCTTTGAGAGAAACCTGTGTTACTCCAAAAGCATAATTTAATAAATTGAAGGGAAAAATAGGTGAAAGACGAGTTAGCAAAACAATTTTCCATCCTTCTTTAGCAACTGCTAAATCAATCGCTTTAAATTTAGGATGTTTTTCCATTTGTCGAGAAACCCAATCCCGCGACAGGTAGCGTCCAATGAGAAAAGCCAAGGTTGCTCCAATTGTTGCAGCAATTAGCACATATATCGATCCCCAAAATACACCAAACAGACAACCACCTTTGAGGCTTAGAAGAGAACCCGGTATAAATAGTAATGTTGCTAAGTTGAAAATAACTATGTAGGCAATAGGCCCTAAAGTACCAAGACTGTGAACCCAAATGACTAAGGTCTGTAAAAGTCCCTGAAAGTTTAACTGTTTAGCAGCAATTATTAGAGTGATAATCAGGCAACTTAGCAGTAGTAGTTTGAGTTTGGAATTTAATAAACGCTTGTTCATTTTTAGAAGTTTCACCCTCGGAGGCTCGATGTTGACCTTTTGAGGCTCGATGTTGACCTTTTGAAGCTCGATGTTGACCTTCTGAGGCTCGATGTTGACCTTCTGAGGCTCGATGTTGACCTTCTGAGGCTCGACGTTGACCTTCTGAGGCTCAACTTTGACCTTCTGAG
>NZ_JABXKO010000082.1:0-14297 GCF_017114965.1 Nostoc sp. JL31
AGTTTACTTTGACGCATTCATTGACCTTGCTACAATTCATATCTGGATTAACAAAATATTATTAGTGGGATAGGTTCATTGGATAAATGTTTCAGTTTTCCATCTGTCGCAATCATTTTTCAAATTGGTATAACTATCTCTTGCACAGAAACACCAATTTATTGGTGCAACAATTCAGTCGCGGGTCTGAATCCCGGACTGATAGCGCCACAAAGAGCAAGTCTTCTCCCTTCTCTCCCTTTGGGAGAAGGGGAGACGCTAAGAGCGAATGAGCGTCCCCGGCGCGACTCCTGAATTCTGACTCCTGAATTCTGACTTCTTCAATTGATAAATAATGTCTCAATTTCATCAACATCTAGAGGTTTAAAAAAGAAATAACCTTGACCAAATTCACATCCTAGCTGTTGTAACCATTGTAGCTGCTGTTGTGTTTCAATTCCTTCTGCAATCACTGCTAATCCAAGTTGATTGCTGAGTGTAATAATAGTTTCAACAACTTGATAATTCCGGCTTCCCTCGTGCATTTGATTAACAAAGGAACGATCTATTTTTAAGGTATCAGCAGGTAATCGATGAAGATAATTCAGCGATGAATATCCAGTCCCAAAATCATCAATACTAATTTGAATTCCTAATGCTTTCAACTGCTCTAATATCTTGATAGTCTCAATGATATTATCAATGAGCATACTCTCAGTAATTTCTAGAGTTAGGCTGTTACCATCTAAACCTGTCTGAGCTAGAGTGCGTTCCACATCCTTAACTAAAGTGGCTTTGCGAAGGTCTTGAACAGAGAGATTAACACTAACCTTCAATGGAAATTGACCAGATAACTGAGTTTGCCATCTCGCAAGTTGCTGACAAGCAGTGTAGAGCATCCAGCTATCAAGAGGAACAATCAGCCCTGTTTCTTCAGCGATGGGAACAAATTCAGAGGGAGGAACTAGTCCACGAGTGGGGTGTTGCCAGCGTACTAAAGCTTCAAACCCAATAACATGGTTTCTATTTAGATCGATAATTGGTTGATAGTATATGATAAATTCCTCTCGTTCGATAGCCTTACGAAGGTCATTTTCTAAATTGAGCCGTTTAAGTACTTGAGTGTGCATCTCAACATCAAAGATTCTATAGCAGTTTTTACCTTGACTCTTGGCTCGATACATAGCAATATCTGAATCTCGAATCAAATCGGAGGCTTGAAGATAATTTTTGGTTCCTAAAACAATACCGATGCTGGTGGTGATAAAGACTTCATATCTATTGACCATTAATGGAGCTTGAAATTCTGCCAATATACGTTCAGCAACAGCAACGGCATCTTCAATACTGTCGATGTCTTCAAGCAAGATCACAAATTCATCACCACCCAGCCGGGCCGCTAAATCTACAGAGCGAATCTGGGATTTTAGTTTCTGAGCAATAACTGTTAGTAGTTGATCGCCTGTTAAATGCCCTAAGCTATCATTGATGATTTTGAACCGATCCATGTCGAGAAACAAAACCGCGAAGTAATATGTTTCTATGCGGTTAGCTCGATTCAGAGCTAATTCTAGCCGCTTCATCAGTAGGTTACGGTTGGGTAAGTCAGTTAGAGCATCATGCAATGCATTATAAACTAGCTGTTCTTCTGCGTTTTGGCGATCGCGCAGTACAGCAATATGTTCGCTGATATCAGTGATTGTACCAACATATCCTGTGATTTTTCTTGCGGCATCGTACTCTGCAACAGCTTGTCCAAATACCCAAGTCACCGTGCCATCAGGCTTTTGAAATCGATACTCTAGTCGGAAATGACCATTTTCTCGAATTGCAGAATACCACTTATTTAAAACTTTTTCTCGTTCATCGGCATGAAGTCCTTTAATCCATCCGGTTTCGGCTGCTTCTTCAGAAGTTAGTCCGGTAAGAGAACACCAGCGTTCATTAACGTAAAAACAGTTTCCTTGAGCATCGGTTCGGAAAATGCCGACTGGAACGGCGGCAGCTAAAGAAGCATATCGTTGTTCGCTTTGCCGGAGATCCGCTTCTGTTTTTTGCCGTTCTGCAAGTTCAGTTTTCAGCTGTTGATAAGCAGTAGCTTGTTGAATTGCGATCGCCATCTGGGTCGAAAGCTGTTGCACCAGAGCAATTTCTTCCGCTTCCCACTGTCGAGGAGCAAAGCTTTCAACCACGTTCAGTAATCCCCACAGGTTGTTACCTTGGATAATCGGAACCAAAATTTTTGCTCTAATCTGTAAGCTTTCTAGTAGTTCTCGGTGACAATCACTCATCTGCATTGTGTAGATATCAGACACAACTCGAATTTTTTCGTGGCAATATAAATCAAACAAATTAGTAGTACAACAGCTATCGTAAACCTGTTTACCCAGATAAGAAATATAATCATTGCCTACGGAATCTGCAACCACAACCATGCTCCAGTCAGGTTGAAACTGCCAGATCATGACGCGATCGCAGTTGAAGTGCGATCGCACTTCAATAACTGTTGTGTTAAGAATATCCTGTAGGTTGAGCGAAGAGCGAACCTGAGTAGCAATAGTTGCAATTAATTTTTCCTGCTCTACTTTTGCCTTGAGTGTAGCTGTACGTTCTTGAACTTGCTGCTCTAATTCGGCGTTACGATTTTGGAGTAGTGCTAATTTTTCTGCTTTTAACCGATTCACATGATATTCCAAGACTCCAACTAAATTAGTTAGCTCGACTGGATTGAGTACTTTCAAAATACTGCTCTGAGTCAGTATCCCCAATAACTCTCCTTGAGCTCCAGTGACTACTATCCGCTTAACTAAATATTGCCGCATTGCCTCTTGAACTTTCCACAAAGAGTACTCAGGGCTGATTGATAAAACAGGTGTACTCATGACTACCTGCGCCTGAACGTCTTCAAAATTCAGTTCCAATGCTTGAAATTGAACAATATCTCGCTCTGTCACAATGCCAATCGGTATTTGTATGAGTTGACCTTGTGCCAGTCGTTCTTCCACAAGCACCACCGAACTGACCCGATTTTCTGCCATCAGTCCAGTTATCGCTAGCATCGAGACACTTGGAGCCGCACAAATCACTTTTGAAGTCATCACATCTCCCGCTTGGCGCAGGTGCAGCAAATCTATTGGACGTGACAATTGCTGCAAGCTTTCATGAGTCAGTATTCCAACAATTTCGTCTTGGTCATTGAGTAGGGGCAAGTGGCGAATGCGATACTGCTGGAGTAGATTCACAGCTAAGAACAAATCAGTAAATGCAGATTGGTGTAAGGAAATGACTGGATGTGACATGACATCAACAATTGCCAGATTTTCTAGTGTTCGCCTTTGAGAAGTAAGACGAACCACGTCTCGTTCAGTAAAAATGCCTAATAACTGATTCTTTTCAACAATCAACACGCAACTTGAGCGCACCTCAAGCTGTAGGGCTTCAATTTCAATATTTGCTTCTCTTGAAGATGAACACACAGTATGACTACCACTCATCTGACCAATTGCCGCCATCACAGATGTACTTGGTGAAACGCTCAGCGGATTGCGAATAATCGCTGACTCCAGATCAAGCGATGTCAAAGCAGTGGAAGATATTAACATTCGTATAAAGGCATTAAAAATTTTACAGTTGATAATTTTATGATGCCCGTTTCACTACCCTACTGAACACAGTCAAGAATTCGCCTTAAAATATATCACCTGACTATTCGTGCAACTAAAACAATAGCATTGCAACTCTAAAAGACTTGTGTGTTATACACCGTAGCTCTACAAACAGAGAAGTTTTCTAGATAAAAGTAGACATCTTGCAAAAGTAACTTTTGCAAGATGTTGGAGTGCATATTAATAGTTAAAGGGGAATGGCACTAAGAAAAGCCCAAAGGCTTGTGTAGTAGGGCTGTATTTTTTCTTAGTGCCATTCGGTTAAAGGGTAAAGGAAAATTCTATACCTTTACCCTTTTCCCCACTTCTGCAAGAAGTCGAGTGAACAGTCAGATTAATAATAGCTGCCAGATTTCCGATGTTCCAAAGCCGTGACACCAGCATTTTCCAACACTTCACCACCATCGATAACGGCATAAATTAACCATCGATCGCCACATTGAAGCTGATTTTGCACTGTACATTCTAAATAGGCTAATGCCTCATTCAGAATCAAACAACCATTCAGAGCAGTTTTTGTGGCAAGATTTGCAAAGGGATTATCGCCTAAAGTGCTATGACGAGAAAAATAGCGCCGCACATTTCTTCCTTCTTTGAGGATGTTCAGCACAAATTTATCGCCAGGATGATGCATTAAATCTGCATTTTGCTCGTTAGCGATCGCAATCATAATTCCTGGCGGATTAAAAGTTGCCTGCGATACCCAAGAAGTTAAAACCCCTTTGTGAGTTTCTTCATCACGAGTTGTCACAACACACAGAGAACCAATGATTCGCCCCACTGCTTGTTCGGTACGATCTACATGAGTTTCTGTGACAATCTGACGGGAAGTCCGCAGTTTTTTGGTTTTCTTCAAGTTTTGGGCAAAAAAAGCACCGGCTTCTTGACACTGCTGGAGAATCTCAGGAGTAGGGCTGAAACGCACCCGAATTGTTTCAAACCCTAGTTGATAATTAGCATCTTTGAGCTTGCTTTCGATTAAATCTATTGCCTCGCCACTCCAGCCGTAAGAACCAAACACCCCAGCTAACTTAGTTTTAGCCGCCACCGAGAGAACTATTCCTAAAGCAGTTTGAATTTGAGTCGGTGCATGGCCGCCTAAAGTGGGTGAGCCGATAATCAAGCCATCGCAGGATTCTACAATGCGGTTAATCTCCGCAGAATCGGCTAGTTCACAGTTGATTGATTCTACATTAACTCCATTTTGGATCAAACCTTGAGCGATCGCATTCGCTAGGATTGCTGTATTTCCATAAGCAGAAGCATAGAGCAAAGCGACACTCAATTCTTGAGATTTTTGTCCTTGACACCATTGACGGTAATCATAAGTAAAACGACTCAAGCTGTAACGCACAACTGGCCCGTGTGCTGGGGCATAACATCTGGCTCCCAAAAGCGATATTTTATCTAAGGCTACTTCGACTTGTTTTGCTTGGGGCGCATGGAGACATTCAAAATAGTAACGACGTTCCGCATCTAATCCCTTCCAATCTTCATCAAACAAAGTATCTTCGCAAATATGAGCGCCGAAAAGTTTGTCTGTATAGAGAATTTTTGTGGCGGGATCGTAGGTACAAAGCCCATCCGCCCAGCGGGGAGTTGGTACGGTGATAAATGATAGAAGATGTCCTTGTCCTAAATCTAGAGTATCCTGCGATCGCATCGCTTGAATAGGTGATTCAAATTCGGGAAAGGCAGCGTTGAGAGCATTGGCGGCGGGGCGAGAACAAATGAGAGTGGCTTGAGGAACCAGAGAGAGCAATACTTGCAAGGTTGCTCTGCGGTTCGGGTTGACATGACTGAGAACAATGTAATCGAGGGAGATGAAATCTAGACGTTGTGCTAGCTGCTCAAGGTAAATTTCGGTAAAAGATTCGCCGGGAGGGTCAATTAAAGCCTTTTTATCAGCTTGAATCAGATAAGAATTCGCTGTAGTTCCCCGTTGACGGGAATATTCCACCTCAAATTTTAGTCTGTCCCAAGTCCGCGATCGTAAAATCAGAGTATTTTTACCAATTTCAGCAACTTGTACATCTCTGCTATGGTTGGGCGTTAATGTGGCAGCAGACATAATAACCTCTCTTAATATGGGCATGGGGCATGGGGCATGGGGCGTTGGGCGTTGGGCATTGGTTATTATCCTTGTCTCCCTCATCTCCCCAATTCCTAACTCCTAACTCCTAACTCCCTATTTTTAATGACCATTGGTTTGTGTTAGTTCAGACTTTGCTCGGCTTCTATAGCGTTTAGAGACTTCTTGTTCTGGGTCGATACCTTCAAAAGTAGGGGGTAGCCAAACTCGGAGAAATAGTAGTACTCCCAGGACTAATAAAAAGGCACAAGTTGCTAAAACTTGACTCCAACTTGTTTCTAGAACACCTTTAACAATGACTTCCCGCAAAGCGGAAACGATGGAAACTTCAACAGCTACCCCAATAGATACTCGATGTTCTTGCAAGTAAATAATCAACAATCGGAATAGCTCAACTAAGATAAGTAAAAAGAGAATATCGGCAGTAACAGCATGAAAATCTAGAGGCGGAAGTAAGGAGAGAAACATATCCCTCACCTGAAGCACCATGAAGCTAAATAAACCGATACACAAAGAAATTACAATTACATCTTGGATAAATTCCAAGCTTCGGACAACGCGCCCTCGATTGATTTCGTACATCGTAATCGGGGTGTCTTCAACAGATTTATACATAGTTTTTTGTGATTTTGTAGAGACGCGATTCATCGCGTCTGTGTGGAGCAGAGGGGGCAGGGAGCCTAATGACCAATGACCAATGACAAATGACCAATGACTATTTAATAATGATTGCCAATTTTGCGGTGATGGGCGGCAGTAAGTGCATCTAACTTGGAAACTCTTCCAGTTTGGACTGTGCTATAAATTACCCAATGATCTCCACAATCCATGCGGCTAGTAATTTCACATTCCATGTAAGCTAAAGCTTCAGCTAAAACGGGTGATTCATTGGTGGCTGGATATGTTTTTACTCCCGCAAATCTATCTGCACCAGGGGCAAAACGTTTGAGAAAATGTTTCATTAATCCTTGATATTTGCCTTCTTCTAAAACATTTAAAACAAAGCGATCGCCAACATGCATCAAGGATTCAATTGCCCGATCTTTGGATACTGCGATCGCTACTCCCAAAGGCTCAAGACTGGCTTGTGTCACCCATGAAGCCAACATCGCACTCTGAATTTCTCCCTTTTTGGCGGTGATAATGTATAATCCTGTGCTAATCCGACCTAAAGCTTTTTCTAGCTCAGTATTGATAGATTTGATTTGTTTAATGGTGCGATCGCGGTTCAGCCATTGACCCAAGTCTGTCCCTGCTTCATCACAAAGCTGTTCTGTTGCTTGAGTAGGAATTTCTTTAACTAAAATAGGTGGAAACGCTTCAGTTAATCCTAGTTCTTGAAACTTATTGCGTAACGGGTAAATTGGTTCATCTTCTCCACCTCCAGACTCTAATAAACCAATTGCTTGTTTCTTATTAACAGCAGCTAAAATAGTGCTTAAAGCCGCTTGAGCCATTGCCGAAGATTGGGCTGGCATGGCAATTACTAAACCAGAGGCTTGTGCAACTAATTCTCGCACTTCTTGAGGCTCGGCACTATTGAAGTCTACTAATTCTATTGCCACATCTGTTTTCGCGCATCCATGTGCTATTGTACGGACTAAATGCTCGCTATGTCCGTAATCTTCCACATAAAATAGAGCCACTAAAGTCTCTCTTTTTGCTTGTTCTAAACTCCAGTTTTGATACCGTCCAAGCCATTCAGAGATAGAGTGTTGTAATAAAGGACCATGTCCTGTAGCAACAGTTGCTATTTCTAACTTTTCAATCCGCTTTAAAGCTGCCAAAACAGACCGGGCATTTGGTCCCATAAGACAATCATAATAATATTTAAAATCTTCCTCAAGTAAGGTGATATTTTCATCATAAGTGTGGTCATCACAGTAGTGCATCCCAAACACATCACAGGTGTAGAGAGTGGAAGTTTTATGGTTATAGGTCAAGATTGTGTCAGGCCAGTGTAAGTTAGGTGCAGAGATAAATTCTAATTCGTGTCCGTTGCCTAAATCTAATCGCTCTCCACTTTTCACCTGTATTGATTTAAAAGGCTGGTGAACCATATTTTCTAGAAATTGAATAGCTACCTTAGCACCAACAACAGTAATAGAGGGAGCTAATTCTAAAATATTTTTCACTAAGCCACTGTGGTCTGGTTCTGTATGGCTAATAATCAAGTAATCTATTTTAGTCAGATCGATTAATCCCGCCACTACCTCAAGATATAATTCCTCAAACTTGCGGTGAGATGTGTCAACTAAGGCAATTTTTTCTCCCTGAATTAAGAAAGAATTATAGGTTGTACCATTACGTAAACCGAACTCGATATCAAAACGTTCTCTATCCCAGTCGAGACAACGAATAGCTGTCGTTTGAGGAGCAATTTCAACAGTTTGAATCGTCAAACGTCCTGGGCTGGGAGTAACTTGAGTAAGCTCTATGAGTGCAACCATTTGTTCTCTCCAAAAAGATTATTATCTGAAGCGGGTGTTCTGTCTCTTATATTTACTTGAAATAGTCAATTAGTAAAATGTCAATTTCTAAAGCTAATCATCAGAAAGTTTTATTCATTATTTAGCTTGATTTACCATTGAATTGCTCGATGTTTATCATTACTTTTCTCTTCAATAATGGATGTGAGAAAATGTAAATACTAAGTTAAAATGTTTACGCATGTCGTTAACCTTTCTTCCTCCTCCCATACAACAAATCAACAGCAAAATCGCCCGTCACGCTGGTGTCGATCTGTATGTGCTGCGTTTGGATCTCATGCACCCGTGGGTTAACGGCAATAAGTGGTTTAAGCTGAAATACAATCTTTTGGAGGCCAAGGAGAAAAATTTTACAACCCTGCTAACCTTTGGCGGTGCTTATTCCAATCACATCTATGCAACTGCGGCGGCTGGTAATCTTTTTGGTTTTCGCACCATCGGCGTAATTCGTGGCGAGGAGAGGCTACCATTAAACCCGACGCTGAGTTTTGCTGTACAACAGGGTATGCAGCTTGTGTATCTGAACCGCGAAATGTATCGACAGCGCAACACACCAGCGTTAGAAGAATATCTGCAACAACGCTTCGGCGAGGTGTTTATCATTCCCGAAGGCGGGAGTAATTTAAATGGTGTGCGCGGCTGTATAGAAATAGTTGGTAGTACAATCGCATTCGATCGTATCTGCGTAGCCTGCGGTACAGCTACCACACTGGCGGGGATTGCGCTTTCGTTGAATGCAGGACAAAGAGCGATCGCTTTTCCTGTATTAAAAAATGGGGCATTTCTTGCCCAAGAAATCGAAAGTTTGTTGACAAATTACCTCGCCTCTGATTTACCCACACCATATAATTCTCCCGCTTCCTTGGAATTAGTATGTGATTACCACTTTGGCGGTTATGCAAAGGTGAACGATGAGTTACTACTGTTCAGCCAACAGTTTACACAGGAACATGGTGTACCCCTTGATTACGTATATACCGCCAAAATGTTTTACGGAGTGATGGATTTACTACAGCAGGGATTTTTTAGTAGAGGTGACTCATTGCTGCTGGTACACACAGGTGGCTTACAGGGCAACGCTGGTATTGAGGAGCGTTTTCAAAGCTTTGCTAAAATTTAAGAGACGTAGCATTGCTACATCTCTACAAGGGTGCTTACCGTTTATTTTGTAAACTTTGAATGGTAGCGATGGCATGTTTCGCCACAATATCAATCTCCTCTTCTGTATTAAACCTGCCAATGCCAAACCTGATCGAGGCATAAGCTAGCTGTTGGGGGTGTCCCAATGCTGTGAGAACATGAGAAGGTGCAGTATGTGCCGACGAGCAAGCAGAACCAGAAGATATGGCCATTACTGGCTGCAATCCTAGCAAAAGCGCGGCTCCATCCACTCCCTCAACACTGATACTCAAGTTTCCCGCCAGTCGCTGTTGAGGATGTCCGTTGAGATGAATTCCTTCAACTTGCGATAGCTGTTCCCATAATCTTTGTCTTAATTGGGTGAGGCGTTGGGTTTCTGTCGCTTGTTCAGCCAAAGCGATTTCTATAGCTTTGCCAAAGCCAACAATTTGCGGTGTATACAATGTCCCAGAACGCATCCCCCGCTCATGTCCGCCGCCGTGCTGCTGGGGAGCCAGTTGTACTCTGGGATCGCGTCTGCGGACGTATAGCGCTCCAATGCCTTTGGGTCCATATACTTTATGTGCTGTTAGCGACATCAAGTCAATTTTCATCGCTTGCACATCTAAGGGAATTTTACCAATAGCTTGCGCGGCATCGCTGTGGAAAATGATATCGCGATCGCGGCACATTTCCCCAATTTCTGCCAATGGCTGCAACACACCAATTTCGTTATTTGCAGCCATCACCGATACTAAGATTGTCTCAGGACGGAAAGCGTTTTTTAACTCAGTTAAATCAATCAATCCATCTTTTTGCACAGGGAGAATAGTAATTTCAAAACCAAGACTTTTTAAATAATTACAAGGATCGATTACTGCACCATGTTCAGTGACAACAGTAATAATATGCTGACCTTTTTTAAAATAAGTTTCAGCAACACCTTTTATAGCTAGATTATTTGCTTCTGTTGCACCACTGGTAAACACAATTTCTTCTGGTGTGGCGTTGATTGCTGTGGCTAAAATTTCTCGCGTTTGCTTAACAGCAGCTTCTGCTTCCCAACCGTAAACATGACTAATACTTGCTGGGTTGCCAAATTTTTCTGTGAAGTAAGGGATCATTGCTGCTAATACCCGTTCATCTAAAGCTGTAGTAGCGTGGCAATCAAGGTATATAGGACGAACAGACATAATTATTAACTCAAACTTTGACTCAAATTTTTTAATACGCTTAGAACCTGATGCAGTTCACTTTCTCGTTTCAAAAGTGTAAATTGGTCAGACATAGCATACTTTGGCTGATTTTCTTTGGTAAGTTTCAGAAAAATAAAATCACTACCATTTGTTACTAATCCAAAAGCAGGTTTGTCTTGACTATGATTATCCAGCATAGAAACAAGTGCTTGAGGTACAGCTTCTAAAAGAGAAAAGCTAGACCTTTTAGATTCAATTACTAACAACCAAAATTGTTCTTGAATAATTCAAACATCAATTCTACCTCTAATAATTTCTCCTTCATCTTCCGCAGAAATTTCTATTGATTGCTCGCCTCTTATATAAAAAGGCTCGTCATAAAATCCAGCTAAATTGAGTAAAGGAGATAAAACTACTAATTTTACCGTTTCTTCTGACAAAGGAGGATGCTTGACTAAACAGAGAAAATGAAGTTTTATTCTGTCTAAATCTTGCTTTTCTAAATCTGTAATTTCCGGTAATTTTCCCAACCATTCTGTGAAGAATGCCTCATCTTCGGCTAGCTGGAGACTAAATCTTTCTTCCAAATAGGCAAGCCCGACATTTTGTGCTTGGATAAGTTGAACCATAATTCATTTCAAAGATGCAATATAACTATTTTAAGTAGGCAAGAGTAACATTTTGGGCTTGGATGACTTGAATCATGTTTATTTCAACTGCGAAAAGTCTAATTCCTGACTTTAATTATCACGCTAGCAGTTTCTAGCATCCAGTGGCATTAAGTGGTTGCTAATTCTCGCAATTTAGTTAAAACTGCTTGAGCATGACCTTTGGTTTTTACGTTGGGCCAAGTATAGACAATAATTCTATCAGATGAAATTAGAAAAGTTGACCGAGCAACACCCATATATTCTTTGCCCATAAACTTTTTTAACCGCCAAGCGCCGTAGGCTTCGATTAAAAGATGTTCTGGGTCACTTAAAAGGGTGATTGACAAGTTATGTTTGCTGATAAATTTACAATGGGACTTACCCAAATCTGGACTTACGCCTAAAATTTTCGCTCCTAGTGCGCTGAAGTCTTGATACAAGTCGGTGAAATCTTTCGCTTCGGTGGTACAGCCCGGTGTGTCATCTTTGGGGTAGAAGTAGAGGACAACCCACTGACTGCTGAGGTCGTCGAGAGTGACTGAGTTGCCATTTTGGTCAGGGGTGGAGAAATCTGGCGCTGGTTGTCCGACTTGGGGAATGTTGCTCATGGAGTGAGAGAGATTGTGTAGGCGTGGCCTGTTGTAGATATCGCTTTAGAATTGTACATATATTGAGTATTGAGCGATCGCACCTAACTATTCATATTTGCTGACAATGCCTAAAGATATGCAACGCCAATTTACTAACCGCGATGAGTTGGTAGCCTACCTGCGCGAACAATTCCCTGGTGCAGCAGAACGCGATGACCACATCAGCGAAACTGTGGGGGGACGCAAAGCGGCACAAAAAGCGCTGCAAAAAATTGATCCCCTTCGCTACGCCCAAACACGTAATTTCTTCGCAGGCGCAGTCACGCGTCTTTCACCTTACATCCGCTATGGCGTTTTGAGTTTGCGAGAAATTCGAGATTATGTTATTGACCAGGTACAACACCAAGATGATGCTACGAAACTAATTAACGAGTTAGGTTGGCGCGACTACTGGCAACGGTTGTATATGAAGTTAGGGGATGAAATCTGGCAAGACCAGGAAGAGTACAAAACTGGTTACACTGTGAGCGAATATGCACCCGAATTACCACAAGATATTAAAGAAGGAACTACAGGCAGGGTTTGCATTGACAGTTTCAGTCGTGATTTGAGAGAAACTGGCTATTTACATAACCACGCCCGAATGTGGCTAGCGGCTTATATTGTCCATTGGCGGCGTATTCGTTGGCAAGCAGGAGCCAAGTGGTTTCTCGAACACCTTTTAGATGGAGATCCTGCTAGTAATAATATGTCATGGCAGTGGGTTGCTAGCACCTTTAGTCAGAAACCGTATTTTTTCAACCGTGAAAACTTAGAACGCTACACCAAAAGCCTTTATTGCCAGAAATGTCCGCTTTACGGTCATTGTGATTTTGAAGGCAGTTATGAAGAATTAGAACAGCGACTTTTTCCTAAAGGCAAATTTAGCAAACAACCTAATAGCCAAAGTTGGCAGCATGGAAAGAAAGGTAAAAAATGAATAAACCAATTGTTTGGGTGCATGGAGATTGCCTCAGTCCAAATAATCCCACATTGCAAAAATACCCTGATGTCCCAGCTATTTGGGTTTGGGACGAGGCTTTGATAGAGGAATGGCAATTGAGCCTTAAACGCCTGACTTTTATCTACGAATGTTTGCTAGAGTTACCTGTTGTTATCCGCCGTGGCAATGTGGCACAAGAAATTTTAGCTTTTGCTCAAGAAAATGATGCTAATTTAGTTGTCACAGCCCATAGCCCCAGTCCCCGATTTGATGATATCTGTAATCAAATGAAGCCTTCTATAGCAGTGGAAGTGCTAGAGGTAGAACCATTTTTTGACTATGACGGCTATATCGACTTGAAACGCTTCTCGCGCTACTGGAAAGTGGCTCAAAATTATGTTTATCAAAAGCTCTCCTTTTAGGCTACCGTGTGCGCAGAAGTCGAATTACCCCCCTTAATCCCCCCGATGCATTGGGGGGAAACAGGAATCTAGTTCCCTCCCCAATGCATCGGGGAGGGTTAGGGTGGGGTAAAACACTTATTAATCAGCTATTTCAGACTTGTATGTACACCGTAGCCTTTTAGGAGAGAGGCGAGAGAGGCTTACGCTAGCTCTTAAGGGGCTGCTAGGTCTGTATTTCACGCAATTGAGAATTGCTATAGATGCAAGAAGTCTATTTACTTCAAGGGAGAAAGAAGTTTTCTAGACTAAAAGTTCTTCTCGACTAAACTTTTTGAATACTCCACAATAGTCTCAACCAATTCAAAATTCAATAATCCTCCCACATAGAAGGTCTTGCGTTGACCTTGCAGGGCTTCTAAGCGATCGTAAAATCCCGCTTGCATGACTTCTGAAGTAACGTGAGGAAAGTAAGGCCACTTATCGTAGGTGTAGTAATCATCATCTACTTGCACTCCCAAATTCTCTAATGTCTTTTGAATCCCTTGGAGAACATCTGCTTTAGTAATTTTTTCCTCACGATCTAGGCGAGTGTAAAAAGCAATCAGGTCATTGTCAGCAAACTGTTGAGCGATAAACCAGGGATTCCCCACCACATTTAAGGGAATGACATTAGTTACCGGGGTTGGCATTTCCAGTTCGGGAATCAGATAGGTAATCAAACTGTAGGGATTGAGAATAATCTGCTCAAATAGGTCTTTTTCTGCTGACGACAAGTCGAGAAAGGTGTTGAGGACATTCAGCGTCAACGGACAAGCTAAAACCAGATAGTCAAATTCTAAAACTTCTTCATGGGTAACAATCTTGTCAAGAATCTGCTCTTGCTCAGTCAACCGCACTCGTGTAATTGCCCCACGCTTGATTTCCTTGATGTCAATATTCAAGCGGACATTTAGTCCCCAAGCAACACGCTCCCAGAAGCGTTGGAAACCATCAGTAAACCGTTTAGGCCAACCGCAGCGCATATCTGCACCGTAAGTAACTAAAGTCCCAAAGGTTTCTAGGGTCATGTATTTTAACCCACATTCCGCAGGTGCACTCGTAAATGCTGTATTTTTGAAAATGACGTAAATG